>NZ_JARBAE010000004.1:0-274335 GCF_033795305.1 Streptomyces sp. AK02-01A
CGTCCCAGCCCCCGCCCCCGCCGTGTCGCAGCCGACGACCATGCACGCGCTGGTCGCCCAGCACAGCCACCGCGTGATCGCGCTGCACCAGGACGTCGTCGCCCAGCACATGCTGTCGCACCAGAGGTTCCTCCAGACCAGAGCTCAGATGCTCACGGCACTGGTGAACGCCGCGGCGGGAACCACGCCACCGCCTCCGTCTCCGCCCCCACCGCCGGTGCGCCCGGCCGCTCCGCCGCCGGCCATACCAACCGGTTCCCAGTTGCCGGAGTCCTTGCCAGGACCGAAGTTCGACCGGGCCGGACTGGAACACCTCGCCGCGCAGCGGATCTCCACCCTCTTCGGTCCGAAGTTCGCCGCGCAGGACGAGTACCCGGTGCAGACGCGGATGCCCGAGCCGCCGATGCTCCTCGCGGACCGGGTCACCGGAATCGACGCCGTACCCGCGGCACTGGTCGAACTCGGCCCGGAGCACGCCACCGGCACGATCTGGACCGAGACGGACATCCGCCTCGACAGCTGGTATCTCGACGCCACCGGACGGATTCCTGCGGCCCTGATGATCGAGGCGGGCCAGGCGGATCTGTTGCTGATCAGCTGGCTCGGGATCGACCTGGTCAACCGAGGCGAGCGGGCCTACCGGCTGCTGGGATGCGAGCTGACGTATTACGACGGTCAGCCCGAGGCGGGGGAGACACTGCGGTACGAGATCCACATCGAGCGGCACGCCCAGCACAACGGTGTCCGCCTCTTCTTCTTCCGCTACGACTGCTACGTCGGAGACCAGCTCCGGCTGAGCGTCCGCGACGGTCAGGCCGGCTTCTTCACCAAGGCCGAACTCGACAGCACCGACGGAGTGCGCTGGGACCCCGCCGACTCCTCACCGGCCGATGACGTTCCCCTCGACGCTCCAGCGGTGCCCGGCGCTCCATCGAGTTTCACCGCCCAGCAGGTGCTGGCCTTCGCCGACGGACGGCCGGCGGACTGCTTCGGCCCCGGCTGGGAAGCGACCAGGGCGCATGTGCGCCCGCCTCGTATCGACAGCGGCCGGCTGCTGCTGCTCCAGGAGGTAACCGCGTTCGACCCGGCCGGCGGCCCGTGGGGACGCGGCTACCTCCGCGCCGAGACGCCCGTCTCGCCGGACGACTGGTTCTTCGACGGGCACTTCAAGAATGATCCCTGCATGCCAGGAACCCTGATGCTCCAGGGCGGGCTGCAGGCCATGGCCTTCTACCTGGCGGCCACGGGCTTCGCCGTCGCCAGGGACGGTTGGCGCTTTGAGGTGGCGGACGAGCGGCCGTACACCGTCCGGTGCCGGGGGCAGGCCACCCCGGCGAGCAAGCGGGTCGTGTACGAGGTGTTCGTGCACGGCCTCTCGGCCGGGCCGGTGCCGACGCTGTACGCCGACGTGCTGGGCACCGTCGACGGGATCAAGGCATTTCACGGTCAGAACATCACACTCCGACTGGTACCCGACTGGCCGCTGTCGCACTGGCGGCGGCTGGGAGAGCACGTGGAGCAGACGAACGGCACCCCGCTCCCGCTCGCTTCGCTCGGCGGCCTGGTCGGCTACCGCGACTCGAAGGCGGCAGTCGTGTCCGACGGGTTCGCCTTCGACTACCCCTCCTTGCTGGCGGGCGCGTGGGGAAGGCCGAGCGAGGCGTTCGGCGCCGCGGCCGCACCCTTCGACGGCACGCGGAGGATCGCACGACTGCCCGGGCCGCCCTACCACTTCATGACCCGTGTCGTCTCGGTGGACGATCCGCAGGGCGCCATGCGGCAGGGCAGCAGCGTGGTTGCCGAGTACGACGTGCCCGACCAGGCGTGGTATTTCGAGCAGAACGGCGGCGTCATGCCGTTCGCCGTGCTCATGGAAATCGCGCTGCAACCGTGCGGGTGGCTGGCCGGCTACACCGGCGCTCCACTGACCACCGAGACCGATCTGCTCTTCCGTAACCTCGACGGGACGGGAACAGTCACCGGCGAGATCCTGCCGACGACAGGGACCGTGCGCACCGAGGCAGACCTGACCACCGTCTCACGGAGCGGTGAGATGATCATCATGTCGTTCGGGGTGCGCTGTTTCGCCGACGACGCGGAGGTCTTCTCGCTGTTGACCGTGTTCGGGTACTTCCCGTCGTCGGCCTTCGACAACCAGACCGGACTGCCCGTGTCCGAGAGGGACCTGGCCGCTCTGGAAGCTCCCTGCGACCGGACGGTCGACCTCACGATGTCTCCCGACCGCTACTTCGGCAGTCCGGCCCGGCTGCCCGGCCCCATGCTGCTGATGCTCGACCGGATCACCGGTTACTGGCCGGAAGGAGGCGACGCCGGGCTCGGGCGACTGCGGTCGGAGAAGGACGTCGACGCGGGCGAGTGGTTCTTCAAGGCGCACTTCTTCCAGGACCCGGTTCAGCCGGGCTCACTCGGAATCGAGGCGATGTGCCAACTTCTCCAGTTCTACTTGATCGAGCGCGGACTCACCTCGGGCGTACCGCGGCCCCGGTTCGAGCCCGTCATGCTCGGTCACGAGGTGATCTGGAAGTACCGCGGACAGATCACCCCGGCCAACCGGTTGATCAGGGTGGAGATGGACATCCTGGAAGCCGGCGAGGACGCGCGTGGACGCTATGCGATCGCCGAAGCCCGGCTCTGGGGGGACGACACATGCATTTACCACGCCCGGGGGATCGGCATGCGCGTCGTGCCGGGAGACGGTTCGCCGTCGGTGGTGGACACGCTGCTCGATCCCGGCGTCGATACCTGGGTGGCTGACCACTGTCCGACCTGGACACTCCCCGCGATGCCGATGATGTCCGTGGTCGACAGGCTTTCCCAGGCCGCGGCGGACTACACCGGGCAGAGCGTGGTCGCCGTGCGCGACGTTCGTCTTCGCCGCTGGATACCGCTCACCGAACCCGTCCGGCTGCGGACCGAGGTGGAACCCGGGCCGACCGGGCTCGCGGTGAAACTGCTGACGTGGCGGGAAGCGGGAATGCCCGCGCTGTCCCGGTACGAGGAGGTGGCGCGGGCCACTGTACTGGTGGGCGACTGGCCGGACACCCGGCCGGACAGGTTCGCCGCGCTGCCGGACGCCGTGGTCCAGCCCGACCCGTACGAGTCGGCCGAACTCTTCCACGGCCCGTCGTTCCAGTACCTGACCTCGTGGGCGACCGGGTCCACCGGTTCCTCCGCGATCCTCGATGCCGGGCGCGGAACGGTGCCGAAGGGGTGCCTGGGTCAGGGGCTGCTGGACGCGGGGGTGCAGGCCATCCCGAACAACAGCCTGTGGCGATGGGTAGCGGAGATCGGTGACGGCAAGGTCGGATTTCCGCTCCGGGTGGTCTCGCTGGAGCTGTTCGAAGCCCTGCCGGATGCCGGTGAGATCGAGGTCGAGGCCCGCTTCACCGGTTTCGGCTCCGGCCAAGCGGGCCTCGGGCCGTTGCCTGCGACCGAGGTCCAGTTCTGTGTGGACGGACGGGTCGCGGCGGTGCTGCGGCTGATCTGCATTCTGTTGCCGATCGGGTTGCTCTCCCGTGTATCGCCGTTTGAGCGCCGGGAGTTCTTGGCCAACGCTCGTCCCCTCAACGGGCCGGGGCTGACCAGGACCGTGGACGGGACGACGACACTCCACGCGGGGGAGGTGGACGAGGTGGACTGGCTGCGAGGCACGGTGGCGCACGCGTGGGGCCTGCCGCCGGGCTCCCGGGCCAGTGATCACCTTGAGCTCATGGCCGTCAAGGAGCACGTCGGTCGTCTGGCCGGGGTGCATCCGTCCACGGTGGAGGTGAACGCCGACCTGCGGACCGCCCGCGTCGCATCGGGGCAGCCGTATTACGTCCAGGTGAACCACGTGGGAGACAAGGTCACCGTTCGCTCCGTCCACGCACAATGAAACGCCGACACATCGTTCGCCGTCGCCCGTGCCGACCGGTGCGTGGCGCCCACCTGCTGGTCGGTCACTGTCCTGACTGTCCTGGGGCCACCCGGACGCGGCATGTCACGGTTTCCCGTCACGCGGGCTTGTCGAGGACCAATGCGTTGTACCCGGTGGCTGTGCTTACCGCCCGGTGGGCGTGGACGGCTTTGACGAAGTACTGCCAGTCGCGGGCACTGAGTTCCCGAAGACCCCGCCAGCGCAGGCACAACGTCTCCCGGCCCGCCCGGGACCCCGCCATGGTCGCGGCCCAGGTGCTCACCCACGCGAAACGGTCGGTGACAGCGCTGGACCAGTCCAGGACGTTCTCCACGCGAAAGCCGACCGCGAGGGCGTGCTTGAGATAGCTGTCCAGGGGCTCGAATTCCTCGAACTGCCAGGCCCCGCGTACCAGGCCGGCCGGGTCGAGATCCTGGATCATGTGCGGGTCCGCAGTACGCCAGGTGAAATCGACAAGGACAAGCCGGCCACCGGGACGCAGAACGCGAAAGCTTTCGGACAGGAAAGCCCGCCGGCCTGCCGGACCGAAGTGGAAGGCCGCTTCGAGACAGTGCACCTGATCGAACGAGCCGTCACCAAGGTCCCAGCCAACTGCCCGCGGAGGCAGAGCGGTCACGTCGGCAACCGCGAACGCGACATTCGGAAAGCGCCCGAAACGCGTCCGCGCCTGGCTGATCTGCCCGTCACTGACGTCCAATCCGAGGACGTTGCAGCCGACTTGACCCAGCGCGGCCGTCGTACAGCCTCGTCCGCAGCAGGCGTCGAGCACCCGTTGCCCGGCTGACGTCCGCAGCAGCGACATCGACTGCCGGGCCAGACGCCGTTGGAAGAAGGCCAACCCGCCCAACAGCGCGGGCAGGGTGGGAACGGTGAAGTACCCGAGGTTCACCAGATCGCCCCACCCCATGTGCCTGAGGACGTGGAAGAGCACGTTCTCGTCGCTGTAGGCGTCGGAGATCCCACTGTCATCCCGCATGGCGAAATTCTTCTCTCAGGACGCTGTGGGAACGCCGGCGGACGCAACAGCCACCCGCTCGCGTGGGCGGTGCTCAGGAAGTCGGCGTCGTCCGGTGACATCCACCGTGGTGGCAGTAGGTCGTGTCCCGGCGAAGGGATCAGGATCGCAATGGTCTGTGCAGTCGGTGCCGATCATGATGTCGCGCCAGAATTCCCGTACGTCCCGGGCCGAGGGAAACGTCCCCGCGAGCCCCACGATGGCAATCGGATTCCGGCTCAGCCGGTCGTCGAAGGTATCGTCCCCCACGCGGCACACCCCTCGTTCGCTTCTCACAAGGCGAGCACGGCGTACGCGCAAGGCGCGCCACCGGCACACAGCGTGGCCCAGACGGGACACCGTGTCGACACCGCCGTCGATCACATCGTTTCGGTCCTGGTTACGGTCCGGCCAGCAAGCTGCAACATCGCGGTGGGTGCTAAAAATAAACCTCTGACAGTTCACTCGATTGAGCGGCTTCTTACCCATTTCGGCACCCAAGCCCTCACGAGCGGAAACACTCCTCTGCCAGGCTGCGTCCGCATCATCGATGGCACCTCAGGCGGCCGCTGTCCTGGGCCAGGGCCGGCGGGCAGTCCACGGCTTCGCCGCGCGCCTGATCGCTGCCGCAGGCGTGGCCCGACGCGGCGCAAATGTCCGTCTCACGCCACTGCCGCACCAGTAGGGGCGGTAAACCACGGCCACCCGGAGCACGTGACGGCGGCTCCGCAGATCACACCCAACAGCCAGGTAAGCCGCTGACCTGCGAGAAAGCAAACAAAGCGCCTGTGATTCCCAAGCTCAGAGCGCGAGTTCGATTCTCGTCACCCGCTCCACGATGAACCCCCAGGGAAATAACCCGGGGGTTGTTTGTTGTCTAGACCATCTCAGGGCCGCGCGCCATTCGCGTGCCATAAAGGACCGATTATCGCGCGGAATTGAGAAGCGCAAGCCTCTGGACAACGGCTCGATGCTAGCCATCTCATATCGCGAGATCCATTTCGAGTGACCTGCGCCACGCGATGGCCGGATCGTGCCGGCGCCTCCCCCGCCACGGACAGCCCGACCACGACGCCCCGTTTCACCGTTGGAGCCCGCAGGATCGCACCCGAAGCACACGCCGACACGCGCATACTCCAGTATGATGCCATCATGTCCTCAACGACTCGCATCACCGTCACCCTCCCCAGCGACCAGGTGGCGGAGCTTCGCAAGCTCACGGACAACGTCTCCGGCTACGTAGCGGAGGCCGTAGCCCGCCAGATCCGGCACCAGCTTCTGGGCGAGGACCTCCGCCGCCATGAGGAAGAGCACGGACCCTTCAGCGACGAGGAGCTCGCCGAGGCACGCGCGAAGATCTTCGGCTCCGCCGGCACCTCCAAGGGCGCGGACGCCGCGTGAGCGAGCGCATCGAGACCGTTGTCCTGGACTCGGAAGGGCTCTCCGCCTGGATCGGTCAGGACCGCAAGCTCCTCGCCATGCTTCAGGTCTTTCACGACATGGGAGCCGACCTCGTGATCGGGGCGAACACCATCGTGGAAGTCAGCCACTCCCGTACCAACATGCCTCGCCTGAACTGGGCTCTGTCCCGCGTCAAGGTGGAGCCGGTCACCGAACAAGCGGCGAAAGCAGCAGCGGAACTCCTCAAGGGCGCCGGGCTGCACGGACACAAGTACGCCATCGACGCCACGGTCGCCGAGGTCGCCCTGCGTCAGCCAAAACCCGTCACCCTCCTGACCTCCGACAGCGACGACATGACCAAGCTCTGCGGCAACCAGGTCCGCATCATCCCTCTCTGACCCGACAGCCCACCCCGAGCACCCCCTGGCAGGGTCCGCCGCACCGCTACCCTCGTGCCCCATCCGTGCCCAGCAGAGCGGACAGCCGCGGTCAGGTACAGCTTCCAGAGACCATGGCAATCCAAGCTTCCTCACGGGAAAGCGCAGGTCATAGCCCCTTCAACGGCTCAAGCACCGCTGATCCCCAAGCTCAGAGCGCGAGTTCGATTCTCGTCACCCACATAAAAGCCCCAGGCCAGCGGCCCGGGGCTTCGTTGTTATCTAGACCATTTTCGGCTTGCCTAGCCCGCCACCAGCCCTATTCGCTAGCAGAAGGCAAGGTTCAGTGGACTACCGCGCCGCTCCGGAGCTTTCCGCGCCAGGCTTCTCGAATGGCGAGACGCATTCCTGTGAACTGGGTCACGCGGATGTGAGTTTATGCGAATGTGAGTTGTTGCGACATGGCGCAAACGAAGGCTAAAAGCCTCCATCCAGCCGCATGTGGGAGGACGGGTGCCTCATCGGCACCAGCTTGGCCCTCAGGACGTGATTAGTCAGAAGATACCGAAGAAGCGATGCCACCAGGTAGGCCGCTGAACGTGATGGGGTAGTTGGCTCGGCCCGTCGTAGTCGCACTCCAGCAGTTCCTCGGAAACCACCGCATATCCGAGGTCGGCCAACGCTCGATTGACCTTGGCAAGATCGGCGGCGTCCAACTCCCCCTCGGCCTGGGCCTCGTCCGTACCCAGGAAGGCTCCTGGGTTATCGGCACAGACGAGAGCCAAAGAGCCGAACTTGCTCACGCAGACGACGATCCGGGTCTCGCACACCGTTGCTTCCGCCGGTACAACGACACGTCCGTACTCACTGGAGTCCTGGGTGTCCTGCCCAGCGGTGCAGCGAGCCGCGAAGCGGTCTTCCAGCAGGGCCACGAGACTCCCGAACAGAACGGCGTTCTCACCACGGTCGTAATGCCGCGGCCACTCCAGCCACTCCGGATCATCGAGCTCACGCAGCAGCGCCAGCAGATCCACTTCGCTCACCGTCACCCGCCCATCCTGACGTGGGAACCGCACCCGCAGCTACCCAAGCGCCGCAGGCACGCCCTTCCGACCGCTGGGCTCCCCGGCAACACCAAGGCCAGTAGCTTCCACTGATCACTCAGTACCGGACAGATCGTCCGTGCCTCCACGCACCACTGCTCTCACACTGAGCTCGTACAGCGCTGGGATCGTCCGAAGCTCCGGCCCCGTCCATCACGTTGCCGCGTCGCTATCGTGGGGAGCGCCCCTACATCACGGAGGCAGCACGTATGCGTGGTCTCGGAGATCACCTGAGCATCGGCGAGCGAATCGCCTTCCACCGCAGACGCCGTGGCTACACGCAGCAGGTACTGGCCGGGCTCGTCGGCCGCAGCACGGACTGGCTGGCAAAAGCGGAGTCCGGTCGGCGCAAACCGCCGCGTATCGACATGCTCGCCGAACTGGCCCGTATTCTCCGCGTGCCGCTCGGAGAGCTGGTCGGCCAACCCGTACTCATGGAGGACGACAGGGAACAGGACGATGTCCCGGCCGTACGGGACGCGTTGATGAGTCCGCGTCGTCTTTCCCGGCTGCTGTACGGACCGGAAGCCGAGGCACAGCTCCCGAGCCCCGGCCCGACCGCCGAACTCGTAGAGCAGACCTGGGACGACTACCAGTCCGGCCGGCTCGGCAAGGTGATCGCCAGGCTCCCCGGCCTCCTCCAGACCGCTCAGGAGCTTGAGGACCGTGCCGCCCGCGCCACCGCGGAGCGCCGGGACTGCTGGGCCGTTTCCGCCCGGGTGCACCACCTCGCCGCCACCACGCTCGCGAAGATCGGGGAATCCGACATCTCGTGGCTCGCCGCCGAACGAGCCATGCGGGCCGCCGACGAATCCGGCGACCCGCTGGTCCTGGCGTCCGCCGCGCGGTCCGGCACACACGCCTTGCTGGCCAATGGCCGGTATGGCGACGCCATGGAACTGGGCGACACCGCGTCGGCGTGGTTGTCGGCCCGGGTCGGTGAGAGCGATCCGGCCGCCTTGAGCCTGCTGGGCATGATCTATCTACGGGCTGCCATCGCTGCGGCCCGGCATCAGGACCGGCCCACCGCGACGAGTCTCCTGAACCGAGCGGAGGCGCTCGCCAACCAGCTCGGCTCCGACGAGAACCACTGGCAGACGAGCTTCGGACCGACGAATGTCCTGCTGCACCGGCTGTCGGCGGAGCTGGACCTCGACAACATCTCGTATGTCGTGGAGCACGGTCAGATCAATGTGGACCACATGCCCCCGGAGCGCGGTGTCTCCCACCGCATCGACCATGCCCGTGCCCTCTCACTGGCGGGCCAGGGCGACAGTGCGTTCGCGGAGCTGTGTACTGCCGAGCACGCGTCAGCTCAGCTCGTACGGAACAATCCCCGTGTACGGGACACGCTGCGCGACCTGATCAAGCAATTCCCGGTCACCGGCAGCGCTCGTTCGTCGGAGTTGCTCATGATGGCTCAACGATGCAGGGCGGTGGAGTGAACACCAAGAAGCGGGGAGTCCTCGGGGTCGTGGGCACGAGTGCCGGCGGAGTCGAAGCGTTGCGCATCGGGCTGGTGGAACCGGCTCTGGCGCGCGGGTGGCAGGTCGCCGTGACACTCACTCCGACGGCCGGCCGGTGGCTGCGGATGAACGGTGAGGTCGACCGGCTGGAGAAGCTGACCCGCCTGCCGGTACGAGACGAACCCCGACTGCCCGGCGAGGCAAGGCCGCACCCGAGCGTGGACTGTTACGTGGTCGCCCCCGCCAGCGCGAATACCGTCGCCAAACTCGCGACGGGTATCGCCGACAACCAGGCGCTGACGCAAGTAGGGGAAGCCATCGGCACCCTGGGGCTACCGGTCGTCGTCTTCCCAAGGGTGAACGCCGCTCACGCCCGCCACCCCGCCTGGCGGCGCCATATCGCCGCGCTGCGAGAGGCCGACGTCCACCTCGTCTACGGCCAGGACATCTGGCCGCTGGACGAGCCACGCGCGGCCGCCGCCGGGCGCGACCTGCCGTGGGAAGCGGTGCTGGACACGATCGACCGAGCCATGGGGGCCACAACATGACGGCTCGTCAACTTCCCTAATCTGCGGGAACAGAGGACCCTGACAAACTGTCCGGGTCCTCTGTTCGTGGCGCATCGAAGCTTGCTGCCATGCCGGAGATGGTCGAGCGACACAGCGCGGGTACGCACAAACGGACCACCGCACCCAACGGTATGCCCCGTTCAGGCCCCTCGATACCGTTGTTCGGCAGAGGCGGTGGCGGCGGTGAAGGCGACCCTCCCCACCGAGGAAACGGCACCTGCCGACACCGGGCTCCGGCAGGCGATCCGCATGGACATCACCCCGCAGCTCCACCTCGTGGCCCCCGTACGACACGCCGTCCCCAGGCGCAATGGTTTCTCGCCTCCCAGCTCGTACGGACCCTGCGCCGTGTCGAGGTCGTTGAACTGGGCGACCTTGTGTCTCAGTCCACTTCCCAGACAACCACCCGGCGGTCCGGATGCTTCGGCCCGGCCCTCTGGGCGGTCCCAAATCCCGACGCGAGGCGAGCGGCTTGACGCTCGCTCACCACGCGAGGCGGAAGCCTGGCGCCGGGTCGCACAGAGCAACTTCGCAGCCACCCTCGGCGCGCACTGTCGAGAAGGAGAACCCCAATGAATGACGTCCCCGACATGAGAACCGAAGAAGCTCAACCCGCCCCTTCCGACAAGCAGTTGCGCGACGAGATGGTCGGCAGCCTGGTCAAGCTGGGGGCTGTCCGGAGCGAGCGGGTCGAGGCGGCCTTCCGCACCGTACCGCGCCATCTCGCCAACCCCGATGTGGACGTGGCGAAGACCTACCGCGTGGAGGACGCCGTGATTACGAAGACGGACGCCGACGGGGTACAGCTCAGCTCAGTATCCGCACCGCGCATCCAGGCCATGCAGATCGAACAGGCCGGCATCGGACCCGGGATGCGCGTCCTGGAGATCGGATCCGGCGGTGTCAACGCGGCCTATCTCGCTGAGATCGTCGGCGAGGATGGCCTGGTCGTCACCGCGGACATCGATCACGAGGTCACCGAGCGGGCCGAGAGGTTCCTGACCTCGACCGGCTATGGCAGCCGGACGCATGTCGTCACGGGCGACGGTGAACTCGGAGTGCCGGAGCACGCCCCGTACGACCGCATCCTCGTCACCGTGCAGGCTGCGGACATTCCGCCGGCCTGGACCGAGCAGCTCGTGGATGGTGGCCGACTCGTCGTGCCGCTCCGGATGCGCGGGATGACCAGGACGGTCGCGTTCATGCGCCACGGCGACCGGCTGGTCAGCGATGGCTTCGAGCTGTGCGGCTTCGTCCCGATGCAGGGCATCGGCGAGAACCGCGTCCGCCTGGTACTGCTCCACGAAGCGGAGGGCGAAGAGGTCGGACTGCGGCTCGACGGCCATCCGGAGCCTGATGCCGAGGCCCTGCGCGCCGCTCTGGTGACTCCGCCGGTGAAGGCGTGGTCCGGAGTGACGCTCGCCGGAAATGAATCGAATGAGCACCTGGACATCTGGCTGACGACGGTGTTCGACAACTTGCCGCTGCTCGCCGGTAAGCCGGCGGCCCGGACGCGCGGCCTGGTCGCGTCGATCTCGCCGCACGGCATCCCCACGCTGGTGGACGGCGGCACCTTCGCCTACCGGACGGTGCGTGCCACCGATGACCCGGACCGCTTCGAACTCGGCGTGATCGGCCATGGCCCGCATGCCAAGGAGATCGCGGACCGCATGGTCGAGCAGATCCAGGTGTGGGACCGCGAACACCGCGGCGACCGCGCTCACATCCAGGTCTTCCCGGCGGGCACGCCGGAGGGCCGGCTACCCGCGGGCCGCGTCATCGACCGGCCGCACACGCGGATCACGATCACCTGGCCGTAGTGGCGCCGCCACGGCCAGGTCCTGCAAGAGCACATCCAGCACCCCAACAAGGAGGCACTTGAGATGGCACCTGCGACTCGGACCAGCGTCGCACCCCTGGCCGGATCGGAATTCGAGCTCGACATCGAGACCATCGAGTCCGCCCCGGTCGTGGCCGGCCTGCTGAACGACACCGGCGACGGCTGCACCTCCACCTGTAAGTCCGCCTGCTCGAACAGCACCTGCATCGGCGGCTGATCCAAGGCGCATGCAAGGTGTGGTGCCCGGGGCCCGAAACTCTGGCCCCGGACACCACACCGTTCGAGTGAACGAAGGTCAGTGAACGAAGAGGGGGTATGGCCTTGTACGGCACCATCGACGCGGCTCTGCTCAGGACCGCTGCTCATCCGATCTCGGAGAAGCTGCCTCCGTGGCCGGACCTGGACGGCACCACGGCCGAGGATGTGGACCGGTGGCGCTCCTGGATCGAACAGGTCTGGGCGATCGATGACCTCGCGGCGGCGATCGAGACCGCCAGCCCACCGCTCACCGAGGTTCTGAACAAGGTGCTCAGCCGACGCACGGATCAGCCCCGTGAAGTACGGCGCGCGGTGGTGTCCCTGGTCCGCTACTTGCTACGGATGCAGCACCGGGCCACGCCCTTCGGACTGTTCGCCGGCCCGGCGGCCGTACGCCTGGGCCACAGGGCAGAAGCACGCTGGGGCACCCGGCATCACGTCACCGCGCGAGCCGACGCCGAATGGCTGGACGACACGATCAACGCCCTGGAAGCGCACCCGGAGCTTCTCCGGCGCCTGCCCGTGATGGTCGACCCCACCTGCATAGTCCGGGGAACCAAGATTGTTGTGCCGCATCAGCCGAGGCAGGCCGGTCCCTCCGAGGTGACCATGCGGCGTACTCCTGCCATGGAGTCGGTGCTGTGCCTCGCGCGCTCCCCCATCGCGGCCGGAGACATCGTTGCCAAGCTGCTGGCCGACTACCCGGGCATCCCGGAAGTCGTGGTCGAGAACATGCTGCTTATCCTCGTCACGAACCGGGTTCTGCTCACAGGCCTCCGAGCGCCCATGACGACAGACGACACCCTCGGCCACGTCATATCCCAGCTCGACGCCGCCAGAGCGGACCTCGGCGGTGAGGCCGCGGCCACCGTCGGCCGGCTCCGGCAGATTCATCAGCTCGTCGTGCGGCACGACACGGCCTCGCCCGGCGAGCAGCGGACGATCCGGACCGAGGCCGTCCGTCGCATGACGGCGGTCAGCAGGGTGACCGACCGTCCGCTCATGGTGAACCTACGGCCGGACTGCGAAGTCGTACTGCCCACGTCGATCCCCCGCGAAGCCGAGCGGGCACTCGCGGCCATGGCCCGCATGTCGCCCTTCCCGTCCGGCTCCCCGGCCTGGCAGGACTACCGGGCCCGATTCCTGGAGCGATACAGCATGGGCACGCTGGTCCCGGTACGGGATCTCATCGACCTCGACATCGGGCTCGGTTACCCAGCCGGCTATCGGACCTCACTTCTGAAACGGCCCGTCCTTGCCACGAGCCCCCGTGACGAGCAGCTACTGACCCTCGCCCAGGACGCGGCACTGAACCGCGCACATGAGGTCGTTCTTACAGAGGAGGACTTCGGCGCCCTGGCCGTCGGTGACTTCACCCACGTACCCGCTCACGTAGAACTGTGCTTCTCGGTGCTGGCGCCGTCCCTCGACGCCTTGCGGGACGGCCGATTCGAGCTGAGCGTCGCAGGGCTGTCGCAGGCAGCCGGTACGACCGCAGGGCGCTTCCTGACACTGCTGGAGGCCCACGAACGTGCCCGAATGAGCGCGGCGTACATGGGCCTGCCGACGCTCGACGCGGCGGCGGCCCGCGCCCAGGTGTCCAGCCCTCCGATGCGCATTCGGACGCAGAACGTCAGCAGGGCTCCCGCCGTCCTGCCGCGCCTGCTGGCACTGAGCGAGCACAACCCCGCCGCCACCCTGGACCTGGACGATCTCGCCGTCGGTGCGGACGCGCAGCGCCTCTTCCTGGTGTCGCTCTCGACGGGTGAGCGCATCGAGCCGTCGGTCATGAATGCGGTGGAACTCACCAATGCCACCCACCCCTTGGTCCGCTTCCTCTGCGAATCCCACCGGGCCCACGCCGCCGTTCTGGCTCCGTTCTCGTGGGGAGCAGCAGTCCGGATGCCGTTCCTGCCCCGTGTCCGCTTCGGCCGTACGGTGCTCTCGCCGGCCTGCTGGCGGCTGCGGAAGAGCGACGTTGCCGGTGACGGCCGAGCACCGTGGCACCACCAGTTCACGGACTGGCGCTGCCGCCTCGGAGTGACCCGTACGGTCTACATCGGCTCCGACGACCAGCAGCTTCGACTGGACCTCGACGAGCCGGCCCATGTGCAGATGCTCCGTATGGAGCTGAAGCGCACGCGCACGGGAACGGTGACCGTGCATGAAGCACCTGGCGACGACGCGTACGGCTGGCTGGACGGCCGGGCCCACGAGATCACCATGCCCTTCGCCTCCACCTTGCCTCCCGACGCCGCACCACGAACCAGCGGCCCGGTCGTCCTGCGCCGTGACGGCGGGCGCCTGCCCGGCACATCCGCGTGGGCGTACGTGAAGCTCTACGGCCATCCCGACCGCGTACCGGAGATCCTGACCACGCATCTGCCGTCTCTGCTGGACAGTTGGGGCAGCCCCCCGCCGTGGTGGTTCACGCGCTACAGCGATCCGGGCAGCCATCTCCGACTCCGGCTACACCTTCCCGGTCCGGACGTTTTCGGCGACGTCGCGCAACGCCTCGGGACGTGGGCGGCAGTCCTTCGTAACGACGGAGTAATCAGCCGAGTCCAGTGGGATACCGACGAGCCCGAGACCGGCCGCTATGGCACCGGTTCTGTACTGGACGCCGCCGAACAGGTCTTTGCCTCCGACTCCGCAGCGGCCGTCGCGCAGCTGGCCCTCTCCATTCCCCGTGCGCTGCGCCCGGCGGTCACCGCGGCCGGCTTCGTTGATCTGACCGCTGGGTTCCTCGGAGATCCCGCCTCCGGCCACCGCTGGTTGGTCGAGCATTTCTTGAAAGGGGAGGGCACGGCGCCCGCGCGCGACGTACAGGCCCAGGTCGTCCGGCTGACCAGACCTGACGACGACTTCGCTGTCCTGCGCGCCCTGCCAGGAGGAGAGGACGTCGCCAAGGCGTGGAGGCAACGCCGGGAAGCCCTCGCTCTCTACCGCGCCTCGCTGATGGACAGCGGCGCCGATCCGACCGCTGTCCTGCCCTCCCTGCTCCATATGCACCACAACCGGGCCGCCGGTATCGACACCGCCGCTGAAGCCACATGCCGCCGTATGGCACGCGCCGCCGCCCTGTCCTGGACCGCGCGGCACGGAGGAGGACCGAAGTGATTATCTCCGCGACCGCTCTGCCCGCCGTGCCCGCCATGAACCCTGACACCACCAGCCGACAGTCCCTCTCACAAGGACCTTTGGGCACCGCGCTGCTCCACATCGAGCGAGCCCACCGGAACACTGGAACCTGGCAGACGGTGCACCGTTGGCTCTCCGCCGCGGCCGATCGGCCCCTCATCGACGGCAACACCGCTGGCCTGTTTCTCGGAGCGCCCGCGATGGCGTACGCCATGAACCTCGCAGCCGCCGACAGCGACCGGTACGCGGGAGCGCTGCACACCCTGGACTCCGTCGTTGCCATACATACCCAACGGCGTCTGGACGCGGCGCACACCCGTATCGACCGTGGCGAACTGACCAGCTTCGTCGAGTACGACCTCCTGCGCGGGTTGACCGGGCTGGGCGCCCTCCTCCTGCGCCGAACCCCGTACAGCGACGTCCTGAAGGGTGTCCTCTCCTACCTGGTACGCCTGACCGAACCGCTCCCGTCCGGCCCCAGCGGTCGAACGCTGCCGGGCTGGTGGGTGTGGCACGGTCCCACCGACCTTGCCGCACCCACGCCCGGCGGCCACGCGAACGCCGGCGTGGCCCACGGAATCAGCGGACCGCTCGCCCTGCTCGCGCTGGCCAGCCGACGCGGTATCACGGTGGACGGCCAGGACGACGCGATGCGCCGGATCTGCCGCTGGCTGGACGGGGTGCGCCAGACCAACCACCACGGCACCTGGTGGGCTCGCTGGGTTACCGAGAACGCTGCCGTTCCCCGAGGGCCCGCCGCACCGTCCTGGTGTTACGGCACCCCTGGTCTGGCCCGCGCCCAGCAGCTCGCCGGCATCGCCCTGGGCGACCTCACGCGACAGCGCATGGCCGAACGGGCTCTTCTCTACTGTCTGGCCGACTCCGTTCAGCTCAACCACCTGGCCGGACGCGGCCTCTGCCACGGCGTCGGCGGGCTGATGCGCGTCGTGCAACGCGTCGCCACGGACTCGGAGACGCCGACCGCACTCACCGTCCACCTGCCGCAGCTCAGCGAACGCTTCCTGGCAGTGGATCCCCCGAAGGACATCAGCTTCCTCGACGGCTCAGCCGGAGCGGCCCTGGCCTTCTACACCGCCGAGGCGGACGAGTTGCCGGCCTGTGACTGGGACACCTGCCTGCTGCTCGTCTGAACTGCCCGCTTCTCGAAGGGAAGTCCTGGTGAACCGGTACGACACGGGAGCCGCCGAAGAAGCCATCCTGGCCGTCCTCGCTGGAACGCCACTCGCGCAAGCCGCCCCTCGGGTGCCCACGTCCGTCGAACGTCTCGCTGAGGCCATCGAGTTGTATCGCGACGCAGGTCGAGCCGCACTCGACGCCCGACTCGACCCGTCCGGCTGGTACCAGGTGTACATCGACTTCGCCGACTACCCGACAGCTGAACAGACTGTCCTCGCCTACCTGGTTCCTGCACTGGGAGAGGCGACGGAGGCCGGTATGGTCGGAGGCTGGTGGTTCGTCCGCAAGCACCCCTGCTGGCGCTTCCGGATCTCGCCCGGCCCGGCCGGAGCCATCGAGGACGTCAAGAAGCACATCGCCGATGCTCTCGACAGCATGGTCTCGTGGGGCGTGGCGAGGCGCTGGGGGCCGTCTCTCTACGAACCCGAGTCCTTCGCGTTCGGCGGCTCGGCCGGTACCGCCATTGCTCACGAGCTCTTCCACGCCGACAGCGTCGGCGTCCTCGACTACCTGCGCCGTACGACAACCAGGACCGACCCAGGGCTTCTCGATCCCAAGGCGACCTCGCTCCTCCTGATCAGCCTGTTCCTGCGTGCCGCCGGACAGGAATGGAGCGAGCAGGGCGACATCTGGGCGAAAGTGGAGGCCAAGCGAGCGCTGCCGGACGACGTACCCGCCGAGCGGGTGAGCACCATGACAGGCACGCTACGGAAGCTCTTGACCGCCGACAGCGGCCCCTTGCTCACGGCCGACGGCCCGCTCGCGCCCCTGGCCGACTGGGCCGCAGCAGTGGAGCACGCCGGTCAAGCCCTCGCCGACGCCGACCGGGAAGGATGCCTCAGCCTCGGCACACGCAGCATCCTCGCTCGGCACATCCTGTTCCACTGGAACCGCATGGGATTCAGCACGAGCCAGCAAGCCATCTGGGCGCGAGCGGCCCGGGAGACGATCCTCGGCGAGTAAGGGGTAAGGCCGCCGGCTCGGTTCGACGCCGACTGCGGGAAGGCCGTGTTCGTACCTCACTGGCGCAGGCGAGGGTGGGCCGGCAGCCGAATCGCCGCCGCGAAACTGAAGTACTGCGGCCTTGAAGCGATGACCGACATGGTGATGCTGCTCGTCTCCGAACTGCTCACCAACGCAATGGTGCACAGCGGTACCACGGAGATCAATCTGCGCCTCGTCGTACGTACGTGACGGCTTCCTGCGCATTGCCGTCATCGACGGCGTGCTGGGCTGCGCCACTCCCCTGCACGCCGATGACAACGCCGTGTCGGGGCGCGGCCTCCTACTTGTCGAGAGCCTGGTAGAGGAGAACGGCGGGAGCTGGGGGGCCGTACCGGCGCCGACAATCAGCACATGGAAGTTGCGGTCGCTCAAGCCCGTCCGCTACTGAACTTGAACTCGCGTGGCGCCCAGGTTCGCTTCGATCTCGTCGTTCGATGAGCAGACTTCCGGCCACGACGGGTAGCCGCCGTGCGCGAGCACCAGGACCTCACCGGGGCACTCGCCGGTTTCGGTGAAGAGTGGTACATCTGCGGCCGCGAGGGAGCCCGGGCCGGTCACTGCGGGCACAACCTCGTCGGCCGGTATGCGGCCTGCTCAGAGTATGCGGCCTGCTCACAAGTGGGCGTCCAGGAACTCCCCGAGCGCGGTCCTGGACATCGGACCGCTCCCGGCCGCCATCGCCTCGCCCCGATCGATCAGCACGAAGGAGGGTGCGCCGGTGACGCCGTACCGCCGTACGGGGCTGGGGCACCTTGCGATGTCGGCCCGCACGACGATCAGTCGGCCCTGGTAGGCGTCGGCCACCTCCCGCACCAGGGGGTCCATTTCCTTGCATGCTGCCGCGGCCTTGGGCCACACCCCGTGGAAGTACG
The DNA here is from genome assembly GCF_033795305.1 of Streptomyces sp. AK02-01A. Taxonomy (NCBI): domain Bacteria; kingdom Bacillati; phylum Actinomycetota; class Actinomycetes; order Kitasatosporales; family Streptomycetaceae; genus Streptomyces; species Streptomyces sp. AK02-01A. Next base: position 18,161 of record NZ_JARBAE010000004.1, read on the forward strand.
CGAGCACCGGCACGTCCGCCCTCGCCAGGATGAACTCGAACTCGGCGTCCTCCTGGGGTCGTTGGACCCTGTTCGCCATCGGCACTCCTTGACGCTCCACTCGATGCGAGGCAGTGGGTGCCTCCTTGTGTCTCCCGACCGCGGCGGCCGTACCGCCCGTCAGTGGGCCCGGCGCGCTCGGGCGGCTTTGCGGGCCTCCGCCATCGTGCGCGCCTCCGCGGCCTTGCGGGATTCCTTCGGCGGGCGGCCCGTGCGGGTGCCCAGACCACGGAACGCCGCGTTGCCGGTCTTCACCCCGTCCTGCACCGGCGGGCGCTTCGCGCCTGTGATGCTGGTCAGCCTCTCCTCGCCGGAGCGAACCTGAGCGACCGTGGGCCGGATCCCGGCGTCCGACATCATCCGGTTCACGTCCCGGCGCTGGCCGGGCGTCACCAGCGTGACCACGCTGCCGGACTCCCCGGCACGCGCGGTGCGCCCGCCGCGGTGGAGGTAGTCCTTGGGGTCGGAGGGCGGATCCACGTTGACGACGAGGTCCAGGTGCTCGATGTGGATGCCACGGGCAGCGACGTTGGTGGCCACCAGCACCGTGATCTCGCCGTCCTTGAACTGGGCCAGCGTGTGCGTGCGCTGCGGCTGGGACTTCCCGCTGTGCAGAGCTCCCGCCTGTATGCCGCTGCTCCGCAAGTGGCGGGTGAACTGGTCCACACCGTGCTTGGTGTCCAGGAACATCAGCACCCGCCCGTCCCGGGCCGCGATCTCGGTGGCTGTCGCGTACTTGTCGGCGGGATGGACGTTCAGTACGTGGTGCTCCATCGTCGCGACCGAGCCCTCCGCCCGGTCGACCGTGGCGAACACCGGCTCACTCAGATATTGCCTGACCAGTTGATCGACGTTGCGGTCGAGCGTCGCGGAGAACAGCATCCGCTGCCCGCCGGGAGGCATCAGGTCCAGGGTCTCCGAGACCTGCGGCAGGAAACCCATGTCGCACATCTGGTCAGCCTCGTCCAGCACCGCGATCCGCACCCGGTCCAGGTGGCAGTCCCGCCGGGCGACGAGATCGGCCAGCCGTCCCGGCGTCGCCACCACGACCTCGGCACCCGCCCGGAGCGCCGCCACCTGCCGGCTGATCGCGAGCCCGCCGACCACAGTCACCGAGCGTAGCCCGAGCGCCTCCGCGTAGGGCGTCAGCGCCTCGCTCACCTGCTGCGCGAGTTCCCTTGTCGGCACCAGGACCAGCGCGAGAGGGCGCTTCGGTTCGGCGCGGCGGCCCGCCGTACGTGCGAGGAGCGCAAGCCCGAAGGCGAGGGTCTTTCCCGAGCCGGTCCGCGCGCGGCCGAGGATGTCCCGGCCGGCCAGCGCGCTCGGCAGAGTGGCCGCCTGGATCGGGAATGGCTCCCGTACCCCGAGCCCCGCCAGCACCCCCATCAGCTCGACCGGCATTTCCAGCTCCGCGAAGGACCCGGCCGGCGGGAGGCCAGGCGCCAGTGTTCCCGGCACCGAGAGCTCGCCCCGCGGGGCCCTGCCCTGGTCGGACCTGCCGGGTCCGGAGCGGCCGGAGGCCGGCTGCTTCGCCTTCATGGGGTTCCTCGTTTCGGCGCCCTGAACGGACCGGGGCCCGTACCTTGTCCGGCACGGGCCCAGGATCTCTGCAAGCGTGACCCAACCTTACCAGCGCGGGCCTCGCGCCAGCCGTCGCGCGGCCCGGCCGGGCACCCGGCCCGGGGATCGTCACGCGCTGAAGGCCGGTAAGCCCCTCGACATCCGGGATGCTCTTGCCGAGCGGTACAAGGGTTCCTGCCGTAGATGGCCGGGCGCCGGACGCGATTGCCCCGCGGCTGGAGACCATGGCGGGCGATCGGGGAGTTCGGGATCGATGTCTCACGCTTGCGCTGATACATGACCAGCATGTCCGCGCACGGCGCATACTCGGCCGAAGGCCAGGACGCCGATTTACGAGTGAGAGCGTGATGGGCCCCTGCTGACGTCCCTCGACGTCGCCACGCCCGTCCCCCACCGATGAATCCGTAGATCACTTCACATCATTCCGGGAGAACCCATGACCGTGAGCAAGAACATCAACAACCCCGTGGGCATGGGCGGCGGCCAGCGCAAGAGGCTGTCCCGCGCCGAACGGCAGAACAATGGTCCGCACCGCAACCTCGATCGCAAGGAAGCGGCCGACCGGAAGGCGGAGCTGGTGCGCAAGATCCGCGAGAAGGCAGGCGCAGCCGAGGGCGCCGGGCAGACGGGCGATGACACCGCGCAGAGCTGACGCGCCACTGTCGCAGGGCGGCACCGCACGGGGCAGGGCCAGGGCCGCGACACACGGTCCGGGCCCCGCTGCCGTACCGGAGGTCTGCGGCCGTACCGAACGCGGCCGCTCCCGCTCAGCTCTCGGCCGACCACCAGCGTCTCAGCCGACCACCCGGGGATGGGCGTGCCACTACATGCCCGTCAGGACGGTGAACAGCGGTCAGCAGAGGCCCGAACGAAGCCACCGCGGCACGCTCCCAGAGACGCGTTTCCCCAGGTCAGAGGCGGGCAAGCCTACGAAATACCGGGTGATTCCCAAGCTCAGAGCGCGAGTTCGATTCTCGTCACCAGCTCCATATGAAAGCCCCAGGCCAGAGACCTGGGGCTTCTTTGTTGTCTAGCCCATTTTCCGGTCGCTCAGCCCTCCGCGGCTCTATCCGCTGACAGAAGCCACGTTTCAGCGGTCTTCCGCGCCGTCTCGGATCCTTTCCACGCCGGTCCTCTCGAATAGCGAGACGCATTTTGCGTGATCCGGATCATGCGGACATGAGTCGTCAGGCCTTTGCGGACGCGACGTCGGCTTCCGTACCGGCGAGGTCGCGTATTCGACTGTTGCCAGCTCTGACCAGGCCAGCGACGCATGCCGAGGCCGCCCGGAGCCATACACCTCGGGCGATCGCCCCTGACCGATGAGGAAGCGGTCATGTCGAGTCGCGACCTGGCCATGCACGCTCGATTCCGGATGTCCAAAATCGTTAGGCGGTCTGGACAGACGGATGATGCGGCTGCTGGCATCCGACTGGAAACAGGAAACATCAGAACTCGGCTTGTCCGACCCACAACCGTTACCGCACGCTTGCTCTCGGTTGCTCGGACGACCGGAGTCGGAGGATTGCATGGTCCAGCAGCCAAACCAGTTCGGGCGAGAGTTGCGGAGGCTGCGCCTGGCCTCCGGCATCACACTTGCCACCCTTGCCGGAATTATTCACTACAGCAAGGGCCAGTTGAGCAAGGTCGAGCGCGGTATCCAGCCACCCAGCGAGGATTTGGCCCGCCTCAGTGATACCGCTCTGGGTGCCAACGGTGCGCTCATCGCCCTGGCTCCAGCAGGACTAATGACCAAGAAACCCACAAGAACGGCTACTGACGACGAGGAGGTGTGGGTAATGCACGTGTCAACAGAAGGCCAGAGTTGGTTCCGGCCGGTCAGCCGTCGGCAGATGATGGCCGCAGGAGCAGCCTCCGCGATGTCGGGATTGGGCATCAACGGCCCTGCCGAGTCGGCGGCGGGAGGATTACTGGAAGTATCCCGTTCGCTCTTCGGGGAGTTCCGCCGACTGGGCCAGATGGGAAGCCCGGCGCTGGTACTTCCTGCGCTCATCACGCAGACGCACCTGCTTCGAGACACATCGACCTCAGCCGACCCGTCCACCCGCCGGGCGTTGCTTCGGCTCGCATCTCGGTATGCCGAGTACGCCGGCTGGCTGATGCAGGAGTCGGGAAATGAGGAGGCCGCCCTCTCATGGACTCGGCATGCGGTGGAGCTGGCGGATGCTGGAGGAGACCATGACCTGGCCGCTTACGCACTGGTCCGCCGGGCACTCGTAATGCTCTACAGGCGGAACGCTGGGCAGACGATCGAGTTGGCCCGACGGGCGCAGTTCAGCGCTCTCCCGCCGAGGATTCGCGGCCTGGCCGCGCAGCGGGAGGCCCAGGGCCATGCTCTCGCCGGCGACTACGACGCGTGCATGCGCTGCCTGGAACAGGCGCGAGCGCAATTCGACCGGGACGAGCGAGAAGCTGAGACTCCTGTCATCGGTCCCACTCACCTGTCTGATCCCGTGGGAATGATCACCGGCTGGTGCCTGCACGACCTGGGTCGGCCGCGTGAGGCCGCCGCTGTCCTGGACCGGCAAGTCGCTGAGATTCCGGCGGAGGCTCTTCGTACCCAGGCCCGGTACGGGGCACGTCGCGCACTCGCCCACGCCGCGGCGGGGGACATCGACCTCGCCTGCGTATTGACCGGCGAGCTGCTTGACTCCGTCACCGCTGCGAACTCCGCAACGATCGCCACCGATATGCGGCACCTCGCCCATACCCTGGCCCGCCACCCCAGGAACCCGTCGGTGCGCGCCCTGGCGCCTTCGTTGACTTCACTCCCGCACCCTGCCACCCAATAGAGAGGTAACAGGTCCATGCCCGACGTCTTCATCAACTATCGCACCGGAGATGGCGACAAGTGCGCCACCACGATCGAGCGCGAACTCTCCCGCCGCTTCGGAGAGGAGCGGATCTTCTATGCCTCGAAGTCCATCGGGGCCGGAGAGTCCTTCGACCGGGAACTCCTCCGCAATGTACGGCGAAGTAGCCTGCTCCTCGCTGTCATCGGCCCGACGTGGGTGCACTGTCCGCAGTTGCATGACGAACAGGACTGGGTCCGCAGGGAGATCCTGGAGGCATTCGCCTGCGGGATCACGGTGATCCCCGTCCTGGACGGGCGGGATGTAGAACGGTTACGCGAGGCCGACCTGCCCGCAGCGCTCAGTCAGCTCGCCAACCGCCAGTCGGTCCGGGTCGACCTGCGGCACAACGCCAGGGCTGACCTGGCCCGCGTCGGCGACGCACTCGCGACGTTGGTGCCCTCGCTGGAAGCCGCCGATCGAGACGCAGTACAGCCGCCGCCTGAGCCCAGCAGCACCAGTAACTCCACGGGCGAAGTGAACGGCCCCGTCGTTCAGGCCCGAGAATTCACCGGCGACGTGGGAACCGTGGTGAAGGGCAACCAGGGAGCCGTCCACACTGGAACAGGGGACATACACCATGAACCCCGTCATTTCTCTGGAGATGTAGGAACATACTTCGAGGGCGGCAATCAAGGGGGCGTCCACAACCGGTTCGGCACCTCGCGCAGGCGCGAGGACGGCAACAGGTGAGCGACTCGGCTGGCCCCTCCGTGACCGGCAGCCAGGAGCAGGTGCACACCGGCACTGGCCACATCTTCAACTTCGACCGCGAAAACCCCGCGAGCCTGCTGGCAGATCTCAAGGGCAAGAGCCCCCGCGTCGTTGCCGCGGACCAACTGGCCTGGCTGCACCAGAGATTCGTCCACCCGCCCGGTTTCAGTGACGCACGCCACGCTCTCAAGCGCAAGGGCACCGTGCTGCTCGACGGAAAGCCGGGCAGCGGCCGGAACGCCGCCGCGCGCATCCTCTTGTACGAACGGCGAGACGACGCCGGAACGTTCCACGAAGTGGAAACGCGCGAGGAAGGACGTCCCCGTCTCGATCCCGAAATCGTAGGGGCGGGCGATCAGTTACTGCTGAACTTGTCGGGCGCGGACGAACGCCTCTGGAGCGAGGTCCACGACGAGCTCGCCACGTTCCGGAGCACGGTGGTGGAACGTCAGGCCCATCTGGTGGTGACACTCCCCTACCAGCGAGCGACGAGACTCCACACTGATCTCATCGACTTTCAAGTCGAGATCGGGCGCGGACCGGGCATGGATGTACTGCAGAGCTATCTGCGGAAGTCCGGGATCCCCGTCTCCGAGACCTTGCAGCCGGTCCAGGCGCTGTCCGAGCATCTGGACAACCTGCCGCCGATGCGGGAGATCGCCGAACTCGCCGCTCTGATCGAGACCGCACGCCGAAGAGCGCGGGAGCAGGGGAGCTTCTCCGACTGGTGTGAGGATGCACTGAACGCGGTGCGAGATCGAGCCGGTCAAGTCGCCGCACTCCTTACCGAGCTCCCCTCGGGTCGGCAAAGAGCCCTGCTCCTGACGACGGCCATGCTGTCCGGAGCACATGCCGATGACCTTCACCACGCCACTGACCAACTACTGCGCACCGTGAGCTATCCCAAGGACGAGACCCCTCTCCTGGAGCGTGCGGACCTCGCCGAACGATTTGCCCAAATCAAGGCAGAAGCCGATGCCGACGGCATGGTTCGCTTCACCGGGCTCGGCTACGACGCCGCCGTGCGTGCCCACTTCTGGAACCACGTACCCGACCTCCGTGTCCGTTTGTGCGACTGGGTCGGCCACGCCGTTGAATCCGGAAGGCTTGCCCAAAGAGGCCGCGACCTGCTGATCGAGCGGTTCGCCGAGCAATGGCTGCGTACCGGCCCCCCGCAAGCGCTGGTGGCACTGGTGGAACGCTGGACCGCGACAACACGATGGGAGCCAAGACTCCGTGCCGCGGCTCAGGTGCTCGAATACGGTCTCAAGGACGAACGGCACGGCGCCTTCTTCCGTTCCGCGATCTATAACTGGTCCGGCAGGGAAGGGCTGACGGACGAACTCACCCAAGTACTTGTGGGAGTCTGCGCCGAAGTGCTGGCGTTGTCTCATCCTGACCGGGCCATGGTCCGCTTGCACCATCTGGCCAGACGGCAGCGCGAAAAGACGACCGCATTCGAAGCCCTGCTCGTTCTCGTCCGACGCGATCACTGGATTCGTCGCCGTATGCTTCACAGGCTCGAACGCGGCCTCACCTCCGCGCAGTGGCAGGTTGACGCCCGGCTGTTCCTGGAGCTCAGTGATCCGGCGCTTCTCATCAACCCTGGCCCCCGTCGTGCACAGCCGCTCCTCCCTGATGGGGCCGTCCGCGGCGAGCTGGCCGCTGGGTGGGCCGGAGTATTCCGCCTGCTCCCACAGCACGAATGGAGCAGCCCGCTGATCCGCTGGCTGTTCGCCGCCTGCGAGGACGACCAGTACAGCGACGTATTTCTCGATGTTCTGGTCGCCGGCGCCGCACACCGCGCAGACATTCTCGGCGCCGTGTATATGACGGCACGTGACTGGGCCGCGGTCGGGGCCGACTCCCGGGAAGGCCGAGCCGAGGTTACGGCCCGGCTTCTGCACAAGATCAGTGCCGCCCAGCGCAGCCGAGCCGCCGCGCCCTCGCTGTGACATCGCATCAGGGAGACAGTGCCCCATGAGTTCAAGTCGCACCATCATGACGGTCTTCATGACCGTCATCGCCGGACTCGTCCTTGCCATCGTCGCCCTGGGCGCCGGCTGGCCGCAGTGGACCTGGCCGTTGATCGGTGTCCTTCTTCTGCTTGTACCGGTAGTGGAGGTCAAGGCAGCCGCCCGCCGAAGGCCGGGCGAGGTCCCGCCCCAACTGGTGCCATATCTGCCCGCCACGCCGGTGGAAAGCCGTGAGTTGCGCCTCATCGATGTCGCTCTGCCGAGCGAGGCGGACGACTACGACTTCCTCTTCTCGGCCACGGTGCGCTGGTGCCCGGCCGATGGGCAGGCCGACACTCCCTTGGTCAATCCGGGCGGCCTGGCGGCCGAGGCCGTCCTCGAAAGAGCTCGCCGTATCACCGAGAAACGCTCACCGGGCAGAAGCTCGCTCGTCCAGCACGAGCTCAACGGTGAGCTGAGCACTCTGGAACTGGATGTCTCGGAACGGGTACTGGCCATGGCCGAGGCGACGACACTCGCTCTCGCCCCGCGCGACCAGGAACGCCTCGACAAGCTCGCTGCGGTCCGCAAGGACGAACAGTTGTGGGAACACGAACGACGCTGGGAGCAGAGCAAGCGCGCATATCTCGGCGAAGATGTACTGAAGGATGCCGGCAGCACCGTGGTCTGGTGGCTTGCCCGGAACGACGACCACGTCGAACGCACCGTCAACGACCTGGGCCTTCTCGCTCAACTCTCATCAGCCGCGAACAACGAGGACATCCCCGAACAGTTCCGTCACCTCGTACCGTTCCCAGCCCCCGAACCGGACCTGTTCCAGGAGAACCTCGACGTCGCTGCGGAGGCGGACTCACCGGAACAAGAACCGTCTGCCGCTGACCACTTCGACGCCTTCTTACGATCGGCGGGCATGACGGACGACGATCCACGGCGGCCCTTGTTCGTCCGGCAGGTGGCCGAGCATGCCAAGTGGCACGAGATGGGTGACATCGGGGAAGAGCTGCTTGAGCGGTTCGATGCCCCCTACGTCCAAGATCCGGACGATACGGCAGTCCCGCCGGATCCGGATCCGAGCCCGTGATGGCGGTTACCGTGCTTCGCCACTGAGGCCCAGTTTCCAGACCTAGTAGAACCCGACGTCCGACCCGAGGATGTCCTTCAGGCTGTGGAACCGTTCTGCGGGTGGACCGGCGTCCACGGATCACCGTCATCCGGCAACGGCCCCCATACGGGCGCGGCCCGGTGAAACCCGGGCACGACGGAGGCCATCAACGGGCCGACGCCTTGGGTGAGGGCTTCAGCCAGAGCGTCCAGGAATTCGCCAAAGGATCCGTACCCCGGGGAGGCGAACGGTTCCGGCGGCTCCCGCCGGCCATGTGGAAGGTGGCGAGGCGACCTTCGGCATCGGCGGCCAGACCGCCCCTCTCGTTCCATCGACTGCGCGATGGCTGTCAGGCCACGTTGGAAACGCCTGCCACGGCCTCCGCGGTTCGGGAAGCGCCCGTTTTCTGTGCCACCGACATCGTCGACTTCGTCCATGGGATGCGGTGCGGGTCGGACCGTTGCCGCATCCCATGGACGCCTGGTCAGTCGAAGAGTCCTTCGACGACCTCTTCGGCGACCTCGCCGCCGATCTCTTCGGCCGTCTCTTCCACAATCTCCTCGATGAGTTCCCCGAAGATGTCGTCCATGTGTTGAATCCTTCTCGTCGGCGTGGCTGACCCGTGGCACGCGTGAGGTGGCTGCGGGTCGTGGGCATCCGTTCAACGTGCCGTTCGTGGAAGCGAGTTCCCAGAAAATCCTCCTTGTTGGGCGGCGGATCCGGTCCGCCGGATCGGCACGCCGGCTGACCTTCGTGACCTGGCCGGGGATGGTGCGGCGTCCCGTTCGGGTTCGCGCTCAGGTGGTGCGGCTGGTATGGACCTTGAGCTGAGAAGCCGTATCCCAACGGGAACCTCACTGGATCAGTGACGCCAAAGCAGTGGCACAGACGGCGGCCAGGGTGAGGGTTCCGCTGAAGGCGATGGCGGCGCGGTTCAAGGCCGTGAAGTAAGAAGCATGGTCGCGGCGGGCGAGGTAGCCGGCTCCGGCCCCGGCGAGGGTGGCGACCGCGATCACTAACGGTGACAAAAGCGGTCAATACAACCGGCTCCAGCGCAGCTCGCAGAACCAGGTAATCCCTGGTCGGAGAGACTCACGTGGCGGCCGACCTTGACGAAGGCGATCCGCCGCTCGGATATGAGACGGCGGACGAGGCGTTCGCCGGTGCCGAGAACTCGGCGGTCTCGGCGACGTTGAGGAGGAGGTCAGGCATAGGCCGCCACCTCCCCGGTCGGCGAAGAGGGGGAGGTGGCGGTCAGGGGCTGACACAGGCCCTTCGGAGTTCGCCGCCATGTCCCGCACGACCGGTAAGGCTTGCTCGCCGCACCACTTCCGCACCACGCGCAGCGGCACGAAGCGGGATCTGGTGGTGCCGGGCAGCCGGATTCAGGGAACGAGGTGGCCCGCGGCGCGGAACAGTTCGTACCACTCGGCCCGGGTGAGTGGAAGTTCGGAGCCCTGGGCGGCGCCCGCGACGCGCTCCGGGCTGGTGGTGCCCAGCACGACCTGCATCTGGGCGGGGTGGCGGGTGATCCAGGCAGTCGCGATCGCGATGGCGGGGACGTCGTACTGGCCGGCAAGACGGTCAATAACGGCGTTGAGCTCGGGGTAGTCCGGCGAGCCGAGGAAGACACCGGTGAAGAAACCGGCCTGGAAGGGAGACCACGCCTGGATGGTGATGTCGTTCAGACGGCAGTAGTCGACGATCCCTCCGCCATCGATGGTGACCGACTGCTGCTCCGCGAGCATGTTCGCAGAGACCCCTTGAGTGATGATCGGCCCGTGGGTGATCGAGAGCTGAAGCTGGTTGGCCACGATGGGCTGACGCACGTACTTGCGCAGCAGGTCGATCTGGCGTGGGGTCTGGTTCGAGACACCGAAGGCGCGCACCTTCCCCGAGGATTCGAGCTCGTCGAAGGCGCGGGCGACCTCTTCGGGCTCGACAAGCGCGTCGGGGCGGTGCAGCAGCAGGATGTCGATGCGGTCGGTCCGCAGGGCCGCGAGCGAGCCCTCGACCGACTTGACGATGTGCTCGTAAGAGAAGTCGTAGTACGGCCCGTCCGTCACGATTCCCGCTTTGGTCTGGATCGTGATCTCGTCGCGCTGCGACGGGCTCAGCGCCATCGCGTCGGCGAAGCGGCGTTCACAATCGTGCAGCTCGCCTCCGTACACGTCGGCGTGGTCAACGAAGTCGATGCCCGCGTCGCGCGCGGTGCGGACGAGTTCGCGGACGTCCTCGTCTGTCTTGTCGGCGATTCGCATCAAGCCGAGCACGACGTTCGGGGCGAGGATGTCGGTGCCGGGCATGGTAAAGGTCTTCACGACGGCTTTCCTTTCAAATTTTCAGGACCGCACAGTACAAACGGCTCCACTCTGTACTTTAGGCGGCGGTGGGTCCTTCGGCGGCCGGCAGCGAGTCCCGGATGCTCGCGGGACGGGACGCACCGGGGACCGGGATCACGACAGGTGGGAGGGCCAGGCCCGGTCGGCATGCCTCTCGCAAGAGACCACCTGTTGTCCTGACCGATTCAGGCATCGTGCGTCACGTCGGCGCCACGTCGCCCGGATACCCCTGCCTCGGTCCCTCCGGACAGATGTATCCATAGGTCCGGGCGAGTGCGCACACTGTGTCAGCCATGACCTGACGCAGTTCTTCCGGCGCGACGACCTCGACATCGACACCGAGCCGTAGCAGCTCGCCACACGCGTGCTCGGTGCTCTCGGTCGGAATGACGGCCTCGCTCCAGCCGTCATCGCCGACCGCGCTCGCGGTGGCTTCGAATGCCGTTACCACCTCAGAAGGGACGTTGGCGGCCAGCCGCTCGCGCCCCCTCGGCGACAGCCGGATGGTGGCAGTGCCCGTATAACGACGCGCTCGGAAGCCGTCCAGATAGGACGACCAGTACTCACTCAGGACGAAGTCCTCCGGCCGTTCGAAGCGCTCGTCGCTCACAACCGCGTCGAGGATCTGGGTGATCCGGTAGGTGGCGGTCCGGCCCTTGGCCGCTGCCACGAGGTACCAGGTACCGGACTTGAGCACCAGGCCGTAGGGATACAGCCGGCGGTCCACCTCTTGCGGTTCGCGCCAACGGCGGTAGCGCACGTCCACCGCCCGCCGGCAGAACACCGCGTCCACGAGCAGGGGCAGATACGGGGTCGCCTCGGCTTCCCGGTACCAACCAGGAGCATCCAAGTGGAACACCGCGTCGGTCCGCGTCGCCTCTTCGCGCATGCCTGCGGGCAGAGCAGCCAGCAACTTCAGCCGCGTCGAGGCCACTTCCTCAGCGAGCCCCAGATCGGCGGCGGGCGTGGGCAGCCCGGCGAGGAACAGCACCCTGGCCTCGCGCTCGCTCAACCCGGTGAGGCGGGTGCGGTAACCATCGAGCAGCTGATAGCCGCCGGTGCGGCCCTGCTCGGCGTAGACCGGGACCCCGGTGGCCTGTAGCCGATCCAGGTCGCGGTAGGCCGTACGTACGGAGACCCCCAGCTCATCGGCCAGCCGTCGTGCCGACATACGGCCACGGGTCTGGAGCAACAGCAGCATCAACAGCAACCGGTCGGCAGACATACGAGGATTCTGCTCCGAAACACTGACAGGTTCTGGCACACCTGGGCTCTACCGTCGGCCCAGGTCGGTCCACCCGGCTCGAAGTACGAGAAAGAACGGATTCCGCTGTGCCCAGAACCGACCCCGCCGGCCAACCCGCCGTGATCGAGCTGCGCCAATACACCCTGCGCCCCGGCCGACGGGACGAGCTCATCGATTTGTTCGACCGGGAGTTCATCGAAACGCAGGAAGAGACCGGGATGATCGTCCTCGGCCAGTTCCGCGACCTCGACGATCCCGACCGTTTCGTCTGGCTGCGCGGCTTCAAGGACATGGAGGCCCGGCGGGAGGCCCTGTCAGCCTTCTACGGCGGACCGGTCTGGGCCGCGCACGGCCCCCAGGCCAACGCCACCATGGTCGATTCCGACAATGTCCTGCTGCTGCGGCCCGAGCCGGCTTGGCGCGGCTTCACGGTGACCCCGTCCGAACGGCGGCAGGCAGGCGCCGCGGCACCGGACCGGTTCGTGGCCGCCGCGCTGTGGCACTTCCCTCCGGGCACCCACGACGGCATCGAACTGATCCAGGACGGCCTCGTCCCGCTGCTGCGGCAGGCAGGGCCCGCACCATTCGCGGTACTCACCACGGAGCCGGCAGCCAACACATTTCCCAGGCTCCCGGTCCGCACCGGAGAGAACATCGTCGCGGTCTTCACCTCGTACCCGGACGAGAACGCTCACCGCCGCCACCTCGCCGACGCGATGGCCCATCCCCTCGTACGGAACGAGATCCTTCCGGAGATCGAGCGAGCGCAGACCGCAGGCCCCCAGGTCCTGCGGCTGGCGCCCACGGTCCGCTCGCTCACCCGTTGAAGGAAGGAGGCGGAACCGGCGCTCCTGAGTCCGCCTTCGCCACTCTGCCCCTTGGGCGGGGCCGGCCGTGTCCACCGATCGAATGCAGCGGACATGGCAGACCCGGAACCGTCAGCGACCAACTGTGTGTCGTTCTGGGAAACCCCATAATCGGGTATCGACGCAAAACGCAGCGAACCCACTCACGGAGGTGGCAGATGACTGCCAAGCGCACGATGGTAAGGCCCGGGGTGAGGATCGCCCTTGGGGTTGTCACGGCATTAGGGGCTGCCGTCGGAGTCGTGGCAGGTCCTGGAGTGGGAACCGCGGCCGCACAGCCGGTTTCGCTCACGCTGAAGTACACATGCGATGTCCCGGTGATCGACGACCCGCGGATTACGGCGCGGATCAACGTGAATCTCCCGGCGTCGGTCAAGGTCGGCCAAGCCGGCAAGAAGATCGCCGTCGGTGCGGGGACGACGGTGGACGCGGACCTCACACCATGGCTCGGCCGGTTCGGTGTGAAGACCGTTGAGGGCACGGTGGACGCAAAGATCAGCGTGGCCGCGCCGCAGGCCGACAGCCAGGTCAGGGTGGTGCCCCTCAACATCGCCAGGACCAGCGTCCCGGCATCCGGTTCCTTTGACATCGCGGCGACCGGCGCCGCGCTCGCTCCCGCTTTCACCCGGCCGGGCACCGCGCGGATCACCGTCGGCGACATCGTCCTGAACGTCGTGGCGAAGAAAGCGGACGGCGACACTCTGGACAAGCTCCGCGTGCCATGCACCCTGGACACCGGCCAGGACAACTTTGTGGGGTCGTTCGAGATCACGGGGACGGCGACCGGCTCGGGCACGAACGGCGGGGGCACGAACGGCGGCTCGGGCACGAACGGCGGGAGCACGAACGGCGCGGGCACGACGCCTCCAGGCTCCGCGCCTACGGCAACCTCCGCCGCCGAGGGGGCATCCGCGCGAGGCGCTACCAACGGTACGGGAGGTGTCATCGCAGCCACCGGCCTGGACACCGGGGATCTGATTCTGCCGGCTATGGGCACTCTTGCCGCGGGCATCCTCGCCTTCTGCCTCGGCTCGGGGCTGAGGAACCACCGCCGCGCCGCCGACGGCTGAAGCGACGGCGACCACACGGCGACCACGAGCCCTCACGCCGAGGAACACGCGCCTCTCGACTGCGCGAAGTCGCCGGTTCCGGCCCCCTGCGAGGCAGGACAAGTTCAGGTTCGTGTTATTTGCGCAGAAGTGGGACGGTTCAGCGGGTCGTCGTGGATGTCGCTGCGGATGAGGAAGTCCTGGAGCTCGCGGTGGCGGAACTGGTAGGCGATCCCGGCGGTGCGCGTCAGACCCGCGTCGCAGCACCAGTCGAGGAAACGGCCGAGGCGCCAGGGCAGCGGTTGGCTGGACCACCAGCGGCGGGTACAGAGCAGGAAGGCCATGTAGCGGACACCTGCGGCGCCGAGGGCTGGGCCGGCGCCGGTCCTGAACAGGGGTCCGAACGCACGCCAGGGCCTGAACAGCGAGTCGAGCGCGCCCCGGTAACCGCATCTGAACAGGCGGTTGTAGAGGAGTGCGAGCGCACGCCCGCCGCCGAGACCGAACAGAAGCATGTAAATGAGCACTGCCCCGAGCGCGAGTACGGGGCCCAGGGCGAACCAATAGAACGGGACGAACCCGAGCCCGACCACGAGGCCCGTCGCGAACCCGGTCACAAGGTCGTCCCGCACCATGCCGCGCGGCGACGCGTTTCCGTGCGACATGCGAACTTCGTGTGCGTCCGAGAGCACGCCCGCCAGCCCGACTCCGACCATCGCTCCACCGGCGAGCCCAACCACCAATCCGTATACGAGCCCGATCGCCGGCCCGACGACATCCCCCATGTCGACCGCGACTACGAGCACTCCCCAGAAGAGCCCGCCCACAAGCCCGTTCACGAGCTGGTGTCTTTCAGCAGGGGTTCTGACAGTTACTCGTCGCAGCCGAGACGGTACGGGCCAGGGTGGGATTCCTATGAGAAGGCCGGCCACCACCATGAGTGTCACGTTCGTCGCGTACACGTGCCAGGCGTCGAGCAGTGCGGCAGGGAGGTCAACGGTGGCCCACACCGCGACAGTCAGTAGGACGTGGACGGTGCGGGCGCGGCGGTGGCCGGTGAGCGGCCACAGTTCATGGAGTACGAGGTCGGTGCCTGACAGTTGCCGTCCGGCCACTACGCGGGCGCTGGTCGTGTTGGTGTGCAGGTAGCGGGCGAGGACTGTCAGCCAGATGCGTACCTGCGGCTGGGTGTAGGGCGCTGTCGTGCCGCCTGCCGAGGAAGCGGCGAGGACGAACAGATTCAGCAGGTGGTCTCGGATCTGCTCGGGAGTCCGCAGGGTGCGCTCAAGGAGATCCACCGGATCACGGACCCAGCGACCGTCGAGGTGACGTTCCTCGTAGACGGCCAGGGCTACGGTCAGCCGCCAGGGTGTGGACAGGCCCAGAGCGAGCGGACTGGCCGGGGCGGCGCGGAGTGCGTCCAGGACGGGTGCCCAGCGCGCCAGGTTGCGGGTGCGGGCGGCGACAAACGTCTCGGTCGCGGCCAGGCTGACGGGGGTGATGTCGATACGAGAGGCGTCCTCTGCCCACTTATCCACACCTTCGAGAGCGGCGTAGGGGGCGCTGCGGCAGGTGAGGACGAGCTGGCCCTTGGTGGTGCCATGGACGTAGCTGTTCATGACCTCCACAGCGGCTGCGGCGCGGGAGTCGAGCCCGGGAGTCTCACTGGCGTCCATTTCGTCGAGCCCGTCGAGCACAGGGAGGATCAGTCGGGCCCTGACAAGCGCGGCGGCGGCGGCGGGGCGTAGCCGGTAGGTACGGATGAGATGGTCGGCGAGCCAGTCGTCGAGCTTGTTCCGGTTGGGGTCGAAGGTGGATAACGACAGGCGTACGGGAACGGGGTCGCGCGGCGCTCGGTCGGTGAGGAGCAGCAGCATGAGGTGGAGAGCGAGTACGGTTTTGCCGGCTCCGGGGGCGCCGGTGATGACGAGGCGGCCGGGCCGGAGAGCGCGGTAGTAGGTGGCGATATCTTCCAACGTGCCGTGGGACGCCGCGCCTGTGGCGTGGTGGGCGGGGGAGGGCAGGAAGGCGAACGTGACGTTGATGGTGCGGTCGCTGCCGCCGAGGAGTCTCTGACGGGCTTCCTCCTCGCGTTTCCTGATGACGTCGGCGAGGCGGTCGGCGAGTCCGGCGGTGTCGGTGTCCTGCCATGCCTGGGAGAGCGTCGCCTGGTGCAGGCCCGCTATCGCCAGCAGCAGGCTGACCAGCCCGACCACCAACCCGCCTGGGTCCACCTCCCCGGTTCCCGCCCGAACAGCCATGGTGACCGCCACCCCCACGGCCACCACCGTCAGCGCCAGCCATCCCCACCGCATGTGACGTGCCGTCCCCATGTGCCCATCCTCACCAATGGGTTCGTTGTTTTCCAGGGAAACAACCCATGCGGCCCAGCCGTTCTTGCTGACGGCCACGGCGGAGCGACGGGTCCGCGATGACATCCCGGACTGTTTCCCGGCCACCGAGCACGGCCCGGCGGTGGTGGACGTGAAGCCGCGGCGGTGGCAGTCGATACCGACCGTTCTGCCGTGACCGGAGTGCGCGGCGCCGTCGGTTCGTTCGACGTCGAGCCGAGCGACGGCGCCCAGGACATCGACTCCGAGAACGACTACGTGGTCCTCCAGATCGGCGCGGAGAACACCGCGGACTTCTCCGTGACCGGTGACGCCATCTCCGGCGTGGCGGGCGAGACGGCCACGGCCGAGCTCACGTTCAAGAACAACGGCCCGGCCTGGCTCGGCAACCTCGGCTCCGGCGACCCGGTCGCCGAGGTCCGGCTGATCGTGCCCGAGGGCACCTCGGTCACCGGCGTGCCGTCCGGCTGCAGCCCGCACACCCTCGGCGGCGGCTACTACCCGAAGCAGACGGGCGCCCCGCGCTACGACTGCGACCTGCGGTACTGGGTGCTGGAGGACACCCAGCGCACGTTCGCGTTCTCCGTGCGCGTCGACACCGTGGTGCCCGGAGCGACCGGTGCCGTGAGCATTCACCCCGCGTTCGGCGAGTTCGGCGAGTACCCCTTCGGCTTCGACCCGGACCTCACGAACAACACGGCGGTCCTGACCGTCAACTGACCGGCCCGTGGGTTCGGAGCACGCCGTCCGGGCGGCTGCCGGCGCCGTCCGCCCGCAGGGCTCACCACCGGAGCACCGCTGATTCCCAAGCTCAGAGCGCGAGTTCGAATCGCGTCAGCAGCTCCACGACAGACAACCCCCGGGTCATTGACCCGGGGGTTGTCTGTCGTCCAGCCGCTGGAGGCTCGCGCCACAAAGCGCGTCGCCACCTCGGCCCCATGGCATCCGCGAGGGCGCCGGCCTCTTCGACGGTGACGGCAGGACGTTCGTTGGCCTTCTCGCTACCGGCACCGAGCACTCCCGCCCGGCGGTGTGAAGCCGTCGAGGTACACCCACCCGGCGCGCCGGCACCCGGTGGTGGACCGCCGCCGTACCACCGCCGCCGTGAACGGCCGTGCCCGTCATGCCGACGGCCCCTCCGGGCGAACACCAGGGGTTCGCCCGGAGGGGCCGGCCGCCGGCGGCGGTGCACCTCCCGAGGATCAGCGGGATCCCGCCGCGGCCCCACGGGGCGCGGCTGGTCCGCCGGTCACGTCGTGCCCGGCGGACCAGGGATCACCTGGGCTCCGTCCACGCCGGCACCGGCGACCGGAATCCGGCGCCACCGGCCAGAGGCGCCCCGATGCCTCCGATGCCGAACAGGCCGGAGCTGGGCCACAGGCCGGATCCCGCGAGGGCGGCGTCACCGCCGTCACGGCCGTTGCCACCGGCCGCGACCGGCCGGTCGTCGCGGTCCGTGAGCTGGAACCCGACCGTGTAGGTCCGGGTGACCGAACCGTTGGCCGAGGTCACCTTGATGGTGCGGGTGGTGAACCGGGACCCGGTCGACGAGAGGACCGAACTGCCGTCGGTGACCTTCACCCGCGCGCCGGACTGGGCCGGCGTGGCGGAGACGGCCGGGATCCTCTTGTTCTTCGGCCAGTCGACGACGTAGGTGGACACCTCCGGATCGAACCCGTCGATCGCGACGCCGCCCACGGTGATCGCCCTGGCGTCGGCGACGCCGGCCTTCGTGGCGTCCGAGAAGTTCTTCACCGTGACCGATCCGTCGGCGTTGACGACGACCTTCGCCGCCATCGCCGCCGCCAGGTTGATCCGACCCCAGCTCGCTCCGCCGTCCGCGGTGAGGTCGAGCGGGTAGCCGGAGTCCGTCGCGGTCTGCTCCAGGATCTGCGTGCGCTGCTCGGTGGTGAGGTCCGGGAACGCGGTGATCAGCAGGGCTGCCGCGTCGGACGGCGTCTTGAGAGCCTGCCCGGACTTCCCGACCTGGGAGAATCCGTAGGTCAGGCGCCGCGTGTACAGGTCGACGTCCTGCGCCGTGCTCAGGCCGCCGTAGGAGTCGCCCTCGCAGGCCGCGAGCGTGTCGCCGTATCCCTCCTTCTCGCACTGCGCGAGCAGCACGTTCTCCATCTCGGTGTGGGCCTGGGTCAGCAGCTTCGCGAAGTCGGGGTCCGCCCACCGGTGCGCCACGGTGGCCTGTCCGGTGATGCGGCCGCCCATGACGTCGAGCGGGTAGTGGAACCCGAGGACGATGCGGTTGTCCCCGTACTCCGAGGTACGCGCGAGGATCGACGGCGCCAGCTCCGGCAGGAGCGTGGCGAGGATGGTCCCGGCTTCGTAGCCGCCGTAGGTGTGGCCGCTCGGGTACGAGCCGCTGGTGGCGAGGCTGCTGTACGAGCCGTCCTGTGACTCGTAGATGTCGCCGCCGTCGCCGACGAACCCGAGCCGCACGTACGGGCGCAGGTAGCCGTAGTCGTTCTTCGCCGCGTCGACCTTGTCGAGGTTCTTCGTGACGCGGGAGAACAGTGCGCTGGTCTTCGGCAGTCGGCCGCCGTTCAGGGCGTCGCTGTAGATCTGGCCGAGCCGGGACCCGAGGCCGTCGGCCATCGTGACGGTGGCGCTGTTCGCCGCGTCGACCTCGGCCCGGTCCACCTCCTTCTGTGTGGCCGCGTTGTTGATACGCACCGCGATCTGGTCGTTCTCAGCGGTGAGCGCGGCGCCGTGCGGCACCTTGGTGTTGGCGCCGAGGATGCCGGAGCCGAGGTCGTCGAAACCGTTGAGCAGGTCGTTGAAGTAGTCCGTGCCGTCGCCGGCGCCGGGCCACTTGTCCGACGCGTAGCTCGCGTTGAGCGTGTCGTCCGGGAAGGGCGACGGCTCGTACGCCGGGTCGGCGGCGGTCGCGGAAACGGTCGCCGCAGCGGTAGCCGAGGCGGCCGCGCGGGAGTCGTCCGAGGTTCCGGCCAGGGTGATCGCGGTCACGGTGGCCGTGTGCGTCTTGGCCTTGCTCCTGGTCGTGAGCAGCGCCGTGTTGACCGTGCCGGGCACGTGCGCGGTGGTTCCGTCGTCAAGGACCACGATGTAGCCGATGATCGGGAATCCGCCGTCGCCCGCGGCCCGCCAGGTCACCCGGACCTGCTTGCCGTGGGTGATCACACTCGTCACGGTCGGCTTCTGCGGCTTACCGCCGCCGGTCACCACAGGTGCCGTGGCGGCACTCTGGTGCGAGACGCCGAACGTGTTCACCGCCTGGACGCGCGCCATGTACGACCTGCCGGATCGCAGCCAGGTGAATGTCGTGCTCCGGCTGTTGGGATCGTGGATCGTGATCTCGTGGCCGTCGCTGAGGCTGACCTTGTAGCCGGTGACCGGTGAGCCGCCGTCGTCCTTGGGCGCGGACCAGGCGACCGTCACGCTCGTACCGGACGACGTCGCCGACACCGCGTCAGGTGCGGTCGGCACCGTCTTCGGCTTTGTCTTGAGCGCGGACATCGCGTGATCGAGTGTGGTGTAGCGCGCGGTGAGGGTCTTGTCCGTGGCCTTGGTGTCGGCGACCGTGGTCTTCGCCTCGCCGAGTGCCTTGGTGAACGCCTTCCATGACGCGTCCGTGTAGCGCGTGTTGTCGAGGGCCGACGCGGTCGTGACCAGGTCCTCCAGCCGCAGCCTCGGCACCGGGATCAGCTGTTTGGCGGCCAGGGTGAGGCGGCGCGTCTGTGTGTCGACTTCGAGCTGGGTCGCGTTGTCGGCGGCGACGAGATCGCGTGCGGCGCCGAGTTCGCGCGTGTACACACCGAAGTCGATCGCGTTGTAGCGCTCCGCGTCGCCGGAGAGGCCCTCGTACTGCTCAATGGCCTTGAGCAGAGCGGCCTTGTCCGTGACGACCGGGGCCTCGACATGGTCGAAGGTGATCCGGCCCAGGTTCGCGACGT
This sequence comes from Streptomyces sp. AK02-01A, assembly GCF_033795305.1. NCBI lineage: Bacteria > Bacillati > Actinomycetota > Actinomycetes > Kitasatosporales > Streptomycetaceae > Streptomyces > Streptomyces sp. AK02-01A. The sequence goes on from NZ_JARBAE010000004.1 coordinate 38,226, forward strand.
ACGGATGCGCGGAGTCCGGGTTCGTCGTCAGCCGCAGGTGGACGGCGTGCGTGCCGGTGATCTCCTTCGGCAGGGTCAGGCTTGTCGTCCCTCCTGACGACCACGCGCTTCCCGTGACCGGCAGCGGGATGGTCGCGTACGGCGTGCCGGGGCTGGCCGCGTCGAAGCTGTCCAGGTAGAGCTGGACGGCGGAGCCGGTGCCGCAGCGGGCGGAGTTGTTGGCGTAGGTGACCGTGACGGTGCTCTTCGGGGACCTGCCGAAGTCGATGTCCCCGTAGTCGAGCCAGGCTCCGTCGTACGTACCACCGAGGTCGGTGGTGGAACCCGCGCCGGTCCAGCCGACCGGCTCGCTCTTGAGGCCGCCGCCGCTGTTCGACTTGAACGCCGTGGCGTCGAAGCCCACCGGGGCGTCGGCGTCCTGCGTCAGAGTCAGCGAGTAGACGTTGGCCACGTAGGGCTGGTCCGCGGTCTGCGTGCTGGAGACGAAGTCCGCGTACACGTCCTGGACGCCGGTGAAGACGCTCGGGTCGAGCCGCACGCTCGTGGTGGCGATGGTTCCCCAGCCGGATCCGCTGTAGTCGAGAGGAATGTCGACGCTCTTCGGGCCGTCCTTCGAACCGAGGTGCAGTTCGATGTGCGAGTCCGACGCCGCGCGGGACTGGGGCTTGTCATAGCGGACGGTGACGGTGTCGGCGCCGTCGCGGAGGTCGGTGTCCTTCCACTGCGCCCACGCGCCGTTCGTCGTGTTCTCGAAGATGCCGTTCGAAAGGTTGAGCGGGAGCGAGCCGCCGCCGGTCGTGGTGCTGTTCGCCGCGCTCAGCGTGGCGAGCGTGGTCGAGGGAGACGTGGAGACCTCGTACGGCGAGAACTGGAACCAGTCGAAGTTCGACACCCACTGCTGGCCGGACGGGGCGTGGAACACGAACGTCGCGCTCGACGCGCCCAGCAGGGCGTCCGGGTCGGTGACGGCCGCCTGCACCGTGCTGTAGTACTGCCAGCCGCCGGTTCCCGGGAGCGAGACGGTGGCGACGACGGGGCCGTCGGCGGCACCGGCGTGGATGTCGACGCTGCTCGGCTTCGCGTTCGTCGCCTGCGAGTTCGCGTAGCGGACCGAGACGCTCCGCGGGGCGACCCCGCCGAAGTCCGTCTTGTTGTACCGCACCCACGATCCCTCGGTGACGCCGCCGAGGTCGCCGTCCGAGTAGTACGCCTCGCTGACGAGGCTGGGACCCTCCTTCTGATCGGGGGTCTCGGCCTGCAGGACGGCGTAGCCGCCCTCGTCGATGGCGAGCGCGTCGATGGCGGATCGCAGTGCGTCCTCGGCGGCCATGATCGTGCCCGTCGCGGAGGTGGTGTCCGCGAGGACGGTCCGCGCGCGTTCGAGGGCCGACCGGAACAGCGTCCAGGAGCCGTCGGAGTAGTTGCCGCCGCGCACCAGGGACGCCTGGTCGACGAGTGCGCCGAGGGACTTGCGCTGCACCGCCGCCGCGGAGATGACGAGCGGGTCGGTCGCGGATATCCCGGTACCGCTCACCGTCGAGGCCCGGGTGCCGTGGCCGAAGGCCGAGTCGCTGAAGGTGATGCCGAAGCGCGCGTCGACCTTCGTGGTGCCGGTGAGCGACAGCGTCGCCGTGCGCGAGCCGCTGACGCGGAGGTCGGCCTTGACACCGCCCGGCAGGCCGGTCACGGTCGCCGCTCCGGTCTTGGTGAGGCTGGTTCCGTTGCGGGCGGCGAACGACGCCGGTCCGTCCAGGGTCAGCTTCACGCTGTCGTCGACGGTGCCGTCCGAGGCGGTGTCGACGCTGCTCGGGCGGGCGGAGACGACGGTGTCGCCCTTGCCCGGTCCCGTGCCGCCGTCACCCGAGTCGCCCTTGTCGGTGTTCAGCGAGTACGCGGGCTCCGTGTTGGCACCCCACTGGGAGGGCTTGGAACCCATGGTGAAGTCCAGGGTCCCGCCGGAGATGATCTGGGAGTAGTCGAGCCACGTGTTGTTGAACCGCTTGCCGTTGAGGGTCGCGTTCTGCACGTAGTAGTTGCTCGCCGATACGCCGTCGGCCTTCACCGTGAACTGGTTGCCGTTGGCGTAGGTGATCGTCGTGGAGTCGAAGAACGGGCTGCCGATCTGGAACTCGCTGGAACCGGCGGTCACCGGGAACAGGCCCAGGGCGGCGGCGACGAACATGGTCGACATGGTGCCGGCGTCGTTGTCCATGGTCGGCAGGAAGCCGTCCGGGGCGAGCTTGTAGACCTGGGTCTTGACGGGCGGGGTGAACTCGCCGCCGGAGCTGGGGGCTTCGTTCGTGGAGCCCGTCGCGATGTAGCGGTTCCAGGTCGTACCGGTGTAAATGGCACGCACCCACTTCTGCGTCAGGCTGGGCTCGCCGACGTAGTTGAAGAGGTACGGCGCCTGGAGGTCGATCTCGTTCGCGTTGGAGTGCAGCATGGTCGAGCCGTCGTCGACAGTGGAGTCCTCGCCGAACATGTGCTCGACGGCGGCCTTTCCTGCCTTGTCACCGCCCATGGCCTTGATGAGGCCGCCCATGTCGTAGGCGTCGTACCAGTGGTACTGCCAGAGCGTGCCCTGGTAGAGCCCGGCCGCCTCGAACTTCTCGTAGTCGGCGCTCTGCCAGTCGCCGCCCGCGGCGCGCGGCGTGAGCAGGCCGACCTTGGTGCCGTCGGCCGCCGTCCAGGCGCCGGACTTGACGAGGTTGTCGATCGCCATCGTCGCCTGGGTGCGCAGCTTCTTCGCGTCGTCCTTCTTGCCGAGCGAGTCGGCGATGATGGCGAGCGCCCACTGGTCGTAGCCGCGCTGGACGGTCGTACCGGGATCACCGGCGACGTAGCCCTGCCGTAGCTGCGCCCCGGTGTAGTAGCCGGAGTACGACAGCAGCGCCGGGTACGCCTCGTCGAGCCGGTCGAAGTTCTTGTAGCCCTTCGACAGCGCGTCGGCGACCAGCACGGCCGAGCGCTCCCAGCGCACGGTCGGGACGGAGTGGGTGAGGCTGCCGAGGCTCTTGCCGGAGGCGTTCGCGTCGGCGAAGAGCTCGACGAGCGACTGAATCATGTCCCGGTACGTGGCCGGGTCGATGTACGCCTCGACGGAGTACTTGCGGAAGTCGTCCCAGGTGGACCAGCCGTCGTAGTACGTGAAGCCGTTCGTCTTGTGCACCGCTCCGTCGACACCGCGGTACGTTCCGCTGGTGCTGGTGGCGTTCACCGGCGACGCGTACATGCGGTACAGGTGGGTGTAGAACTCCTTGGTCAGCGTCGACCCGGGGTCGGACTTCGCGGAGGCCTTCACCGCGACGGCGCCGAGCGTGCTGTTCCAGTCCGCCTTCGTCCGCGCGCGCGCCTGGTCGAAGGTGAGCTTGCCCACCTCGTTCTGCTGGTCGATCGCGGCCTGTTCGGCGCTGATCGGCGACAGCGTGATGCGCAGCTCGATGTTGTCCCCGGCGGACTTGTCGAACCCGAGGACGGCGCCGGTGTCGGTGCCGTCCTGTGAGGTCGCGTCACCCAGCTTGCCGTCGTTGCCCCAGCTCTTCAGGGAGGTCACGGGGACGTTCGTGGTGGCGTTGTAGTACATCTGGTACGAGGCGCCGTTGAACGATCCCGCGATGAGCCCGCTGATCGACGTGTTCCCGTTCGGGAGCTTCGTCGCCTTCATGGTCGAGTGGGTGCGGCTGGTGAAGTTGTTCGCCAGGTCGAGGACGAGCTTGGGGTCCGACCCGGCGGGGAAGCTGTACCGTTCGAGCGCCGTGCGCGTCGTCGCGGTCATCTCGGCCTTGATGGTGCCGGGGTCCTGCTTCACCGACGAGCCGGTTCCGGAGATGGCCCCGAGGCCCACCTGGTAGTAGCCGGGCGTCGCGGTCTCGTCGTCGTGGCTGTACGCGTGTGCGTACGTGCCGGACGCCGGCCGGCTGTCGTACTGCACGGAGGTCGGGACGACGAGCAGGTCGCCGCCGCCGCCCGAGCCGCCGACGCCGTCGAGGTTCGTCGCGGTGAACCCGGCGATGTGGTCCTCGTTGTAGTCGTACCCGGGGTGGTTGCGGTTCGGCGTGGTCAGCGGGTTGACCTTGGCCAGGCTGTGGGGCGCCTCGGCGCCCGGCAGGTCGTTGCCGTCGTCGCCGGCGGTCGAGACGAACGGGTCGACGAGTTTCGTCCAGTCCGTACCGCCGGATGTCCCGCCGGACTGCGCGGACGCGGTCGCGACGGGCACTGCTGCGGCCGCGCCGCCGCCCGCCAGCGCGGCAAGGCCGAGCGCCCCGGTGAGCAGCGTGGCGACCGTCGCGCGCAGTGGCGAGCGGTGCCGTGGGGCGGTTCTCGGAAGGATCCAGCGGGGCAAGGGGGGATGGGATCTGATGGACACGTAACCTCTCCAGCGTCGCGATACGCACACACGGTCCGGCCTCATCGGAAGACAACGTTGTCGGACCGATACCGGAGCGTGCAGAGCGAGACGGCGGTGGACGCACGGGATTGCCCCGTCGCGTTCACGACCGTGCGCCATCAGACAGGGAAAAGGCATACAGCGGGCAAACAGAACTCGCACAGAAGGTGCGCGCCGGACACCGCGAAGAGCGTCACGCCTTCGCGCACGCGCGGCCCCGCCGCCCGGGCACGCGCGCTTCGGGCCGATTCACGAAGGCAATGCCATTCGCCTGGCCTATTGGATCACGCGGCTCCGCCGGATCGTCCTCCTGACAGTGTTCCGCACGTCGCGGATGCACGAGGACGCCGAGATCGCTGGTGCCAAGCATGCCATGAAAGCCGGCGAGGCCGAACACCGCACGGCACACGACGAGTTCCGCCGTCCTGTCCTGTCCTGTCCTGTCCCGCTCCTGTCCTGTCCCGCTCCTGTCCTGTCCTGTCCCGCTCCTGTCACCAAGGGAGAGGGTTGATGGACCGCGGCCGGATGGAGGCTCGCTCGCGGACGCGCCGTCCTGCCGCGCCCGGTCCACCGAGGACGGCGGATCGGCGGGCGGCGAGCAGTGGCGGAGAACACAGCGTGAGCGCGGGAGGCATTTCGTGTCCGTACCCGCGGCGGGCATGGACGGGAAGCGCGATCCGCGCCACGACGGCGGTCGGTACGCCGCCGCACCGCACCCACGCGAACGCAGCGCGGTGGTTCCTCACGCTGTCAGTGGGTGCCGGTAGCTTCTTGCCATCCGGGGACGGGAGTTGTCCGCGGATCGCCAGCGCAGGACGACTGCTCGATTACTGAGGGACGCTCATGGAACCGGTCTTCGCGGATTTCTCCACCACTCCGGCCCGGCTGTCGAACGCCGTCGTGGGATACCACCGGTGCGGGGTCGCCCCCTCGCATCTCGCGCTGGGCTCCGACGGATACATCAAGCTCGACTTCACGACGGACGGACGCGAGGAAATCGCCGGGGCCGTCCTCACCGTGACGACCCTCGGCGCGAACGTACCCATGGACGTCCTGCTCAACGGCAAGGCCGTGGCGGAGGGACTCACGTTCCCCGAGGCCGGCGGAGACGACGCGCCCCGGGACAGGGTCCTGTCCCTCCCGGGAGAACTGCTGACGCCGGGCGACAACCTCCTGGAGATACGCAGCCCCGCCGGCGAGGAGGGACTGCTGCGGCTGACCACCATCACCCTGGACCCCGCCCAGGACAGCGGCCGCGCCCGGCGCGCCATGGCGGCCAGGGCGAGCACCCGGTCGGTCTTCGCGTTCGCCACCGAGCACCGCCCGGTCAACTCCGCCGGGTGGCAGCCCGCTTCGCGGCTGCTCTTCCACATCGACCGGGGCGACCGGGCGGTTCCCGCGCAGCTCTCCTGGCGCGGGACGGACGGCGCGGAGACGGCGATAGCACTCCGGGCGGACATGTCCGGCTTCCACGGTCACTACCGGGCCGCCGACGGCGCGCTCGGCGAGTTCCGCGGCGCGCTCACTGACCGCTGGGCCTACCCCGACGGCACCACGGGCGTCGCGCCGCACCGGTTCTCCACCGAGGAGGGACAGGACGGCGACTGGCGTCCCTCCGGTGAGCTGCGAATCCTGCTCGACGACGGCCGGGCGACGCCCGTGGAGCGGGTGTCCTGGAGCGACCGGCGCGGGAACGCGGCGTCGGTCACCCTGACCGCCGCCGTCGCGACGGCGGACGGACATGCCGCGCCCGGCGAACTGCGCGACATCACCGACACGGTCGTCAATGTCGAGGCGAGCGACGAGTTCGAGGCCGCGGGTGAGGTCGCGCGGAACATACTCCGCAACTCCCGGAGCAAGTGGCTGGTGCACGAGGACACCGCCGAGCTGGACTTCACCCTCCAGCGCCCCGCCGCCGTCGCGTCGTACAGCCTGACCTCCGCCAACGACGCCCCGGGCCGCGATCCGCAGGACTGGCACTTCCAGGGCTCGCACGACGGCAGCACATGGACGACGCTCGACACCCGTACCGGCGAACGCTTCACGCGCCGCTTCGAGACGAGGGACTTCCCCTTCGCCAACACCGCCTCCTACCGCCGCTACCGGCTGTGCATCACCGACAACGCCGGCGGCCACGAGATCCAGCTCAGCCGGGTCCAGCTCCTCGCCGGGGCCGGCCGGGCTGCCGCGCCCGCCGCGTCCGACTTCATCGGCTACTACGGGCCGGCCGGAGAGGCCCCCACCGGGTACCGGGGCACGACCGTTCCCGGACCGGAGTCCGACGCCACGGAGGAGCGGAAGGAAGGGCCGCGGGAGAAGCTGCTCGCCGGGGATCTGACGGACACCGCTCAGGACCTGGACAGCGCCGCCCGCCTCCTCGGGAAGCTGGCGGAGTACCTCCGGACTCCCTGACCCGGCCCGCCGCGAAAGTGCCGGGACACCGGCGCTGACGCCCGGGTCAGCGACCCGAGCTGTGCGAAGCGGGTACTGCGTGTCGTGCATTCGTGGACGAGTCCGCGCAGGCGGGGGTCGTCCGGGAAGGTGCCATGTGCGACACGGAGGTCGGCGACGAGAGCGGCTTCGCAGGCGTCCTGGCCACCTTCGGACCGGACGGGCGGTCGTCCGGGGGTGGGCTCGGGCAGAAAGGTGTCGAGGACCAGGTTGCGCCGGTCCGTGCGGATCTGTGCGGGGTCTCCCATCAGCGAGGACCACAGCGGGGTCCAGGTGATCAGTGTCCAGTCCGCACTATCCAGCACCCCGCCGAGAATGGCCGGCACCACATGTCCGTCGACCAGACGTCCTGGGAAGCCGCGGTACGCCACCTGTACGAGGACGCGTACGCGTACATCGCCACAGGTCCGCGCCGCCACGAGGACTGGACGCTCGACGTCCTCGCGGTGATGGCCCGGGTCCCGGATCCCCGGGGCTGGACCGGGCTCGACGACGCCGCGCAGGACCCGGAGCGCGAGGGGTTTCCCACGTACCCCTTCGCCGCCCACCCCCCGGAGTACGTCGCGGTGCGCCTTCGGGAGCTCGACCGGGACAGCGCCGAGAATCTGCTCCTGGCCCTCACGGAGGAGGGCTGCACCCTGTCCAACCTCAGGTATTTCACCGAATCCCCGGACGAACTGCGGGCGATGGCGCGCACGGTCCTCGCGCGCTATGGGGACGAGGCCAGCTATCACACCAACGTCGACAGGCCCGGCCACGTGCCCGGCACGCTCGACTTCACGACGTCGACCTGGGGATACAGCCCGCTGAGCGTCTACACGGAGGACTGCGGCCTGGTCATCGTCTCGGACAGCGAGGTCGGCCTGTTCTGGGACTTCGCCGACTACTGATCCCGTACGGGCGCAGCTCCTGAACACCCGGGCCCGCCTCACCATCGAGGCCGCCTGGCCGGAAGTCCCATCCATCGAGAAACTGGACCACGAGGCCGCACCCACTTGTAGCACCCCTGTGACCCGAACTGTGACCTCCATCACGCTCGCAGGGTCGACGCCTTGATGAGATGACCCGATGAGCAGACCCGCCCCTCTTCGCCCGCGCCTCGCCGCGACCGCGCCCTTCCTGGTGGCTCTCGCCGCGATCGCTCCGCTGCTCACGGCCTGCGGGACGGAGAACGCGGGCGCTGGGAACACCGTCGCGAGCGCGGCCGTACCGCCGTCCCGCACGCGGATCGACGATCCGGGCAAGGACGGCGTACGGATCACCTCGTTGACTCTCCCGTCGGCATCCCCCTCACCCACCCGCGGCTACTCCGTCTCCGCCGAAAGCCTCGCCACGGACTCGTGGGTCGTCGCCGCCTACGAGGTCACCAACGAGGGCACCGAGACCCTGACCTACTCGGTTGTCTTCACCTTCATGAGCGGTGACGGCGGGGCCGTGGCCAACCAGAGCGCGACCGTGCGCGACGTCCGCCCCGGGAAGACCGTGCGGGGCACGGTCCGGGCCGGGGACCTGCCGCCCTCCGCGCCGCGGGTGACGCAGGCCAAGGTGCTCGACGTGACCAAGGTCCCCTCGGGCGAGGCGCCGGTCGAGCCGGGCACATGCCCCGCCTCCGGGATCCGAGTCAGCGCCGACGAGGGCGACGCGGCCATGGGGCTGCGCGTCGTGGGTCTGCACCTCGACAACTGCGGCACGCGCGCCTACACCGTCGAGGGCTACCCGCTGCTGGAACTCCTGGGCGACGACCGCAAGCCCGTCGACGGCATCAAGATCCTCGACGGCAGCGGCGAGATCACCACCGGCGCCGGGCCCGACGAGCAGCCCCGGCCCGTCACGCTCAGGCCCGGCGAGTCGGCGACCGCCGGCCTGGTCTGGCGCAACACCACCGCGTCTGGTACGCCCGTGAACGTGCCCTATGTGCGGGTCCGGGTGAAGGCCGGCGCTGACCCGGTGACGGTGACCCCGGGCCTCGATCTCGGAACCACCGGAACGCTCGGAGTCAGACCGTGGGAGAAGGCGGAGTCCCCGTAGGGAGTCCCCGTAGGGAGTCCCCGTAGGGCTCTGTCGGGTGATGTCGCAGGGCTGCCATTTGGTGGGCCTGGGTGGCTTGTCGCTTCTCCGTCGGTCGGCCTGCGTCAGTGGTCGGGTTCCGCTGTCCATGTCCGTCCGCTGGTGCCGGAGGTCCGGGCCTGGATGTCACCGGCGAGCCTCACTCACCGCACGGGGAAGCCGAAGGAGTACCCCTGCTCCTTCAGCCAGGGCAGCACCTCACGCAGAGCGGCCACGGTCTGGGAGCGATCCCCTCCCGCGTCGTGGAAGAGGACGGTCGGCCCGTCGGAGATCTCCCTCTTGACGGTGGCGACCATGGTGTCCACACCGGGACGCTCGAAGTCTCTGGAGTCGACGTTCCAGCCCAGCGGCCGCATCCCCCGGGACGCGGCGAGCTGCCGGCTGTACGGGGTGAAAGCACCGCCCGGGGCCCGGTAATACTGCGGCCGGACGCCTCCGGACGCCTCGGTGATCATGCGTTCGGCATCCAGGATCTGCTGGGACTGGTAGGCCTCGGACTTGGTGTCCATGGTGGTGTCGTGCGAGACCGTGTGGTCGCACAGCCGGTGCCCGTCCGCCACGACCGCCTTGACCAGGTCCGGGTACGCCTGGGCCTGCGTGCCCACCATGCAGAACGTGGCCTTCACACCGCTGTCCTTCAGCAGTCGCAGCACCTGCGGCGTCCAGACCGGATCCGGTCCGTCGTCGATGGTGATGTTGACGCCCCGGGCGCCGCGGTCCGAGGCGTGCGCGATGTCCGCCGCCACCTTGGCCACTGTCCGGTCCTGCGGCCGGGCGTCCGGCGCTGAGACACGTGCTTGCGGCTGCCGCCCTCCGACGGGGTCGGCCTGCGCGGTCCACACCGAGGTGGCAGCGGCCACCACTGTCACACCGAGCGCCGCCGCGAGAAGCCGGCCGTGCCATCCCCTTCCCTTGTGCCGTGCCATGTCCGACCGCCCCTTCGCTGTCTCCACCGATGCCGTGCACCCATGAAGACATACGAACGCCCGTACAAGACCCTCCGTTACCGACCACGGACGAATCCACCGGGGGCCGGCGACAAACGCAGGAGTTCCGCGACAGACGAGGGAGCGCGGCCCGATCCCGAGGAACTCCCCGCCGAGGTCGCGATCACCGCCATCGCCCTGGCCGAGCTCTTCGCGGGCCCGTACGAGGTGGGGCTACGTGTGTTGGCTGCGGCTGCGCAGTGGCAGAGCGGCAAGCGCGAGCAGAACGGTCAGTCCGAGCAGCACGATCGCCGCGGGCACAAGCTGTCTGGCGCGCCAGAGCTGGACCGGCAGCCCGATCCAGGGCACGCGCAATCGTGCTACGCCTTGGAGTGCCGCGGGCCGTAACGGGGTGGAGTCCGGTGCGGAGTTGGCGTCACCCTTGATGATCAGGTCGTTGTTGGGAAGCACCTGGTAGACCCGATGGGTGAGCAGATGGCCGGGCCGGGTGGGGTCCTGGGCCAGCACGATCTGGCCCACCGCCGGTGTGCGGTCGCGCGGTGGCGGCTGGTAGAGAACGACATCGCCCGGCGTGAGAGCGGGACGCATCGAGCCGGACTGCACCACGCCCGCTGTCCAGCCCAGCGCCACCACGGGCAAGTGCGCCCACACCAGTAGCCCGACCATCGAGCCGAGGACGGTACGTGAGGTGACCGAGGTGACCACACGGATCGGGTGCGGGGCGCCCTCGGCCATGGGCCGGCGGAGCGCGCCGGCGGCCAGGTCGCTCGGGAGAGTCACTTGTGTTCCCGCGCTTCCCAGGTGAAGGACACCTCGTTGGTGTTCACGCCTTGCGAGCCGTTGGGCGCGCTCGGGCTGAACTCCCACGCGAAACGGAAGCTGCGCGAGTCGGGTGGCTTGCCCGCCAGAGCCCAGGGACCCACGCCGGTGCGGAAGTCGGTGTGCAGCGCGACGAACTCGTCGAGGGTGCCGTCGAACGCGCTCTTGTGCGGAGTGAAGCCGTCGCAGTCTCTGGAGGTGCCGCCGCTGCCTACCTCGATTTTGAGGTCGATGAAGGATTGGAAGTTGCTGGGCCAGTTCGGTGAGCTGCTGTACAGCTTGAGCGCGGTGGGGAAGCCGGCGTTCGACTTGATCTCGATGCAGTTGGAGCCTGTGTCTCCGGGGCGCATGTCTTCGATGTCGAACATGGGCACTTTGCTGTCGTTGGCCAGCCCCGCCGAGCCGGCGGTCCACGTGTTGCCGTTGTTGCTGGTGTTCCCACTCCAGTCGGCGTTGGTGGCACCCCAGACCAGAGCGCCGCTGAGCAGCAACCCGAGCGGAACGGGCACCACCTGTGCCAGCACGTTCAGCCAGGGACGCGCCATCACCAACTCCGTTCAATTCCATCGATAGTGCACCATATTGCCTCCCCCGGTCTCACCTGCGGCGGCGCCGCTCCGTGTCGCGATCCCGGTCTGATGGGTCGCGATCCCGGTCTGATGGAGGCTCAATTTCATAAGGAGGGTCGGGAACTGGGAACGGAGCGTCCGTCACCGCGTCAGGCCGGCGGCGATCCGCGGCGGCGGGCCACCCGCTCGCACAGGCCCGTGCGGTTCACCGGCGGCATGGACGCCAAGCCACTGATCGAGCCAGGACTTCGCCTTGTCCGGAGGCGGAACAGGAACCTTCTCCAGCGGCGTGACCACACCTACGGCGCCCGCTCGATCCACCTGTCCTCGATCTGCTCTTCCACGTTGGTTCGCACGCGGCGGACGGTGTACCTCACCGGGAGAGGCCGGCCCTGGACACGCCGAATCCGTCCCTTCTGGATGTCCTGGCCCTTTCCACCGCACACGCTCTCCCCGGGCACTCCATCGCTGTCTCCATCCTCCGAGGCCGACTTGCACGGGTACGCCTCTCTGCAGTGCGAAACCCGCCGCACATCCGCGCCGAGCGCGTCGCACTGTCATGACATCGCGACTGATGACCACCAGCGACCGCAGTCGGCCGAACGAAGTAACGCGGTCCACGTCGGCCAGCACACCGAGTGGCCGGCTCTCGAAGTCCTTCAGGGGTTGGCCTGAGGGTCCGCGCCGCGCCGAGAGGACAGCCTCGGCCCGGTGCCATACGGCGAAGGACGGCACTCCCGTGCCATGTCAGGACCATCCGCCTTTCGGCCGGACGGCAGGTCTCCTGACGTTCACGCCGACATGGCCCGGCCACCGTCGTAGGCATCCTCCGCGCAGGCTGTGGCCAGGTCGTCCAGCGACAGGTCCAGCGCGTGGGCCAGGGCCGCCACGGTGAAGAAGGCCGGGGTCGGGGCCCGGCCGGTCTCGATCTTGCGGAGCGTCTCCGCGGACACCCCGGCCGCCGCCGCCACGTCCACCATGCTGCGGTCACCGCGGGCCTCGCGGAGCAGGGCCCCGAACCGCTCCCCACGTTGGCGCTCCTGCGGGCTCAAAGGAACTCTCACCATGCCCGTGATACTAATACCGGTATAAGTATTGGGTAGCACCGCATCGCAGGGAGTCACGAAACATGGTGGAGATCAAGACCGACACGGCACTGGAGATGATGCGTGAAGCCGGACGCGTCGTGGCCGACGCACTCGCGGCCGCCCGCGCCGCGGCAGCCGTCGGAGTGCGCCTGCGCGAGCTCGACGAAGCCGCCCGCACCGTCCTGACCAAGGCCGGGGCGCGCTCTCCGTTCCTGGGTTACCAGCCCTCCTTCGCACCCACCCCCTTCCCAGCGGTGATCTGCGCCTCCGTCAACGACGCCCTCGTGCACGGCATCCCCGACGACTACCGCCTGCGCGACGGCGACCTGGTCAGCGTCGACTGCGGAGCCGAGCTCGACGGCTGGACCGGCGACGCCGCGATCAGCTTCACCGTCGGCACCCCCCGGCCCGCCGACCTGGAACTCATCGCCGCCACCCAGCGGGCCCTGGACGCCGGTATCGCCGCCGCCACCGTCGGCCACCGCATCGGAGACATCTCCCACGCCATCAACACCGTCGCCCGCACCGTCAACTGCGGTATGCCGGCCGACTTCGGCGGCCACGGCATCGGCCGCCAGATGCACGAGGACCCCCACGTCGCCAACCACGGACGACCCGGCCGCGGCTTCCCTCTGCGCCACGGCCTCACCCTCGCCATCGAACCCATGCTCATGGCCGGAGGACACAACGACTACCGCACCGACCCCGACGGATGGACCCTGCGCACGATCGACGGCAGCCGCGCCGCCCACATCGAACACACCATCGCCATCACCCAGGACGGCCCCCGCGTCCTCACCCTGCCCTGACCTCGGACCCGCTCACACGCGGCAGCGGACGACGCCGGCCACGCTCGGAGAGCACACACCCGCGCGGGCCCGAGCGACGTCGCTTCTCAAGCGGGGAGCGCGACAGCGAGGACCGCGCGAGGTCAGTACGGCTCGTGGTCGCCCCGTCTCAGGCCACGTTCGGCCTTCTCCAGCTGGCTCAGGGCCAAGCCCAGGGCCTGGGCGTCGCCCACCGCACGGCAGGCGGCGACGGCTCGTCGGTTGACGAGGACGGCTTCCCGGTACTGCCGCACATCCACCAAGGTGCCGCCCAGCAGGGCGAGTGCCCAGGTTTCCCAAAGCCGGTCTCCGGCCTCCTGTTGGACCGTGAGAAGCCGCCGGCACACCGGGAGGGACTCCTGGGACCGTCCTGCCTCCAGGAGGTCGCCGTTGAGATCCAACAGCATCCGCCCCTCCCGCTCGTGTCCCTCTGCCCCGCCATACAGTGCGGCGGCCTGTACGCCGACGGTGGCACCCTGCTCGTACCGGCCCGCCTTCAGCAGCGCCTTGCTCAGGCTGTGCAGCGCCGTGCGCCGGGAACTCTGGGCGCCGATGTCGCGAAACGCCGCGACGGCCCGCTGGTAGGCGGTGACGGCCTCTCCGTACCGGCCCACCTCCATGAGCGTGTTGCCGAGATGGAAGCTGCTCCTGCCCAGGCCGTCGCCGTCGCCGACTCCGCCGTAGACGGTGACGGCCCGCCGGTAGGCGGTGACGGTCTCCTCGAACCGGTCCAGTCCCAGCAGTGCGCGGCAGAGGTTGAGGAGCGCGGAGCCTTCAAGGGAGGGGAAGCCGATCTCCCGCAGGATGCGGGCGGTTCGCTGGTACGCGGCGACAGCCTCCTCGTACCGCTCCTCCTCCAGGAGGACCTCGCCGAGGGCGTACAGGGCCGTGGATTCGAGGCGTTCGTCACCCGCCTCCTGGTAGCGGGTGATCGCCCGCCGCGAGGCGGCGATGGACTCCTCGATCCGCCCCACGGCCCTCAGGGAGCGGGCCAGATGCCGCAGTGCCTGGCCTTCCCCGCTCCGGTCGCCGTGTTCGCGGAGGAGGGCCGCGGCCCGAACGCAGACGGTGATGGCCGCCTCGTGCTGATGGTCGCTCTGCAGACCTTGGCCGAGGTACTCCAGGGCATGGGCCTCGTTGCGTCCGTCACCGAGCTGCCGGTAGATCTCGGCGGCCCGCCTGCTGGCGACGATGGACTGCGCGTACCGGCCCACCCGGCCGAGGTCTCCGCCGAGTACGCCCGACAGCTCGGCTTCGCCACGGAGGTTGCCCGCGTCGCGGTACGCGGCGACGCCCTGCCGGCGTGCGGTGATGGCCGCCTCGACGCGTCCCAGCTTCGCCTGCGCGGCTCCGAGGCCCGCCAGCGCCGCCCCTTCACCCCCACGGTCGCCGCTCTCGCGGCAGAGATCGGCGGCCTGCTCGCAGAGCGTGGCCGCCCGCTCGAACCGGTCCGTGTGCAGGAGTGCGAGAGCGAGGGCGAGAAGCGCCCTGTGTTCGTTGTCGCGTTCGCCGGTCTCGCGGAGGATCACGAGTTCCTGCTCGTAGGCGGTGACGGCCTCCTCGTACCGTTTCACATCGAAGAGCTGCGCACCCAGGCTGTGCAGCGCGGCGCCTTCACTCGAACGGTTGCCCGCCGCGCGGTAGAGGGCGGCGGCCTGCTCACGGGCGGTGATGGCCTCCTCGTGTCGATTCGCCTTCGCCAGAGCCTCGCTCCGGTTGGTCAGAGCGTGGGCCTCGCCGCTGTGGTCGCCCGCCGCGCGGAAGAGCGCGGCGACCTTCCCGGACGCGGTGAGGGCCTCCGCGAACCGTCCCACCTCCGCACAGGCATTGCTCAAGTTGATCAGAGCCGTGGCCGCGTTCTTGTCGTCGCCGGCCTCGCGCAAGCGGGCGGCGGCCCGCTGGGTGACGGTGACGGATTCCTCGAATCGCCGGAGCTGTATCAACGTGAAGCCGAGCTGGCCGAGCACCTGGCCTTCCCGTTCGCGGTCGCCGATCTCGCACCAGAGCGCGGCGGCCCGCTCGAAGTCGGGGACCGACTCCTCGAATCGGTTCAGGCTGTTCAAGGCGTTACCGAGGTTGGTCAGGCAGTCCGCCTCGCCACCGCGGTTGCCCTTCTCCCGGTACACAGCGGCGGCCTGTCGGGTGGGCGCGAGGGACTCCTCGATCCGTCCCAGCTTCAAGAGGGCGTCGCCGAGGTTGTAGAGCGGCGGGCCCTGCAGGTTGCCATGGCCCTCCTCGAAGAGGGCGTAGGCCCGTCGGCTGACCGAGACGACCTCCTCGTACCGCTCCGCCGCCATCAGCGCGACAGCGAGGTTGTTCAGCGCGGCGGCCTCAAGGTGCCGCTCGCCTGTCAACTGATGGACGTCCGCCGCCCGCTGACAGGCGTCGGCGGCCTCGTCGGTCCTTTCCAGCCGGGACAGGACCTTGCTGAGGTTGGTCAGCGCGGCGGCTTCCATGGTGTGGTCGCCGTCCTCACGGAAGAGGTCGGCGGCCCGCTTGCCCGTCGTGACCGCCTCCTCGAACCGACCCATCCTCTCCAGGGTGGCGGCGAACTCATTGAGCCGGTTCGCCGCGCCATGACGGTCACCGGTCTCCAGGCGAACGGTCGTGGCCCGCTCGACGGCGGTGACGGATTCGTCGAACAGCCCCAACGTGGCCAGGGTCCTGCCGGCGTCGTCCAGCGACGCTGCCAGGCCGGAGAGGTCGGCGTCGGGTCCGGCCTCGGCAAGCCGGCGGTACAGGTCGGCGGCCTCCCGCGTGGCCGCCAGAGCTTTCTCCCGGTATCCGGGCGGCGGGATGGATATCCGTGTCAGGTCTTCCGCACTCTCGGGGAGATGGATGGCGGGATGGGCCCCGATCCGCTGCCGGTACAGGTCGGCGGCCTCCTGGAGGGCCGCCCAGGACGGCTCCTCGTGGCCCAGGTGCCACAGCCGGAGGCCGAGAGTCTCCAGCGACGTGGCGAGGCCGAGGTGATGGGCGGCGAAGTTGGTCTCGGCCAACTGCCGCTGGATCGCCACGGCTTCCTCGGTCGGAGCCAGGGCCTCTTCCTTCCGGCCCACGTTCGAGAGGAACTCGCCGAGGTTCAGCAGCACGGTCACCAGGTCGGGCTGATGGGCGGCGGGGTTCGCCTCGGCGAGTTTGCGGTACAGGTCGGCGGCCTCCCGGGTGGCTGCCAGACCGTCCTCGGTACGGCCCACGCCGAGCAACGCGCGCCCGAGGTTGTTCAGCGCCCCGGCCAAGTGGTGGGACTCGGCGGCGGGGTCCGCCTCGGCCAGTTGCCGGCACAGATCGGCGGCCTCCTGCGCGGCGGCCAGGCCCTCCTCCTCGCGGCCCGCGTCGGTCAGGTGCATGCTGAGGTTGGCCAGCGATCCGGCGACATCGCTCCGCTGGGCCGCAGGGTCGTCGGCTGCCAGTTGCCGGTCCAGACCGGCAGCCTGCTGGAGGGCGGCCAGCGCCTCTTCCCGGCGGCCATACTCCGACAGCCGGTTGCCGAAGCTGGTCAGTGACCTCACCAGCCTGCTCCGGTGGGCAGCGGGGTCGGCCTCGGCCAGGCGGCGGCTGATCGCCACGGACTCCTCGGAGCGGAAGAGCGCCTCCTCCGGACGGCCCACGTCGGACAGCCGGTCGCCGGAGTTGGCCAGGGATGTCGCCAGGCGGCTGAGGTGGCCGAGACGGTCGGGATGATCGGGACGGTCCGGGGCGTCCTCGACGAGCTTCCGGTGCAGACGGACGGCCTCCTCGGTCGCGGCGACCGCCTCCTCCCTGCGACCGGCGTTGGTGCGGCGCCACGCCAGGGTGCCGTACAGCGAGGCCCGCTCGCCGGGGTCTTCCGTGGCGGACAGCCGGTGGGCGATCAGGACTTCCATGACCGCGAGGATGCCGATGTCCAGGTTGACGTCGCGGCCCTCGGGCAAGTGCGGCTCGACGGCCTCCAGTACGGCCAGCAGCCCGGAGTCGATGGATCCGTCGTCCGTGCCGCTCGTATCGCCGAGTGCGGCGAGCGCGGTCAGGGCGGGGCTGCCCGCGGCGAGCGCGAGACCCGGATCGCGGCGCAGCAGTGGATACAGGACGTCCCTGCCGATATGCGCCCAGCGGCCGGCGGCCGACGCCAGGAAGGTCACCGCACGCGGGGCGATCACCTCCCGGACATCCTCCTCGGCGCGTTCCTCGGCGGACTCGGCCGTCAGGGTCGCGGGAGCACCGCTCGCCCAGGGATCCGGTTCGTAGGAGCTGATGTCGTGCCCGGGAGTGAGCAGGCCGAGGAAGTCCTCCGCGAGCCGGTCGGGATAGAGGGGCTCCAGTACGGATGCCCGGTCGACGGGCGGATAGCAGAGTCGGTGGTCGTCCAGGACGTTGAGTGGTTCGGGCAGCCGCAGTCTCTCCAGGGCCCGCATCCCCACGGCATGGCTGACCGCTCCCGTGAGCACCGCTGTGTACACGGTCTTGGCCATGACGGACTGCTTGGTCTGGTAGTCCTGTCCCTCCCGTCCGGCGTCGACAAGCTTTTGCCACGCCAGTCGTTCGCGGTCGAGGAGGTACGCCGACAGGTGGTGCGGCTCGGACAGGGAGGCCTGTGCGCCGCGTTCGCGGGCGTCGACAGCGACCAGTGCGGCCATGTGCAGGTTCAGTGGCAGGCCGAAGTCACGGTGGTCGAGGGAGCCGGGCGGCTGGATGCCCGCGGCGTCAGACAGGTCGTACAGATCAGCCTTGGCGTAGCGGTCGCGGGCGGCGGTGAACATCTGAAGCCTGTCCGCGGCCAGCGAAGGAAGCCGCAGGTCGGCGGTGGCGGCGCGACGGTCGGTCAGTCCGGCCCGGAGGGCCGCGAACCAGCGGACGGTCCGTGCGACCAGCAGTACACGGGTGGGCCGCCGTTCACCGAGAACGGCGTAGGACAACAGGTGTTCCAGCTCGCTGTGCGCCCATCGGTCCGCGTAGTCGACGACCAGGAGAACTCCGGCCGCCGCACCGGGCGCGGCAATGCCGTCGCGCGGGAGGGACGGGCCGGGAAAGGCACCCCGGAGCCCGGCCTGCAGGACATGCCATCGCTCCTGTCCCGGCAGGTTCCGGGTGTGTTCGGCGAACTCCATGGCGAGACGGGTCTTGCCGTGCCCGCCGGAAGCGTGCAGCAGCAGGACCGACAGGTCCTCGTCCCCGGCGTCCCGCCACTGCCGCAGGCGCTCCAGCTCCGGTTCCCGGCCGACGAAGGGCACGACCTGGCTGCGCGCGTCCAGCAGACGGCTGGGCGCCTTCATCAGCCAGGTGGCGTCGGATGCGGCGGGAGCGGAGAACTTCTCGATGGTGGGGAGGCGGGAGCCGTAGACGTTGTTGACCGTGGCTGTCGCGTCCGGGCCCTGGGCGATGGCACCGCCGTGCGACGCGTGCCCCTCGTAGTAGTACCGGGGGGCCTCAGGGTTCTCGGGGTTCTCGGTCACCGATGGCCTCCGTTCCAGGGCGTGTGACGTAAGTGGCGCCGTCCGCCCGGAGTGCGGGGCCGGCGGCGTCCGGTCAGTTGTTGACGTTGACGGTGGCTCCCGGTCCTTGAGCGCCGCCACCACCAGACGACACATGCATCGTGTAGGCGTCCCCCCGCGCGGTCTCACCCGGCTCCGGACCCGGCTCCGGCTCCGGACCCAGGTCCAGTCGCCGTACATCGGCGCCCGGCACCCAGATCCAGGCCGAGCCCTCGTACTCCTTCTCCTTGACCCGCACCTGCCGGAACTCGTCCGCCCGGACGCTGGTGTACGCCTCCTCCTTCACGACGTCACGGAAGACGGGCTTCGACACCCCGACGGCCAGACAGGCGCCCGGAGCCTGAGCGAGTGCGGCGCGCAGGGCCGCGCAGTCGAGGATGCGGCCGAGCTCGACCGGAGCCGGGCCGGTGAAACCGTTGGCGCCCGGCGAGGCCGGGCCGAAGTGGACGGCTGCCCTGAGCCTGAGCCGTGCGTGCGGCTCCCGGTTGCGGTTGAAGGTCCGCAGACCGAAGTCCAGAACGCGCATGAAGGTGTCGACCAGTGCGGGCTCGGAGGCACCCTCGGGCAGGACCGCGAACAGCGAGTCCCCGCCCTCCTGCGTCATCCATCGCGAGCGGTCCAACCGGGCCGCGTCGGCCGCCTCGTGCAGCAGTCGCGTGATCGCTTCCTGGAACTCGCCCTGCGTGACCGCGTCGGCGCCGCCGTATCCTCTCGCGTCGACCGCCAGTAGCAGCCTGCGGCCGAACACGCCCATGCCTCCCCGGCCTTCCCCATCGTTCTCCGCCATGACACCTCTCGGTACACGTACTTCGGTGAGGAGGACGCCTTGTCGCTCACATCCCCTTCACATCAACAGAGTTACAACACGTCAGACCGGCACCCGCTCCCCCGGACCACGGGCGCCGGTACTCAAGTCGTACACCCGCGACGTGGTGTGAATCCTGTGGAAATACGGAATGCCGAGATCTGTGACCGCCGATGAGGCACCAGACACCACGGAAGTGACCGGTTCGGCCGGAAAGATCACCCCTCACTGGACGCCGGCCAGGTCCGCCAGCCGCCTGAGCCGGGGCAGGTCCAGGATGGTGGTGGCGCGGTAGCCGGTCTCCAACAAGCCCTCTTCGCGCAGTTCACGCAGCACCTTGTGGATGGTCGTCTCCGCGGCGCCGACCAGCGTGGCCAGCTCCGGCTGCGTCAACCGGCAGCCGATCACCACTCCGCCGCTCCGAGGAGATCCGTAGGACGCGGTGAGTTCCACCAACAGCCGGGCCAACCGCACCTTCGCCGGATATCCGTGGAAGTCCAGCCGCCGCCGGTTCGCCCAGCGCAGGCGGTCGGCGACGATACCGGTCAAGGCCATGGACACCTCTGGGCGGCGCATCAGCAGCCCCCGCAGCACACCGGCCCCCAGCACCCTGGCAGTCAGCGGACCGCAGGCGGTGACCGTCGCCGAACGCGGGGCCCCGGTCATGGCCGCCATCTCGCCCACCGTGTCCCCGCCGGCCCTGACCGCGAGGAGTGAGCTCTCACCGTTCTCCACGGTCGCCGTGACCTTGGCGAAACCGGACAACAGCAGCAGTACGTGGCGGTCGTTCATCCCCTCTCTCAGCAGCACGGCGCCCACATCGAACCGGACCTCGGTCCCCAGCCCGAGCAGATCCCGCCGCGCCGGTGGCGACAGCCTGCCCAGCAGACTGCGAGCGGGCCATTCCTCGGACCCGATGGGCACAACCACGTGTATCCCCGTCTCCCTCCGCGTTCGGGCGTGGTCACCGGGACGGGCCCCTCCGATACGGCCGGAGAGGGCAGACCGGAGAGGGAAGACCCGACGCCGACCACAGGACATCATCGTGCCGGTTTCCACGGAAGCGGCTCTACAGAAGCGAGCCGCTCCACACCGACCATTCACTCTTGGGCATGGTGGAAGGAGAGCCACTGATGACGTGGCGGAGGACTGGCGGCGGCGCCATCCGAACGAGGTCCGGAAGAAGTCGCACGTCACAACGTCGTGCCCACAGCGTGCCCTTCAGAGCGGACGATCACGGTCTAGGACGTGTCTGACACATAGCGCCGTCCGCCCGGAGGGCGGGGCCCGCGACGTCTGGTGCGTGCGATCCCAAGGCGGTTGCGGAGCTCCGAAAGCTCACGGACAACGTTTCCGGCTATGTGGCAGAAGCGGTGGCCCGCCAGATCCGGCATCAGCTCCTGGGCGACGACCTGCGACGCCATGAGGAAGAGCACGGGACGTTCAGCGGCAAGGAGCTGGCGGAGGCCCGCTCGAAGATCTTCGGTGCCGCCGGGCCCGCCAAGGACGCGGACGCCGCATGAGTGAGCGCGTCGAGACCGTCGTCCTGGACTCGGAAGGGCTTTCGGCCTGGATCGCACAGGACCGCAAGCTCCTCGCGCTGCTAAAGGTGTTCCACGAGATGGGCGCCGACCTGGTCATCGGAGCGAACACCATTGTGGAAGTCTGCCACTCCCGCACCGACATCCCACGCCTGAACTGGGCCCTGTCGCGCATCAAGGTGGAACCGGTCACCGAGCAGGCGGCGAAGGCGGCCGCGGGGCTCCTCAAAGAAGCAGGACCGCTCGGCCACAAGTACGCCATCGACGCCACCGTGGCAGAAGTGGCGCTGCGTCAGCCGAAGCCAGTCGCCCTGCTGACGTCCGACAGCGACGACATGACCAGACTCTGTGGCAGCCACGTCCAGGTCATCCCGCTCTGACTCACCGGACTCAGCCGGAAAGGGCGCCCCCGGAAGGAGGCGCCCTTTCTCACGGCATGGCTGGATGAGGCCACGCCAGAAGATACTGACGGATCGTCAGACGATGGAGTCGGCCTTGCGGCGGCGGCCGACGAAGACCACGACGGCTCCGAGGGCCACCGCCGCGCCGGCCGCCGCGGCGAACTGCGGGAGGGCCGAAGGCGAGCCGGTGCTGGCGAGGGAGCCGGTCGAGTTGACGGAGTCCACCGGAGTGGTGGACGTGGCGCCCTGCGGCTTGTTGTCCGGGGTCCCCGGCGTGGTCTTGCCGGGCTTGGCGTCGTCGACATCGTCGGTGGCGCTGCCGGCCGCGAGAAGCTCGAAGGCGTACTCGGTGGAGAGGTTGCCGCCACAGGACTCGTCGTCGTTGATGTAGTCACCGGCGACGAAGGCGAGACCGTCCCCGGCCGGAGCCTTGGCGTCGACCTTCAGTCGCAGCTTCACATCGGCGTGGGCACCGGCCTTCA
Organism: Streptomyces sp. AK02-01A; assembly: GCF_033795305.1. NCBI lineage: Bacteria > Bacillati > Actinomycetota > Actinomycetes > Kitasatosporales > Streptomycetaceae > Streptomyces > Streptomyces sp. AK02-01A. The sequence continues at coordinate 60,081 of NZ_JARBAE010000004.1, forward strand.
GCGGACTGATGGAGCCGGCGCGCCCGCCCTCTTCCACGTTCTTCCAGGTCGGCGACGCGGTGGTCGACCACTGCAGATGGAAGGCGTCGTCGATGACGTTGTAGCCGCCCTTGTCCGTCGCGTGGAAGTAGACGTGCGGCGAGACCTCGTCCAGCGTCTTGTCCGTACCGTTGGTCACGCGGACCGAGAAGGTGGTCGTCGAGCCCGCGACGATCTTGGACGGCAGACCGGTGACGACCGTGCTGAGCTTGCCCTCGAAGACGCACTCCGGCTCGTCCGGCTCCGCCTCGTCCCTGGCGTCGGCGAGCGCCTGGTCGGCGGCCTCCTTCGCCTTGAGGGCCTCTTTCGTGGCTTCCTGGAACTTGCCGTACTCCCGAGCGGCGGCGACGCGGGCGTCGTCGGATGCCTCGCGGGCCGCCGCGGCCTTCTCGTCGGCGGTGACCTTGGCGTCCGCCGCGGACTGAGCAGCGGTCTCGGCGTCGGTGACGGCCTTCTCCGCCGCCGCCTTCTCCTCGGTGGTGGCGGTCTCGGGCAGCGCGGCAAGTGCGGCCCTGGCGTCGGCGAGCGCCGTGTCGGCGTTCTCCTTGGCGGTGGCGGCGTCGACCGCCTCCTTCTTGGCGTTCTTCGCGGCGACGGCGAGAGGCGCGTCGTCGGAGAGCGCGGCTTCGAGGACGACCCGCGCGGCCTCGCCCGCGGCTACGGCGTCGTCGTACGCCTTCTGCGCCTTCTCGGCGGCCTTCTCAAGTTCCTCGATGGAAGGCTTGTCCTGCTCGCTCCGCTGCTGCGCCTTCGAGGCGGCGGACGGCTTGGCGGCGGCGAGCGCCGGGGTGACGGAGAGCAGGATGACGGGGGTGGTCACGGCGGCGGCGACGGCCGTGGCAAGAATGCGGCGAATCTTCAACGGAGTCCTTCGCGGGTCCGAAAAGCGGGTTCGAAAAGCGGGTTCCAAAGTGTTGAGGCAGCCGCTGCGGCGACACTCACGCAGGGCTTCGTTGGCGATCGTATGACCGGAAACACCGTTGTCGGAAGCACGTGAGGAAGGTGACGAGTGCGGCACGCCACCCTCACACGGCGGGCAATCGCCGCATAAGCGGATGGTTGCCTTCTCCGTCCGGGTCACTTTAGTGATCCATGTCATTTTGTGGAGCGCGCCGAGAGCCGACCGCTCGCCTCGGCACGGTAAGGCGAGAGCCGTCCAAGTCGGCCTGCGACATGGCTCATTGCGACGGAACGCAATCGAGTCGGCCCCGGAGGATCGCGCGATCCTCCGGGCCCGACTCGTGTCCGTGGGCCGGTGCCCGCCTCAGCGGGCAACCGCCGCGGTGGCCTTGGTGGTCGCGGAGCCGCTGCCGTATCCGACGCGCTGAGCGGACACCTTCACGGTTCCAAGCTCCAGACAATGCCGCGACCGGCGGTCTTCGGCGGCCGATCACGGCCGGCGTCCATCCCCTTCGCCGACAGGTGTCCTCGTGCCTGGTTGTGTCAGAGCCGCGGGAGCACCTCACTCGCGATCAGTTCCAGGTGGTCGAGGTCGGTGAAGTCAATGAGCCGCAGATGGATCCGGCTCGCGCCGATCGCGGCGAACTCACCGATCCGCTCGACGAGTTGCGCCGAAGATCCGACCACCGGGTCCTCCGGCGGCAGCGCGCTCTTGACGTGCAGCGGAGCGGCCCGCCGCCGCGCCTCCGCATCGGTACGGCCGATCGCGACCACAACACCGGCCGAGAGCACCAGCGGTGGCCGGCCGGCGTCGGCCCGGCCGGTCCTTTCGCACGCCTCAATCACTCGCCGGTACGCCCGCGCCGTCTCCGCCACCGACGTGAACGGCATGTTGAACTCGTCGGCGTACCGGGCGGCCAGCTCCGGAGTGCGCGTGCGGCCACGGCCTCCGACGATGATCGGCGGTCCCGGCACCTGCACCGGCTTGGGCAGAGCGGGCGCGTCGGCCAGCCGGTAGTGGTCGCCGTGGTGGCTGAAGCTCTCGCCGACAGGTGTCCGCCACAGCCCCGTGATCACGGCGAGCTGTTCCTCCAGCCGGTCGAAGCGCTCCCCGACGCCCGGGAACGGGATGCCGTACGAGGTGTGCTCCCGTTCGTACCAGCCGGCGCCGAGGCCCAGTTCGACCCGCCCGCCGCTCATCCGGTCGACCTGCGCCACCATCACGGCCAGCGGGCCCGGCAGCCGGAAGGTGGCCGAGGTGACCAGCGTGCCCAGTCGGATCCGGGAGGTCTCCCGGGCGAGCGCGCCCAGCGTCAGCCATGCGTCGGTGGGACCGGGCAGTCCTGGATCGGCGCCCATCGCCTGGTAGTGGTCGGCCCGGAAGAAACCGTCGAACCCGCCCGCCTCGACGAGTCGTACGAAGCGCGACTGATCCTCGTAGTCGGCGCCGCGGTGCGGCTCGGTGAAGACGCAGATCCGCATGGTCATCGCCCTTCCGTTCCGACCGGCGCGGACACGCTCTGTTCCATCAGCAGCTCGTGCAGGTCGGCGCTGAACCGGGCCACCTCGGCGAGATGCGCGGTACGGCCCAGCGTCCTCGGCCGCGGGATGTCGATGCCGACGACCTCGCGGACTCGGCCCGGTCGCGGGCTGAGCACCACCACCCGGTCGGCGAGCAGCACCGCCTCGTCCATCGAGTGAGTGACAAAGACGACGGTGGCGGAATTCTCCCTGTGGACCCGCTGCAGCTCCACCGCCAGTTCCGCGCGGGTCAGCGCGTCGAGTGCGGAGAACGGCTCGTCCATGAGCAGCACCCGGGGCTCACCCATCAGCGACCGGCAGAGCGAAACACGCTGCTGCATACCGCCGGACAGCTCGTGCGGCCGGTGCTTCTCGAAGCCGCCCAGCCCGGCCGTTTCCAGTAGCTGGTACGCGCGATGGCGGTGCTCGGACTTGTTCCAGCCGAAGATCTCCACGGGCAGCAGGACGTTGTCGAGGACGGACCGCCACGGCAGCAGGGCCGGCCGCTGGAACAGCATGGCGACATCTCGCCGCGCTCCGGTGACCCGCTCGCCGCCGATGGTGATCTCGCCGTCGGTGACCGGCAGCAGCCCGGCGATCAGCCGGAGCAGTGTGGACTTGCCGCATCCGGACCTGCCCACCACCGCCACGAACTCGCCCTCGGTGATGTGGAGGTCGATGCCCTGGAGCGCCAGCGTCGTACCGGACCGGCTGGAGAAGGTCCGGGACGCACCGGTGAGTCTGATCATCCGGCGTCTCCCCCGTCCACACTGGCGATCAACAATGCCGGTTGGTTCGTAACGCCCGGTCAGGTTACCGGGCCAGGTGGCCCGGCGATACCTGTCGTTCTGTCGGCGAATTCCTCACACCTGGCCCGGCGCGGGCGGCGTTCTCGTACGCTGTTGCTCGCCCGAAGTGTCATGTACTCCGGCGGTTCCGTTACGCCGTTCTGTCTCGACGACCCGTCCGCCGGCATGTCAGCGGTCGGAAAGGACGACACGGTGCACATGAACAGTTTCGCCCGTACGGTCGCCGCGGTGGCCCTGTCCACGGCGCTGGCGCTGGTGTCGGGCTGCGGCGGAGCGGACTCCGACGCGACTCCCGGTGCGGACGGCCCGGCGCTGGAGAAGATCACCTACCTGACCTCGTTCGGCAACTTCGGCCGGGACGCGTACGCCTGGGTCGCGAAGGACAAGGGATTCTTCGAAGAGGCCGGCTTCGATGTGGAGATCAAGCCGGGCCAGGGCACCGGCGGCGCCATCGCGGCCGTCGTGAGCGGCCAGGCGCATTTCGCGCCGACCGACTTGACGGGCGCTCTGCTGCAGATGGGCAGCGGCCAGGCGAAGGACTTCGTCGCGGTGGCCGCCATCCAGCAGCGCACCATGGCCGCGATCGCCACCACCGAGGGCCAGGGCATCGCCGTCCCGAAAGACCTTGAGGGCAAGCGGCTCGCCGACACGCCCGGCTCGGTCGTACGCAACCTCTTCCCGACGTACGCCCGGCTGGCCGGTGTGGACGCCGCCAAGGTGAGCTGGGTCAACGGAGACGCGCAGACCCTCATGGGCACACTCGCCGGCGGCTCGGTGGACGGCATCGGCCAGTTCGTGGTGGGCAAGCCGACCGTCGAGGCGGTGACCAAGAAGAAGGCCGTCCTGCTGCCGTACAGCGATGTGATTCCCGATCTCTACGGAAACGTGCTGATCACCTCGACGAAGATCGCCGAGGAGAAGCCGGAGATGGTGCAGCGGTTCTCCGCCGCGCTGCTCAAAGGCCTGGAGTACAGCCTGGCCAACCCGCAGGAGGCCGGTGAGATCCTGCGGCGGAACGTGGACGCCACAAACCCGGCCGCCGCGGCGGCCGAACTGGAGCTGATGGCCGCGTACGTCAGGCCAGGCGGTTCCGGCGCCGCGATCGGGACGCTGGACTCCGCGCGGGTCGCGAAGAGCATCGCGGTCCTGCGGGACGCGGACGCAGTGCCACAGGGCATCACACCTGAGGAGATCATCGACTTCGACCTTGTACCGAAAGCCTGATCACACTGCTTGCCCGGACGCGTACCTCCGGTCGGTGGTCGGCGGAGAGCACCGGCACCGCTGCCTCGGCTCCGTACTGAGTGGCTCCAGAAAAGGCGGCCGGAGAACAGGTGGCCGGAGCGGACGAAAGAGCCGGGCGACCCGAGGAGGATGGGATGAGCGAACTCTCGCCGCCGCGGCCGGCCCCGGCGGCCGCTCCGGAACCGGCATCGGCGTCGGCGTCGCGATCCGGCCCGCACCACCGGCCGAGTATCGGCGCCGTGCTGCTGCCCTCGGTCGGGCTGCTGGTCGCGCTCTGCGTGTGGTGGCTGCTCACGTCGGTGCTGCGGGCGGTCCATCCGGTGGTGCTGCCTCCGCCCGGTGCCGTGCTCGCGGCGTTCAGCGCGGCCCCGGGACGGTTCCTTGAGCACACCGGCGACACCACGGTGGAGACGCTTGTCGGTTTCGTACTCTCCACCGTCTGTGGAGTTCTGATCGGACTGTCACTGGCCGGATCGCGGTTGCTGGAGCGGATGTTCACGCCGCTGCTGGTCGCCGTCAACGCGGTGCCGAAGATCGCGCTCGGGCCGCTGCTCGTGGGTGCGCTCGGTTGGGGACAGACGCCGGTCCTGACCATGGTCTTCCTGCTCTGCTTCTTCCCGATCGTGCTCTCCACCGCGACCGGCCTCACCTCGACCCCGGCGGATCTGGCGGAGCTGGCGCGCTCGCTGGACGCCTCACGCTGGCAGGCGTTCCGGAAGGTACGGCTGCCCGCCGCGCTGCCACAGATCTTCGTCGGGCTGAAGGTCGCCATGCCGCTCGCCGCGATCGGCGCGGTCATCGGCGAGTTCCAGGCCGGTGAGAGCGGGCTCGGCTATCTGATCGTGCAGGCCGGCGGCGTCGGCGACACCGCCACCGCCTGGGCGGCGATCATCCTGATCGGACTGATGAGCATCCTGCTCTACTTCGCGTTGGTGGTCATGGAGCGGTTCGCGCTGCCCTGGGTCCGGGAAACCACCTCGCGCGGCTGACGCCGGCCGGACGGCCGGTGGGCTCGCGGAAGCAGGACGGCCGGGACTTCGGTGCGGCGTCCGCCGGACGTCAGTCCAGTGTCGCGTAGACGATGAGGTTATTCACCGGGTGGCCCTCGGCGTCGAAGTCGCCGTCGCAGGTGATCAGCCGCAGTGCGTGGTCCTCGGTCGGGCCGTAGACCTTCTCGGTGGGAAAGGAGCTCTTGCTGACGCTCTCGGTGTCCGTGACCGTGAAGTGCGCGGATTCTCCTCGGTCGTTGGTGACGGTGATGTCCGCGCCCTTGGCGATCTTCTTGAGGTCGTGGAAGACGGCCTTGCCGAAGCGTGTGTCGTTGTGGCCGATGATGACGGCGGCGCCGGCTTCACCGGGCACGGAGCCGCCGACGTACCAGCCGGCTGTCATGCCTTTCTCGGCCGGCGGGACCTCGACGGTCTTGTCCGCGTTGAGGCCGAGCTCCATCAGGGAACCGCTGATCCCGATCGACGGAATGGCGACCTTGGCGGGAGCCGCGGGCCGCTTGACCTCCGGAGCGCCGGACGATGCGGCGCGGGAGACCGGGACGCGGGAGGCCGGAGCGGCCGTGTCGGCGGCGGCCGAGCAGCCGGTGAGTACGGCCAGGACCGCGGGCGCGACGAGGGCGAGGCGGGCCAGGCCAGGCACGGTGCCGAAACGCCGTACCGGATGGTGTGCGAGAGACACAACGGACTCCAGAGCAGGCTGGGTGAAGTGGCGGTGGCGCCGCCCGGCGAAGGGCGGCGCCACCGCTGTGTGGGGCAGGTGGTGTGCCGGTCAGATGGTGTGCCGCTCGGCTGAGCGGCGGCGCACTACGAAGGTGCCGGCGCCCGCGAGCAGCAGAACGCCGGTGGCCGAACCGATGAGAGCGGTGCTGCTGGTGTTTCCGGCCGGCGCCTCGCCCGCGGCGACACCGCCGCGCGGCGCGCTCTTGGCGGCTTCGGCCCTGGCCGCCGAAGCGGCCTTCGCGGCTTCGGCCTTCCTCTTGTCGAGGGCCTTGTCACCCTCGGTCGACTGCTCGGCGGTCGACGGGACCGGCGTCGGCGCCCGGTCGGCACCCTCGGCCGACTGCTCGGCCGTCGACGGGACCGGCGTCGGAGTCCGGTCGGCGGCGACGGCCGCGGCGGTCGGGACGAGCATCGCGCCGGCCGTGACGGCGGTCAGAACGGCGAAACGCAGGCGGAGATGGCGGGACATGTATGGCTCCAGTTCCAGCCCGGCCTTGGTGGTACCTGGATGCCGATTCGCACCAGGTTCCGGGCAGGGCTCCAGACTGGCGACCACTTATGAAGAAGCTGTCAGGACGTCGTGGTCATCACATCAGGGCCGGGCAGTGGTCGCCTCGTTCGCCGCGGTCGCCGCGGTCGCCGCGGTCCCGTCCGGCGCGGCCGGCGCGGCCGGCAGCCGCACGGTGAAGACCGAGCCCTGTCCTTCGGCGCTCTCCACGGTCACCGTTCCGCCGTGGGCCTCCGCGAGCTTGAGGACGATCGCCAGGCCGAGGCCGCTGCCGCCGGTGGACCGGTTGCGGGACTTCTCCGCCCGCCAGAAACGGTCGAACACATACGGCAGATCGTCCGCCGGAATACCGCTGCCGGTGTCGGCCACCTCGACGGCCAGCTCGTCCCCGGCATCGGCGACGTACGAACGCAGCGTCACCCGGCCACCGGGCGGAGTGTGGCGTACCGCGTTGGAGACCAGGTTGCTGACGGCCTGGCGCAGCCGGACCGGGTCGGCGTCGAGCAGCGGCGGCCGAAGTGTGCCCGGCGCCGCCGCGGCGACCGCCAGTGTGACGCCCGCGGTCTCCGCCAGAGCCTGGTGTGCCGCCGCGACCTGGCCGAGGAGATCGTCGACGCGGACCGGCTCCCGGTGCAGCCGCAGCGCACCGACGTCGGCCGCTCCCAGGTCCTGCAGATCGTCGATGATGTGCTGGAGCTGCACCGCCTCCTCCAGGAGCGAGGAGACGAACGCCGGATCCGGATCGGCCAGACCGTCCTGCGCAGCCTCCAGCCAGCCACGGATATTGCTCAGCGGAGTGCGCAGCTCATGGGCGACGTCGCTGACCATCACCTTGCGCTGCTCCTCCAGCCGGGCGCGGTGTGCGGCCATGTCGTTGAAGGTCGCCGCCAGCCGCCCGATCTCATTGTCCTGGCCGACCGGCACGGGCGCCGAGTCCAGGCCGTCCCGCATCCGCTGAGCGGCGCCGGTGAGCGCGTGCAGCGGCCGTACGAGCCTGGCTCCGGCGACCACCGAGGCGCCGACGGTGAGAGCGAGGACGAGGGCCGTGACACCGACGATGCGCGCGGTGTTCGCCGGTGAGAGATCGAAACCGGGCACGCTGACGGCGCCCGGGTCGTCGATGAACAGCAGTGCGGGCGCGGAGACATACGCGGTGAGCTGCTCGCGGCGGGCGCTGCCGACGCAGGAGGCGATGGCCCGGTCGTAGCCGCTGCCGGCGGCCTCGGGAGCGCGGTCCGTGGCCGCTCCCCGCCCGGACCCTCTTTCCTGGGCCGCTCGGTCCTCGGCCACTCGCCGCGCGACCGCTCCTTCGCCGCTGGTGTCGGCCACCGGCACGGGCTGCGCGGCCGATGAGCCGATCTCCCTGGCCAGTTGGCCGTATCCGCGGTCCCAGGACAGGTCCAGGTTGAGTTTCACGCCTTTCCGGCCCTGGCGTTTCAGGCAGGCGTCGGCCAGTTGGTTGAGTGCGTGGAGAGCCTTCTTCTCTGTCGTGGTGGGCGCGTCCGAACCGATTGCCAGACACTTCAGTTCCAAGGAGCCTTCGGTGTCATTGCTCACGAACTGGATCCGGGGCCGCCCGCTCGGGCTCTCGACGACGTCCGCCGCGATGCCCACCGTGTTGAGGCACTCCACGTCCGCGGTGGTGGCCCGCCGCAGCTCCGTACGTTCCTTCTCGGGCAGCAGGAACGGTCCTACGGCGCGCGGATCCACCCGGTCCGCGCCGGCCGCGCCGGCGTCGGGCACCAGCAGCGTGTCGACGGACAGCGGGTCGACCACCGCCGAGGCCACCGGCGGCAGCGGTGCGGCGGCCGAGGTGGCGGTGGAAGTGCCGGTGGAGGAGTCGAAGAGCGGCCGCCGGTCCTCGGTGGTCAGCGCGATCCGGCGTTGTGACCGCCGGGCCAGTTCTCGCACGGTGTCGTCGACACCGTCCCAGCTCGGATGAGTGGCCGCGTAACCGAGCAGAGTGTCGTAGATCTTGGCGTCGGAGCTGAGGTTCTGTCCCTGCTGCTGGCGGATCGCTCCGGAGGTCGTCTGCACGGCGAGCCAGGCGGTGGCGGCGACGGAGCACGAGGCCACCAGCACCGACACGATCAGCAGCCGGCCGAGCAGGCTCTTGCGGAGCGGCAGCCGCGCCCGCTTGTCAGGACGACGCACGAGGTATGTCCTTCGCGGGATCCGTCAGCTTGTAGCCGACGCCGAAAACGGTGAGCAGCCGGGCCGGCCGCCGTGGAGCGCGCTCGATCTTCTTGCGCAGATGCATGATGTGCACGTCGACGGTGCGGTCGCTGATGTACTTGTCGAAGCCGTGCAGCTCTTCCAGGAGCCGCTGCCTGGTGAAGACCCGGTCGGGCTCCGTCGCCATCGCGGCGAGGATACGGAACTCGCCGGGCGTGCACACGACCGGCGTATCACCGATCGACACCTCGTGCCGGGCCGGATCGATCCGGAGTGTGCCCACCGACAGCACCTCGTCCTCGACGGCGGCGGGCGCGGGATCAGGCGCGGGTCCGGCGGAACGCCGGTTGCGGCGCAGCAGCGTACGTACGCGGGCCATCAGCTCACGCGGGCTGAACGGCTTGGTCATGTAGTCGTCGGCGCCGAGATCCAGGCCGAGCAGCAGATCGTCCTCGGTGCTGCGGGCCGTCAGCATCAGCACCGGCACCTCCCGGCCCTCGGCGCGCAGGATCCGCACCACGTCCAGGCCGTCGGCCCTGGGCATCATCACATCGAGAACGAGCAGGTCGGGCTCGCCGTGCCGGACCTCTTCAAGAGCCGCGCGGCCGTCCTCGACGACCATGACCGCGTGCCCTTCGTGCTCCAGATAGCGGCGCACCAGTTCGGCCTGCTTCGCGTCGTCTTCGGCGACCATGATGTTTGCGCACACGCCGACGATCGTAGCGAGCACGGTGTCGGTACGGCCGGTCCCGTGGACAGGCCGGTCCGTCACACCGGTCCGCCATACCGGTCCGCGGTGGCCCGGCGCGCCGATGTCCGCGATCCCGCTGTACGGCCGGACCGCGGCGGCGATCAGACACGATCCGTGGCCTGGGACGGACGGAATGCGCAGCACAATGGTGGTGTTGTCACCTTTGTGAGTAATGCTCCTCATGATTCCGTTTTCCAGCAGCCCGAGCGTGAGTCCGTCCGCGAACGGCTGGCGGCGGAACACGCCGGCACAAGCGCGCGGATCGCGGCGCTGAACCGCGACTTCGACGCGATCGTCGAGGCGAACGCGCTGGTGGCGGTCGACGACGAGCACGACCCTGAGGGATCGAGCACCGCCTTCGAGCGGGCCCATGTCGCCTCCTTGCTGGCGCAGGCGCGCGGCCATCTGGCCGATCTGGACCGGGCACGGGAACGGCTGGAGCGAGGCGACTACGGACGGTGCGAGAGGTGCGGCGAGCCGATTCCGGCGGAACGCCTGGAGGTGCGCCCGGCGGCAAGCACCTGCGTCCGCTGCGCCGCGGACCGCTCCAGCCGCTGAGCAGCGCCACTCAGTCGTTGACGATGCCGGCGGCGCGAGCGGCGGACAGCCACAGCGGAAACTCCCGCAACAACTGGTCGTAGAGATCCGCGTCGGAGAGAGCCTTCGGTGACGGCCCGGCGGCGAAGAACCCGGCGTTGTCGACCAGGCGCCGGCCCGGCACCGCCAGGTCGTCGAGCTTGTGCAGAAAGCGGAACTCGTCGTCGCCGAAGCCGACGAACTGCCAGAAGATCGGCAGTTTCGCGGCCGTACACAGCGCGTGCTCGGCGGCGGACCTGGAGGTGGGAGAACCATCGGTCTGGAAGACCACGAACGCCGGATCGCCGGCTCCGGACGCCTGGTAGTGGTCGATGACGGCCCGCATGGCGACGTGGTAGTTGGTGCGTCCCATATGTCCCAGAGCCTCGTGCAGCGGACTGATCCGGTCCTGGTAGGCATCGAGGCTGATCTCGGCGGTCCCGTCGATGTCAGTGGAGAAGAAGACGACCGGCACCACACCGTCGTCATCGAGGTTGGCCGCCAGCGCGAGCGTCTGCTCCGCCAAGTGCTGCACGGAGCCGTCGCGGTAGTACGGACGCATACTTCCGGAGCGGTCCAGCACCAAGTACACGGCGGCACGCTGCCCGCCGACATCGTGCTTGGCCAACGAGACCGCGGCGGTCTTGTAGAGGCTGACCAGACCGGGAGCCCGGGCGGCGACCTTCTCCAGACTGATCGCGGCGGCAGGCGCCTCGGGCGGCTCGCTGTGCTCGGCGGTCAGGCGCTTGCGGTAGTCGATGGCCATGGGCAGTGATTGTCCCGCAACCGACGTTCCGCGTCCGCGCTTCGGCCGGACCGGCTGTCCCGGGCCGCGCGGCCGTGGTGTGACCTGACATCATCGGAAACGATTGAGTGTTCGGCAGCCCATGCCGTGGACGATGGAGGAGCCCTGTGCCGCTGACCTCGGAGCCTTTGCGGAAGCTGGGTTTTCTGACCATTGGGTTGTTCGACGCGGCCGATCCCCGGCAGGGTCACGAGTCGACACTGGAGATCGTCGAACTGGGTGAGCGGCTGGGATTCGACAGCGCGTGGGTGCGGCACCGTCATCTCCAGCACGGCATCTCCTCTCCCGTCGCCGTCCTGGCGGCGGCCTCGCAGCGCACCAGCCGTATCGAGCTGGGCACCGCGGTCATCCCGCTGGGCTGGGAGAATCCGCTGCGGCTGGCCGAGGACCTGGCGACGGTCGACATCCTGTCCGGAGGCCGGCTGAATCCCGGAGTCAGCGTCGGTCCGCCGATGCACTACGACACCGTCAAGCAGGCCCTCTATCCCGACACCGCGGGCATCGAGGACTTCGGCTACGAACGAGTGCGGCGGCTGCTGGACTTCGTACGCGGCGAACCCGCCACCGACTTCAGCGGGATCGAAGGCTTCGAGGTGTTCTCCGACCGTGTTCAGCCTCATGCCGAGGGCCTGGGCCGCCGTATGTGGTACGGCGGCGCCAGCCTGCGGTCGGCGCGATGGGCCGGTGAGAACGGGATGAACTTCCTGACCAGCAGTGTCGTGAAGGCGGAGGAGTCCGAGGACTTCGCCGAGATCCAGCTCTCGCACATCCGGACATTCCGCGCCCACCACCCGGACGGCGACCGCGCCCGCGTCTCACAGGGACTCGTCGTCATCCCGACCGACACCGCCACACCGGAGCAGCGCGCGAAATACGACGCGTACGCCAGGAAGCGGCTGCCACGTACCGCCACACCACAGGGACCGGCGCGGATGATGTTCGCGCCCGATCTCGTCGGGCCCTCCGCCGAGATCGCCGAACGGCTCTACGCACACGCCGCGTTCCAGGAGATCGACGAGGTCGCGTTCGCGCTGCCCTTCACCTTCGACCACGAGGACTACGTCCAGATCCTCACGGACATCGCCACCACACTGGGCCCGGCGCTCGGCTGGCGACCCGCCGCCTGACTCCTGGCGCGACGCGTGTGATCAGTGCGCCCGGGGCCTTGCCGGAGCGGCGGCCTCAAGGGCGTCGATGTCGCCGGACATGATCGTGCGGACATGCTCGGTGACGCACTGGAGGGGCCAGTCCCACCAGGCCAGGGCCAGCAGCCGGTCGATGTCCGCGTCGCCGAAGCGGCGGCGGACGAGTCTGGCCGGATTGCCGCCGACGATGCCGTAATCGGGAACGTCGTCGACGACGACGGAGCCGGAGGCGATGACCGCTCCATGGCCGATACGGACGCCGGGCATCACCGTCGTCCGGTATCCGAACCAGACGTCGTTGCCGACCACGGTGTCACCTCGGCCGGGCAGACCGGTGATCAAATCGAAGTGCTCGGACCAGGATCCGCCCATGATCGGGAACGGAAACGTCGAAGGCCCGTCCATCCGGTGGTTGGCGCCGTTCATGAGGAACCGCACGCCTTCGCCGAGCGCGCAGAACTTCCCGATGACCAGCTTCTCGGGACCGTAGTGATACAGCACATTGCGGGTCTCGAAGGCCGTCGGGTCAGCCGGATCGTCGTAGTAGGAGAACTCACCGACCTCGATCAGCGGCGAGGTGACCAACGGCTTGAGCAACACCACACGCGGCTGGCCGGGCATCGGATGAACCACGGTGGGATCGGCGGGAATTGCCTGCATCGCGAATCGACTCCCTCGTACGCTGCGGCCAGCCTCGCAGATCGCAGCGCTCTCCGCACCGCCGTTCCACCGCGCCGGATCACTCCGGCGGCGTCCGCCGCGGACTCGGCGCTCGGCCGCGATCCACCGACGGCCGGAGGTGTGATGGTGGATGATGTGGCGCAGTCCGGTGGGCGGTTGATCAGGCGAGTGGTTTGGGGGCCCTGCTTGTGGATGACGCGGTCGAGCTGGCGGACATGATCTGGCAACTGCGCCAGGAACTGAGTCGCGCGATGTGGGCCGGTGAACACGCTGATCTGCGGTTCAAGGCCGAGCAGGTCGAGCTGGAGCTGACCGTGGCGGTGGAGCGGACCCGTGAGCCGGGTGTGAAGGTGCGGTTCTGGGTGTTCGACGCCAACGCCAGCGCGCGGAAGGCCAACATGGTCACTCAGCGGATCACCTTGACGTTGCAGCCGGTACGTATGGACCAGCCGGACCGCGCGGCGCTGATCTCGGGCGATGAGCTGCCCGGTGAGGACTGACGGAGCCGTGGCCGGACCATGGCGGAGTGACCGGTGACGGCCCGGCAGGCCGGTGGCGGACTGGACCCGCACCGCATCGCCGAGGTCATCGTCGTCGACGCCGCCGGTGGCCGGCGGCGCGGGTCGGGCTACCGGATCACCGACACGGCGGTGCTGACCGCGGTGCATGTCGTGGCCGACGCCGCCAGTGTGCGTGTGCGTTTCGACGCCGACCGGCCGGGCCAGTGGATGGTGCCGGCGACGGTGGCCTGGTCCGACACCGACACCGATGTGGCCGTCCTGACCCTCACACCGCCGCCCGGTGCCGCGGCCGTCACGCCCGCGCGGTTCGGCCGTATCGGCGACGACCGTCACGCCGTCATCCGTGTGCACACGGCGGGGTTCCCGCTGTGGAAACAGCGTCCTCGCGCCGACGGCGGGCGGTTCCGGGAACTGCACCAGGCCGACGGGACCGTGGCCGCGCTGTCCAACCTGAGAACCAGCACGCTGGAGATCACCGTCACACCGGCGGGCGCCGACCCCAACCCGCGGGCGTCGCCCTGGGCGGGCATGTCGGGTGCGGCGGTGTGGGCCGGACATCACATCGTCGGAGTGGTCGCCGAACACCACCGCTGGGAAGGATCCGGCCGGCTGACCGCGGCCCGCGTCGACCAGGTGCTGCGGCGGGTTGACGAGCCGCGCCGTGGGCAGTTGGTCAGTCTGCTGGCGATAGCCGACCCGGGAGCGCTGCCGGAGATGGCGGCCGAGCCGGACGGCGTCAACTCGCCGGGCCCGGTGGAGCCGGAAGCGGACAGGATGGGTGGTCATATGAGTGCGGATTCGGGTCACCGCCACGGGAGTTCCAAGGTGATCGGGCTACCGGTCACGCACGGGCTCGAATTGTTCAAGGACCGCACTCGGCAACGCGAGATGATCGGCCGCCGGCTCTCCGATCCGGCCATCCGTATGGTGACCGTCACAGGACGGCGTGGCATCGGCAAGAGCGCGGTCGCCGCCAAGGTCATGGAGTTGTTGGAGCAGGGCGAGTGGCCGGGGCACGCCCAGGCGCCGCTGCCGTCCGGGCTGGTCAATCTGAGCACCCGTACGTCCGGTGTCTCACTGGAGCGCCTCTACTTCGACTGCGCCCGTCTGCTCGGTCCCGAACGCGAAACGCGTCTGCTCGGTGTCTGGGCCACGAACCGGTCGCTGCACGAAAAGATCGGCGAGCTGTTCAGCGCGATGGGAGACCAGCTCATCGTCATTCTGCTGGACAACCTCGAAGACCGGCTCCAGGACGACGGCCGGCTCGACGACGAGGAACTCACGGCCTTCCTCGACTGTCTCTTCCGCGCCAGATTCACTCCACGGCTGCTGGTCACCTCGCAGGTGCCGCTGCGGCTCGCACCGGAGCTGCGCCGGTTCGCCGCCGAGATCGAGCTGTCCGAGGGCCTGCCGCCGGCGGAGGCCGTCACACTGCTGCGCGAACTCGACCAGGACGGCAGCCTCGGTGTGGCGCGGCTGTCCGACGAGCAGTTGCTGCGGGCGACGGTCCGGGTCCACGGAGTGCCGCGCGCACTGGAGCTGCTCGTCGGTGCCATGGCCGACGACACCCTGACCCTGCCGACGCTGGGGGATGTACTGGAGGACTTCACTCTGCGCGGCGATGTGGTCGCGGGCCTCGCCCAGGACCGGTACAACCGGCTCGATCCCGGGAGCCGCTCCGTGCTCAACCTCCTCGCGGCGCTGCGCACACCCGCGCCACGGGAGGCGATCGAGTGGATCGTGGCCGGTCTCGATCCCGCTCTCGATGTCGCGGCGGCCCTGTCCCACCTCGTACGCGTACGCATGCTGTCGGTGAACCGCGCCAACCGCACCTTCGCGCTGCATCCGATGGACGCCGACCTCGCCTACGGCGAGATGCCGTGGCACGGCACACTCGGCCGTCAGTCGGTGGAACGGCGCGTCGCCGACTGGTACGCGCACATCGCCTCGCCGCGTACGGCCTGGCGGACTCTGGACGACCTCCGGCCGCAGCGGCGTGAATTCGAGCACCGGTTGCGCGCCGAGGACTTCGACGAAGCCGCGATCGTGCTCGGTTCGATCAGTGAGTGGATGGTCTGGCAGGGCTCGGCGCTGGCGGTGATCTCCATGCATCTCGCCGTGGACGGACGGCTGAGCGACGAGCGCGCGCGCCTGGCCCATGTCGGTGGATACGGGCACGCCCGGCTCAGCGCGGGCCCGATGGCGCAGGCGGTCGGCCTGTTCACCGAGGCGGCCGCTCTGGCGCGCCGCCTCGATGACCGGCGCGGGCTCCAGCACGCCATCTTCGGCCTGGGTGACGCGCACCGGCAGTTGGGCGACCTCGGCGCCGCGGTGGGCCCGTTGGCCCAGGCGGGCGACCTGGCCCACGAGATCGGTGACGCGGAGCGCGAGATCCACGCGATTCTGAGCCTCAGCCTCGCGCACAGCTCTCTCGGCGACGGGACGGCGGCCCTCGCCGACGCCGACCGGCTGAGCGCACTGGCGCGCGCTCATGGCGACCTGCTCGCCGAGGCCCGCTCCTGGAACGCGCGCTCGACCGCACTGCTGGTCCTGGGCCGCTGGGAGGAGACGATCGAGGCGGGCGTCAGAGCCGTACGGGCCTACCGCGACGCGGGCGTACGCGAGGCGACCAACTACGCGCTGAACGCCCAGGGCGTCTCGCTGATCGCCTTGGGCCGGCTCACGGAGGCGCTGGCCGCGCTGGAGGCGGGCCTCCAGGAGTCGACGGAGATGGAGAATCCACGCGCCGAGGGAGTCTGTCTCCACAACATGGCGTGGGCGTACTGGACCGACGGCCGGTACGAGCGGGCGGCCGAGACCGCCGAGCGGGCGACGGTGTCGTTCCAGCTCGCCGGAGCGGCGGAAGCGGCGGCGGCGCGAGCGCTGGCCGAGGCGGCCCGCGCCCGGACGGTGCCGGACCCGGCGGCGGCCGCCGACGCACTGGTCCGGGCCGCCGAGGCGGTGGGACACAGCGCCGAGATGGTCCGCCGGGACTGGCTCACCGCGGAGGCGGAGCGGCTGCGGGCGGCGGACTGACGCGCCGGAAGCCACCGGCCGCGGTGCCCTCCGTTGCCGTCGTCTCGTCCGTCTGCGACGAGGCCGTCGTCTCGTCCGTCTGCGACGAGGCCGTCGTCTCGGCCGGGATCCAGCGGCGCGATCCGCTGTCGTAGTCATAGGCGGGCCGGCCCCGACGACCGCTGGTACGGAACGGCTGTCCGTTGTCGTCGACGCGTACGACGCCGGAGCGTTGGCCGCTGCTCCACTCCAGCTCCAGATACCAGTCGCAGTCACAGTCGGCCGTGCGGCCGGTGAACAGCAGGACCTCGGGATCCCTGGCGGACACCCGGTACGGGAAGGAGACGGCGGGAATCGGCTCACCGGCGTCGTTGCCCGCCATGGAGTGCGCGACCGGGCGGGGCTTGTCGAGATCGATGTCGAAGAGCCGGGGCGTGAGGGAGCCGCCGCAGCCGTTGTTCATGTTGTAGACGTGGTATGCCGGCGGCGTCCGCCGCGCGACGATCCTCACCTGCACGGCCTGCAGCACGACGGCGGTGTCACTCCGGCCCTGCACGGTGATCCGCACCCGCGTGTCGCCCGCGTGCACCGCGCCGACGGACCGGGCCCAGGGCTCGGCGTCGGACTCGGTGGGCGGCGGAGGTACGGCCGACGGCCCGCGATCGACGAGATAGGCGTGGCCGCAACCGCCCAGCCACACATGCTGGTTGACGCTCCAGGTGAGCGGCGTCCCGGTGCCGTCGCTGTTCGGTGTCCCGGTCGGCGCGGTGGACTTCGTACCAGGACGTGGCGAGCCCCGGCCGCCGGAGCCGGTGCGGCCCGTGCCGGTCGGCGAGGCCGTGGGTGCGGGCGTCGCCTCGGAGGTGGTGAGCGCGTGCGGCGCGGAGTTCTCATCCGGTGGCGGTGAGGTGTCCGTGCCGTGGTCGCCGGCCCGCTGCCCGGAGGCGCCGTCCCGGTCGGCCGGAGCGAAGGGCGACTGGTCGAAGGCCATGACCAGAGCGATCGCGAGGACGGTCGCGGCCAGGGAGGCGGCGGCGGAGTAGCCCTTGCGCCGGACGACCCAGCGGCGGACGAGGCTTCTCGCCTTCTGAGCCGGAAGAGCGGCGGCTGCCCGGTCCTGAGGCCCGGCGGTCTCCGCCGGATCCGCGTCATCAGTGGCGCCCTCCAAGGCCGTGGCCGCCGTACCGGTGGAGACCGTGGTCTCCGTCTCCGGCGCGCTCGCCGGTCTCGCGCCGCCTTCCTGGCGTCTTTGGCGTTCGGCGTCCGCGCGCACCCACAGACGGTGCAGCGAGATCACTTCCTCGCCCGCGCATCCGCACAGCCGCGCCAGCCGTTCGACCGGTGCGAACTCCATCGGCACCGTGCTGCCCGAGCAGTACCGGTGCAGCGTGGACGCACTGACCCCGACCCGGCGCGCCAGCGCACCGTAACTCCGGCCCGAGCCGTCCCGGATCTCGCGCAGCCGCCGCGCGAACGCCTCCGTCTCGGTCTCTCCCGGTGTGCCCACGCCTCTCAGCTCCCCCCGGCCGTCGCGGGACGGCATTCCACCCCTGCTGAAGACTCCCACGTCAAAAGGGGTGGAATGGTTCCAGGCCGGCACGGAAGCCGCAGCCGCTTGCGGCTCTCTCACGGGCCGTCAAAGCTGGTGACTGTTCGACCGATCACGAAGACGGGGAAGCACTTCCATGAAAATGTTCCGCGCTGCCGCGCTGACCACCGCGGCCCTCTGCGTGTCCATCGTTTCGATCACCGCGGCCGCCGCCGCTCCGGTGGCACCGGCCTTTCTGTCGGCGGCTCAGCTACCGGCCGCGAGCACGCCATGGCAGGCGGACCCGGTGCGGCCCGGTGCGGCAGCCGACGTCTGCACACGGGGCATCGCGCCCAGGGCGGGCAGCAGGCACCGCGAGTTCAGGACGGAGCTGGACACCACGGCCCGGCAGACGATCACGGTCGCCGCCAGCGAGTCCAAGGCCAAGGCTCTGGCCACGAAACTCCGCGGCTCGGTCGAGAGCTGTCTCGACCGGCTCAAGGAGCGGTATCCGACCCTGGAGGGCGAGGCCTTCCACCACGGCCGGATCAATGTCGAGGAGGGCGCGCATGTCTACAGCATCGACACCTCCGACACCGAGATCGGCTCGACCGACATCTCCCTCTACTCCGTCGGGCGGGACGGCAAGGCCGTGACGGTGATCGTGTGGGGTCAGCTCGGCGACCTCGACGGAGCGCCGCTGGAAGGCTTCAAGAAGACCACGCGCACGGCGGTCGCCAAGCTCTACTGAGCCGGACACGGCCGCGAGGTTTCAGGACTGTCCGTCGGGCTCGTGTCAGCGCCCGACGGGCATATCGGGGGAGCGAGCGGGCTCCGGGCCGGATCATCCGGACCCGGGGCCCGCTCACGTGATGTGTCAGCCGGCCACCGCGCGGTTCATGGGCCGTCGTGCTGGTCGACCGTGGTGCCGCGAATGACACGGCTGTCCGGTGCCGCCTGCGGCGGCCGCGTGTCGTCGCCGTCCTTCAGCGCCTTGGTTTCGCTCTTGAGGATGCGGGCCGCCTTGCCCGCGCCACGGACCAGCTCCGGGAGCTTCTTCGCTCCCAGCACGACGACGACCACGATGAGGAGCACACCGATTTCGCTTATTCCGAACATTGGTTCCGCTCTCTCCCGTGACGCGCCAAGACCATGACTGGAAGCGCGAATCTACAGGACTGTAGAGTTCGCCGCGGTAGGTCCGGGCCTCCATGGGCCGTGGTCAACAGGCTTTCGGGGCAGATGAGTTCTCCGGACGGATCGGATGAGAGTGACGGGCCGCGCGGCCCCGGTGGCACACCGCCGCACGATCGGACACCCGCGTCGGTCCGCGCCGTCGCCGTCTTCGCGCCCCTGACCGATGCCGCCGTCCTCGGCGTCCCGCGCCTCGGACCGTCACGGCGGACCCATGGACGGGCCCTCGTCATGTACAGAATCAAGTGAAGGAGTGAACGCCTCGTGGTGTTCAAGAAGCTGCTCGGAGCTCTCGGAGTCGGCGGCCCCTCGGTCGACACCGTGCTGCACACCTCCTCCGCGATCCCGGGCGGCCACCTCGCCGGGCAGGTCCGCCTCAGAGGCGGCACGAACGACGCGGACATCGAGCGCATCACCCTGGATCTGGTCGCCCGCGTCGAGGCCGAAGGCCATGACGTGGAGAGCGAAGGCACGGTGGTCTTCGACCGCGTCACCGTGGGCGGCGGATTCCGCCTCGCGAAGGACGAGGAGCGCACCGTCGACTTCCGTACGGCACTGCCGTGGGAGACACCGGTCACCCAGCTCCGCGGCCAGCACCTCGGCGTCATCCTCGGTGTGCGGACCGAACTCGCGGTGTCCGGAGCGAGGGACAAGGGCGATCTCGATCCGCTTCAGGTGGAGCCACTGCCGGTGCAGGAGGCGATCCTGGAGGCGTTCGGACAGCTCGGTTACGGCTTCACATCCGCCGACCTCGAACTGGGCCACATCGGCCACACCGGCCAGCGGCTGCCGTTCTATCAGGAGATCGAGCTGACTCCGCCGTCTCGGTACGCGGGCGCCGTGACCGAGATCGAGGTGACCTTCCTCGCCACGGCCGACGGCATGGAGGTCATCCTGGAGGCGGACAAGCGCGGCGGGCTGTTCTCCGGCGGCCAGGACGCGCTCACGCGGTTCACCGTCACCCACGACCAGGTCACCGGCACCGACTGGAACGCCGAAGTCGAGTCCTGGGTGCGGCAGTTGATCGGTGGCCGCGCCGGCTTCCACGCCGACGCGTACGGCGCGCCGTACGGACACGACTCGGCCGGGCACCACGGCGGCAAGCAGCACTCCGGCGGTCAGCACCGCTCCGGTCCCGGTACGGGCGCGGTCGTCGCCGGAGTCGCGGCAGGTGTGGCCGTCGGTGTCGTCGGCGGCATGGTGGCCGCCGAAATCGTCGACGAGATCGGTGACGCGTTCGAGGAAGACGAGGACAACGGAGACAACGGGGACGACGGCGGAGACGACGGCGGCGAGGACTGACGCCGGGCCGCCGTGTCGACCGGCTTCCATCCGGTACGGACGGAAGCCGGTGCCGAGCGGGCGGGACCGGCGCGAGCGTCCCTGCCCGCTCGTTTTCCAACCCGCGTCACGTCCCGCCGAGGAGCGACCGAGACACCCTCCATTGTTTCTACAGTGTTGTAGATTCATGGACGTTCACGCCATCGAACTCAGGAGGACATCGTGGGAGTCACCCTCGCCAAAGGCGGCAATGTCTCGCTCAGCAAGGAAGCCCCGGGCCTGACCGCGGTGCTGGTCGGACTGGGCTGGGACGCGCGGAGCACCACCGGCGCGGACTTCGACCTCGACGCGAGCGCGCTGCTGGTGGGAGCCGGCGGAAAGGTCGTCTCCGACCAGCACTTCGTCTTCTACAACAACCTCAGGAGCCCGGAGGGCTCCGTCGAGCACACCGGCGACAACCTCACCGGCGAGGGCGAAGGAGACGACGAGGCGATCAAGGTCGATCTCGCGGCCGTCCCTGCCGAGGTCGACAAGATCGTGTTTCCTGTCTCCATCCATGAGGCCGAGTCGCGCGGACAGAGCTTCGGCCAGGTACGCAACGCCTTCATCCGTGTGGTGAACCAGGCCGGCGGCGCCGAGCTCGCGCGCTACGACCTCACCGAAGACGCCTCCACCGAGACCGCGATGGTCTTCGGCGAGCTCTACCGCAATGGAGCCGACTGGAAATTCCGCGCGGTCGGCCAGGGATACGCCTCCGGTCTCGCCGGCATCGCCACCGACTTCGGCGTGAACATCTGAGCACGAGCGGCATCCGGCGAGGCACCACGTCCGGCGAAGCACCATGTCCGGCCACGCGCGAGCGGCCGGTCCCGGCTGTCGCCGGGCGGGCGGCGGACGTGGCGCGTCGCCGCGGTTCCGGTGCGCCGCGGTGGTCACGCGCGTCCGGCACCGCTCCGCCGGTATCTGAGTTTTGTATGAAGAACCGAGTGCGGGGCGGGAACGCGGGCATCGGCCCAGAATGGATGGCACTCGTACGACGGAAACCACAGAAACGGAAAGACATGTCCTGACGGATGCCGTAAGACCGCTCGACCGGACCGGCCGCGACAGGACGTCAGGGAGCGCGCGCGCCGGATCAACGGAGGCGGCCGGAAGCCGCGTACCGGACGGACGTGGTTTTCCCTCCGCGCTGCGGACCGGCGGACGGGTCCGGGGTGTGGACGGGCTGCGGACGCTCGCCGTGCTGCTGGTGCTGGTGTATCACCAGGCTCCGGAGTGGGTGCCCGGCGGAGCACTCGGAGTCGATGTCTTCTTCACCATCAGCGGATTTGTGATCACACGGCTGCTGCTCGCCGAATACGCGCGTACCGGTGATGTCGCCATGCGGTCGTTCTACTGGCGGCGCTGGCTGCGGCTGGTTCCCGCGCTGCTGACCGTCTGCGCCCTCTGCGCCGTACTGGCCTTCACCAGGCTGCCGGGATTCGACGGAGCCTGGCCGTCCATCGCGCTGTCCGCCGTCTTCGTGGTCAATATCGTCCGCGCGGCGCAGCCAGGTGTCTTCTCCGACACGACGGCCCTGCTGGGACACACCTGGTCACTGGGCGTGGAGGAACAGTTCTATCTGCTGTGGCCGCCGCTCGTCCGTGTGCTTCTGCGCCGGGTCCGGCCACGGACCGTGCTGATCTGGACGGTTGTGCTCTGCCTGCTGCCCGTCCTCTGGCGCTTCGCGCTGTGGAGTCCGACCGCGGCGCACCGTATCTACAACGGCACCGACACCCGCGCCGACCAACTGCTCGCCGGAGCACTGCTGGCGGTGGTCGTGGCCCGGCTGCACGCGGGAGACCCGCGGCTGGAGGCGCTGCGCCGCTGGTCGGGCCGGCTGGCCTGGCCCGCTCTGCTGATGCTCGCGCTGATCGCCTGGCAGGTGCCGATGACCGGCACCAACGCCTGGACCACGGCCTGGTACACCGTCGGATTTCTGGTGGCCGCCGTGCTGTCGGCCACGCTGGTGGCCTCGCTCGAACTCCGGCCGCGTGCGCTGCTCTCCCGCGCGCTGTCCGTGGCGCCGCTCGCCTGGACCGGACGCAACCTCAGTTACGGCCTCTACTTGTGGCACTATCCGCTCGGCCGGCTGCTGCACGATCTGGGAGTCGGCGCCGGGCTGCTGCCGGCCACGCTCGCGGCCGGCTTCGCGGCGGCCCTCGCCTCGTACTACCTCGTCGAACGGCCTCTCACCAGGCGCAAGCACCGGCGCGCGACGGCCCGCTGACGGCCGCGCGTCGGTGCCTGGTCCGGCGGCCGGACCGGCTCAGGAAGCACTCCGCCGGGAGCGCGCCCGGGCCCGCAGCGCCATCGTCACCAGAGCGCGGACCGGTGCGGGCGGGCGGCGTACCTCCAGGGCCGTACGCAGTGGCTGGTCCAGCAGCGACGCGGCCACCGCCGGAGCAAGCGCGGCGAGCGGCGCGGGCAGCCTGGCCGCCAGCAGGCCCTTGCTGGTGGACTCCCAGAGCGCGCGGCCCGCCTCGCTCGGAGCGAAGGCACGGCTCTCGTAGTCACGCATCCAGCTTTCGACACCGGCCAGTTCGCCGCCCGGAGGCGCGGGCAGACCGAGCGCGTCCGACAGGCTCAACTGGAAGGTGTACGCGGCGTCCCGCTCCTCGTCCGTGACCGCCCGGTGTCCGTGCGCGTCGACGAACCGCAGCGGGCACACGGTGAAGCAGGACAGGACGTACCGCATCAGCTCGGGCGTGATGCCGGGCCGGTCATGGACCCGGCGCAGGCCCTCGACGATCCGCCGTCCTTCGGGACTGTCCACGCCCTGTCCGATCAGGGCGAACATCGCCACCCCGGTCGCCTTGGCCCGGCCGCGCGGCTCGTTCGTCATCCGGCCGGTGCCGTGCAGTACCCGGGCGATCTCCGGAACGCCGAAGGTGCGGACAAAGCCCAGCGTGAGCCCGACCCGGGACTCCTCCGGCATCGTCTCCAGGACGAGCCGGGCGAAGGCGCGGTGCGTGCCGCGCGTCGGGACCGTCATCCGGCCGTGGTGGCGACGGCAAGTGCCTCGCCGGTCAGAGGCGCGTACAGGTAGTGGGCGACGCGTACCAGGTGGGCCCGTTCCTCGGCCGGTTCCGCGTCCAGGCCGGGCAGCGGAGTCTGGTCCTCGCGCGGGCGCGGCGGGCTCCCGGTGTCCAGTGCGGCGGCGGCGAATCGCAACGCGGCGGCCACGGTCAGCGCGGCCCGGTCCGTGTCGTCCAGGCCGGCCCGTTCGGCGATCCGAGTGGCGGCGGTGACAACGGCGGGATCGACCCACGGGCGCAGCGTCAACTGGCCGTCGCGTATCTCCAGTCCACGCCGGGCGGTGCGCCACTCCAGGTCGCGGAAGGCCAGCCGCTCGGTCCAGGCCGACGGTGGCGCTTCCAGAGCGAGACGCCGGTCCGCCCGGTACACCAGGTCCCACAGCGGACGCAGGGCCTGGTAGTCCTGGCGGCGGCGGGTCCACGCGGCGGCGGCCGGTCCGGCGAAACCGGCGGTGATGAGCACCGCTCCGAGCGCGGCGAATCCCGGACCGAGCGCGGTGCTCAGCCACTCCACTCCGGTGACCTCGGCGAAAGCCGCACCGATCGCGACGAGCTTGCACACGACATAGCCGCAGGCGACGAACCCGCCGACGGCGATCAGCCGGATACCGCGCCGCAGCCAGCCGGACGGCAGCCGGGACGCGTGCCCGAGGCACACCCGGCTGATGTCGGTCAGCGCGAAGCCGAACAGCGCCTGGTAGAGCACCAGGAACACGGCGATCTCCGGAATCGTGGCGAAGGTGGTGTCGAAGGTGAGTGGTGTCTCCGGGCTGCCGGCGCCGCCGGTGAGGAACAGGACGATCATCACCGGGACCAGCACGGCGAAGACCGCGAGGCGCCGCCGCGCCTGGCGCCAGGTGTCCGCGGTGGCGCCGTCCCACACCTGCGCGTTGGCGCGCTCCTTCGGCGGAGTCCACATCCGTGCGAGCACCACGGCGGCGGCGGAGAAAGCCGTGATGCCGAGGTAGACCAGCAGGGTCGCCAGATTGCCGCGGTGCGCGATGCGGTCGATCAGCCGGTACAGCACCGGCGCGGCCATCAGGAACGCGGTCGCCGGGGCCGCGATGGCCAGAGCGACGACAAGCAGTCCGTGCGACGGGTCCCGGCGCCAGGCGCGGATCTTCAGTCCGGCCACGGCCCAGGCCACCGTGCCAATACCGAGGTAGACGATGTCGTAGGGCCTGTCGGGTACGTCAGACATGCTGTCCTTTACGGTGCTCCAGCGCGGGCGCCAGTTGGGACGTGGTCCCGGCGCCGGGCGCCAGCACGAGGATGCGCGTCAGCTCGGCCCCGAGGATCTCGGCTTCCTCTTCCGCCGCGCCATCGTAGTGGGAGCGGCCGAGGACCAGTCGGATCATGTCGGGGTCGATGGTGGGTAATTGCACCTGGGCCGCCTCCTCGTCGGCGGCCGGAGCCTCGGACAGGTGTCCGCACAGGAGATGCGCCAGCTCGTGGCAGATGATGTGGGCCTGGTGCAGGCCCGAGGTCTCCTGCTCGAAGTAGATCACGTCGGTGTCCGCGCGGCGCTCGACGAATCCCGACGGTTCGCCCACCCGCATCCGCCGCGGCTCCAGCCGGACGGGCCGCCCGGCCCGGTCGGCGACCGCCGCGCACAACTCCTCCACCGTGCTCATCTGCGGAAGATCCAGCTCTCTGGCCATGGCCCGCATCCGGCGGCGGGTACGTCCAAGATCTCGCACGTTCTCCCCATCAGCCGGCCGCCAGTGCCCCAGCGGCGTCTGCCGGCAGTCGGTCACGCGTCGGTTCGGCCGTCGGGCAGTCCGACCGCCTTTCGCAGTTGTTCCACCACGGTGAGAGCGGCGTCCTGCATCTCGGGCGGCAGGCCGGCCGCGCGCATCGCGATGCGTTCCACCCTGGCGTCCCGCAGTGCCTCGATCTTCCGCAGGTCCCGCTCGACGGCCTGAGCGGTGGCGGAGTCACTGAAGTAATCCAGCGGAATGCCGAAGAACTTGGCGATCTTCACCGCGTTTTCGAGGCTGGGCTTCTGCGTGCCCTTGCGGAGGTTCCCGATGTAGGTGCCGCTCAGGCCGGTCCCTTCAGCGATCTCCGAGTCGCGCCAGGGACGGCCGAGATCCTTCGGATAGATCACCGAGATCACGCGCCGGAAACGAGCCGCGAAGTCCAGGGAGTCCGACGGCTCCCCGTCGTCGCCGGATCGAAGAGCCGACGCTTCTGGGCGTGGAGAATCGGAGGCCATGAGCCGGATCATAGAACTCTTCGGCTGTCAGCGGGGATCCCGCCCGCCCATCTATATGCACGATTGTTTCGAATAAAACGGCCAAAAGACGCATCGCGCGTCGAATCTGCGCCGATTAACCAGCAAGCAATCAACGATAGTTGACTTACGCTCAGGTCAAGTACAGGATCGACGACGTCGGCGCACGCACCTCGTGGCAGTCTCACAACAGTGCCCAGCTCCGCAGGCGCAGGGCGCCGCTGCCCCACGGGGGTGGGCAACAGTGCCCCGCGCCACGGTTCCCCGGCGGTGCGCGGACGGACGGATGCGGGCCCGGGACACCGCCGTACCGGCGTCCTACTCGGCCGGCCCGGACACGGGTCCTGCGGCCGGTGGGCCGCCGGCGTAACCGGCGAGGTCCGCCGCGCAGGAGGCGAGGACGTTCGCGGCCCGGCCCATGGACGCGCCCGCTCCTGCGGTCAGGGTCAGTACGGCCCTTCCTGGCGTGGGTGAACTGCCCACGGTGATCGAGCAGTCGACCGTGGCCAGCGGTCCCGTGGTCACGCGCGGCACGACGAGCGAGAGCACAAGCTCGGCGCCCCGGGCCGTCACTCCGTGTTCCGCCATGGCCCGCTCCATGTCCTGGGCCATGGGTCCCGCGCTGTTCTCCAAGGAGTCGCCACGCAGCGGGAACGTCTCGTCGAGAACGAGCACTCCGACGCCGCGCAGCGTGGTGACGCGAAGCCGTACCGCACGCGCGCTGAACGCTCCGCCGCTGTGCAGGACATAGACGGCGACCATGGCCGCCCTGGTCGCGTCCGACATGGCGCGGTCACCGCGTATGCCGTCGAGCGGCCAGCTCCAGGTGCGGCGTTCCACCCGGTGCGGCCGCCGTCCCTCGGCGAGGGCGACGAGTCCGGACCGCGCGGATTCTCCGAGCAGCCACGCACCGCCGTGGTCAACGGCGAAGAGGCGCCCTTCCTCGTCCACGGCGAGCAGTCCGTCCGCGTCGGTCCTGCCGAACGGGAACAGCCGGGTCCCGATCGTCTCGCCCAGCGCGGCGAAGGAACGCTGCGCGTGCCGGGCCTCGGTGGGGTCGACCACACAGCCCGTACTCGCGACGTCCCGGCCGGGGCCGACGGGGCCGATGCGCAGTCCGTGGAACTCGCGCAAGGACTTCTCCGCGGCGGGAAAGAGCTGCCACCTCGCGCCGTCGGCGACCGGCTCGGAAACCGCCACCGTCCGAAGAATCCCGAGCGTCGCCGCCCCGCCGGCGTCACGCTCCTCGTGCCACCCGCCGGCGATCAGCGCGTCGGATGCGTAAGATTCCGGGCTCATACGCCGATGACGTCTACGCCGAGCCGGTCGAGCAGAGCCGAACACGAACGGCACACCGGTGCGGGCGTCCCGTGCTCCGGGTCCCCGTGCGAACGGATCTTCTTGGCGACAAGCGCGGAGCCCGCGAAGTGCGGAACCGCCTCGTCGAGAGTCGTCGACCGCCCGCCGGGCCGCTGCTGGTCCAGGAACCACATCTGGTCGGACACGAGCGCGGACTCGGCGCAGTATCCAAGGAATGGCTCGCGCAGCTCGACAGGCAGCCCGTCGAAGAATTCCTGCACGGCAGGATGAAGATTCGGCCGTTCATCGCCACTGAGGTTGGTATGGCTGGCCACTTTTCCCTGCACGAGCAGAGAAGCGGCAACGCCTGGGACCAGTTCAGACAAAATAGTCCTCCGCATCTTCCATCCGGCTGCTCAACAGACTGATGAACGCCTCATATTTATCACTCCCCAGGTAGTAGGCACCGGTATGGTGATAGAAGAAGAATCGTCCCGATTCATCGACAAGGATGACAGCTCCGTCATACGAGTCGTATCCCACCGGAAACAGCTTGACTCCCAGGTCGGACGCAAGCTCGGAGATTTCCTCGGCTTCTCCCTTGAAAACCAGGTGTGGAGTGAGGACAGCAATATTTTCGGGCGCATCGTCAATAAGCGGACGCAGCAGGCCGTGCTCGCGCACAAAAGCGGTCGCGGTATCTGTCGGCTCCAGCCGCACCCCGTACGCCTGGTACCGCTCCATCACCGTGCGCATCAGCTCCTGAGCCTGGTCTCCGATGTCCCGCCCCGGGTGCCAGCCGGATTCCGCCAGCCAGGCGTCGACCTCTTCAGGGGTTGAGAGAATCGCCATGCCCCACACGCTCCCTTTCAGTGATGCGCGCCCACGCCGGCCAGTGGCAGCATTCTCGCACACGACCGACAGGGCTCCTTGTAGTCTCCATGATTCAGGAATCCGTTGGGAGTGTCCTGCTCTCCTATCTGTACGGAATAGACAAGAGCCCCGCGCATTGCCTCGCGAATATCTTCAGGAGTACGAATCGCCGTTCCGTCCGGGTCCATCTTGTGCAGTCGATCGGAAATAAGGGCGACTTCGGCGCATTTTCCATGACCGGCACCCGGATATTTTCCCTCAGCCCTGAGGTCATTTTCCACCTGGTCGAGCACACCCTTGAGCGCCGGGTGCGTTTCGAGCTCCCGCTGGCCGTGGCGCTTGGTGGAGCTGGAATGGCTGGTCAATTCTCCGTCATGGAGGAGGCTGCCCGCACACGACGTCACCAGGCGGTCCTTTCCCGGCGGATTGTGCCCCGCCTCCTGATCACGCGCGTCGTCCGCCAGTTGACGAGCCTCCCGTTCGAGCACCGCCACTCGCTGATCGTTGTCGAGATGATCGACACGCAGGGCGTCCCGGCGATGGTGTTTCATCTTTCCGGCGCTACGGCCGTGCCAGGACGGCTGAGGCTCCAGCGGACGGCCGCCACCGCCGCCGTTGCCGCCACCGCCGCCGTTGCCGCCACCGCCACCGTTGCCGCCACCGCCTCCGCCGTTGCCGCCGCTGTCGTTCTTCCGTTCCCTGGCAAGGCGAGCGCGGATGTCGTCGTCGTTGTTCTTGTGGTCCTTCGAGATCTGACGGACGGCCTTGGGCAGGGTCTGACCGACGTGGTCGCCCATCGTCTTGACCGCGCTCTCCAGGGCATCCATCGCCTTGTCCGCGATCGGATCGATCATCTCGGCGATCGAATCCCGCCCACGCGTACGTCCGTGTGCGGTCTTGGCCTTGGTCAGCTTCCCGGCGGTCTTGCCATGCATGCTGACGCTGACCCCATTGAGCTGGGTGGAAGCATGGTCATGCTCACCATGCTCGATATGAAAGCCTCCGCCGGACCCGGCACCGCCGCCACCGCCGCCCGCGGAGGCCAGACGCAGGGCGTCCTTCGAGCCCTGCACGCCCTCCTTGAAGCCCTCCGCACCCGCCCGCTTCGCCTGATCGAGATCCACACCGTCCCGCACACCCATGGCCGTGGCACCGAGCTGCACAACAAGATCAGCCGCGAGGTTCTCCAGGGCCGCGACCGCCGGCTCCGTCATCGCCGAAACGATGTAACCGATCGCCTCCTCGGCGCACTCCTTGATCAGCCGCCTGATCACCTCCTGCGTCGCCCGCATCGCACCCGCGCCAACCAGCGCCGACAGACCGCCGGTCACCGGGATCAGCGACAGCGCGATGCCCGCCTCGGTCGCCAGATAACCGAGCTGGACCAGCGCGGCGCCCTTCATCACCTCGATCGCTCCGGCCGCCGTGTCCAACGCACCGGCGACCGTCCGCGCCGCCGACGCGATGTCCTTGATGTGCTTGTCCTTGACCTTTCCCCAGTGCCCGTTCAGCGCGTCCAGGGCCTCACCGTGCCCGGACGACAGCAGACGCTGCACATGATTGTTCGCGAGCTGCCCGTCGTCCTCCAGATCCTCCGCGAACTCCCGCAGCGAGTCCGCCATCTCCCGATAGGCGTCCTCATCCACATTCGGCCAGGCCACACCAATGAGATCCAGCAGAGTGTCGGCCCAGTCCGGCACTGTGACAGCCACGCCCAACCCCCCGTACGTTCAAGCGTGTTCACCCTGTGTCGCGCGAACACCCCGACACCGTCGACGCGAATGATTCAAACCGTCCGTACGGTCCGTCCGCAAGGTGAACGCGTCCGCTCGGCGCGCCTTTGGGCCCTGAGCCGCCGACGCCACCTGAAATAAGCGAGCTCGACAGTTGGCGCGTCAACCCGCGCTGCCCGCATGATTGTTGTCTCCGCGCTGCCGGACGCGCACGAGGAGACTGGGGGCAACGGTGACCGACACCAGGCAGAGACTCTTCATCAGTTACGCGGGCCCGGACCGCGCCTGGGCGGAGTGGGCGGGCTGGCAGCTCGAACGGGCCGGTCACCAGGTCGAGGTGGACCGGTGGGACTGGCAGACCGGTGACGACTTCATCCAGCGGATGGACCGCGCGCTGAAGAACGCCGACGCGGTGGTGGCCCTCTTCTCCAACTCGTACTTCGCGCCGGAGCGCTGGACCCAGATCGAGTGGACATCCGCCGTCGCCGCCAAGTACCGCCTCGTCCCTGTGTCGGTCGCGCCGCTCACGGTCGACGACATCCCTACCATCCTGAGTGCGAGGCTCCGCAAGGACCTCCATGGGCTGGACGAGACAGGTGCTGTCGCGGCGCTGCTCGAAGCGGTCGACGGCCCGTCCCGCCCGACCGGCCCGGTCGCCTTCCCCGGCGGCCCCGGCGCTCCTGAGGCCGCTTCCGGTCCTGAGGCCGTTTCCGGTCCTGAGCCGGCCGGTCAGCGGCCCCGGCTGCCCAGTAGCGCCGGCCAGCCCGATGTCTGGAATGTGCGTCGCCGGAATCCGACCTTCTCCGGCCGTGAGGCTCAGCTCGTCCAGCTCCGTGACGGCTTGCTCAACGGCCAGCAGTCACGGGTCCACGCTCTGCACGGCATGGGTGGTGTCGGTAAGAGCCAGATCGCGCTGGAGTACGCCCACCGCTTCGCCAGCCAGTACGACATCGTGTGGTGGATCGACGCCGAACAGGCCGACCAGTTTCCCGTCCACTACACCGAACTCGCCGACCGCCTCGGCATCGCCAAGCCGGATGCCGGCACCGAGCACAACGCCCGGGCCCTCCTGCACGATCTGCGCAGCAGGCAGCGCTGGCTGCTCATCTTCGACAACGCCGAACATCCCGATCAGATCGATCCCTGGCTGCCCGACGGCCCCGGTCATGTGCTGATCACCTCGCGTAATCCCAACTGGGGCGACATCGCGCACCAGACGGCCCTGGACGTGTTCACCCGTCCCGACTCCCTCACCTATCTCAGGGCCCGCATCCCCAGCATCGCCGACGAGCAGGCCGACGTCCTCGCCAAGGACCTCGGCGACCTGCCCCTGGCCCTCGCACAGGCCGCGGGTGTCATCGGCAACGGCATGACCCTCGACCGCTACCGCCGGCTCCTCACCAGCAGCACCGCGCGCATCCTGCGAGAAGGCGAAGCCCCCGGCTATCCGGCGTCACTGGCCGCCGCGACCGACATCGCGACCACCCGCCTCGACGACAATCACCCCGACGCGACCGCGCTGCTCCGCCTCGGCGCCTTTCTCGGGCCCGAGCCGATCCCCACCGCGTGGCTGGAAGCCGCTCGCCCTCGGCTGACCACCATTCCGGGCGATCCCGACGACCTGATGTGGCCGCACGCCTCGCTCCAGCACCTGGGCCGCTACGGACTCGCCCGCATCGACCACGAGACATTCCAGATCCACCGGCTCACCCAGGCCGTCCTCCGCGACCAGACCAGCCCCGATCAGGCCGCGTTGATCCGTGCCGACGCCACCGCCATCCTCGCCGCCGTGGCTCCTGGCGATCCGGAGACTCCGGAGACCTGGCCCGCCTGGGCCTCGCTCACCTCTCACCTCACCGCGCAGCACATCGGGATCACCGACCGGCCGGAGCTGCGCCCGATTCTCCTCAAGGCCGTCCTCTTCCTGATCCGAAGTGGCCAGTCACGGGCCGCACACGGCCTCGCCGACTCCCTGCGTCAGGCGTGGAGCGCGGAGCTGGGACACGATCATCCCGATGTCCTGA
This sequence comes from Streptomyces sp. AK02-01A, assembly GCF_033795305.1. Lineage (NCBI taxonomy): Bacteria > Bacillati > Actinomycetota > Actinomycetes > Kitasatosporales > Streptomycetaceae > Streptomyces > Streptomyces sp. AK02-01A. Next base: position 91,747 of record NZ_JARBAE010000004.1, read on the forward strand.
GCTGTGCCCAGTACTTCGGCCACGCGATGATCGACCTCGGCGACAGCGGGAACGCCCGCCCTGTCATCGAGGAGACCCTCGCGCGTCGTCGCGCCACTCTTGGCGACGACCATCCGGACACTCTCCAGTCCGCCAATGACCTCGCCGTCACCCTGAACACATTCGGCGAACACGCCGAGGCGCGTCGCATGGACGAGGACACCCTCGCCCGCCGGCGCCGCACTCTCGGCGACGACCACCTCCACACGCTCCAGTCCGCCAGTAATCTCGCGGCGGTCCTGCACAGCCTCGGTGAATACGTGGAATCACGGCGTATGGACGAGGACACCCTCGCCCGCAACCGCCGCACCCTCGGCAGCGACCACCCGCACACTCTGCACTCCGCGCACAGCCTCGCCATCACACTGAACGAACTCGGCGAGCACACGGAATCACGGCGCATGGACGAGGACACCCTCGCCCGCCGGCGCCGCACCGTCGGCAACGACCACCCCGACACCCTCCGCTCCGCACACAGCCTCGCCATCACCCTGCACAGCCTCCACGAATACGCGGAATCACGGCGCATTCACCAGGACACCCTCACGCGCCGACGCCGCACCCTCGGCGACGACCACCCCGACACCCTCCGCTCCGCACACAGCCTCGCCATCACCCTGCACAGCCTCGGCGAACACGCGGAGGCCCGGCACACAGAGGTGGACACCCTCGCCCGCCGACGCCGCACCCTCGGCAACGACCACCGCGACACCCTTCACACCGCACACAGCCTCGCCATCACCCTGCACGAACTCGGCGAACACAACGAAGCACGACGCCTGGACGAGGACACCCTCGCCCGTCGGCGCCGTACCCTCGGTGACGACCATCACGACACCCTTGACTCCGAACTCAGCCTCGCCATCACCCTGCACGTGCTTCGCGCCTATCCGGAAGCGGTCCACCTGCTGGAAGACGTGCGGGCCCGCCGACGCCGTCTCCTCGGCGACAACCACCCCGACACCGTGCGCGTCACCCGATCCCTCGCCAATACGCTCACCGCGATGGGAAAACGGTTCGAGGCCCAGAAACTGCTGGCCCCGAAGAAGCAGAACAAGCGCCGCTTCGGCCGCAAGCGCCGGTAGGCGCCCGGGGCCTGTCCGGCACATCCCGCATGGCCGGATCAAAAGCTCCGGCGAGTGGCAGAAAAAAGAGGAGGGAGGGGCCTGTTCGCCCCTCCCTCCAGACGCCTCTCAGCGGCCAGGCATCAGGTGAGCTTCACCTGCTTGCGCGCCGACGTACTGGCCAGGAAGTTTCCGTTGCCCGCGTAGACAGCGGTGACGGTCGCCGTGCCCTTCTTCTTCGGCAGTGTGATGGAGAAGCTGAGCACTCCCTTCTTGTCGGCCGACAGCGTGACCTTGCGGGTCGTCGTCTTGCCGCCGACCTTGGCCGTCACCGTGATCGTGCCGGTCGGATAGGCGGCGCCGGTGTGGCCTCCGACCGAGACCTTGACGGTCTCGGACTTGCCCTGTGCCAGCTTGGTCTTGGAGAGCGTGAGCGACGTGGTCGTCCTCGCCTTCTTGACCGTGAGCTTCTGTGACGCGACGCCGCTGGGCTCGACGGAGTCGGTGCCGGAGAAGCGTACGGACACCGTGTGCGTACCGGCGGCGAGCGACGCCGGCAGCTTGAATGTGCCCGCTCCCGTCGTCCCGACCTTCGCCGTGAGCGATCCTGTGCCGTAGTTCACGGTCACCGTCCCGCTCTTGGCGCCCGCCACCGAGAACACACCGGAGGCCGGGCGTCCGTAGCTGGTGGACTTCTCCACCAGCGCCATCGCGATGGAGCTCTGGCCCTTCGTCAGGACGAGCTGCACCGGGTCGGAGGTCGAGGTGTCCGCCGACGCGGTGCCACCGAAGGCGGCGGTGAAGGTGTGCGTGCCCGCCTTGAAGCCGGCCGCGACCTTGAGAGACGCCGTCCCGCCGGTGGCCTTGGCCGTGCCGAGTACGGTGGTTCCGTCCCGGAAGGTCACCGTGCCGCCGTCGGTCCCGTCGCCGGTGACCACCGCCTTCAGAGTGACCGCCGCACCGATCTTCGGTGCGGCCGGAGTGAGTGTGACCTCCGTGGTGGTGGTCGCGAGGACCTCGACGACGCCTGTGCTCGTGAAGCCGGAGCCCGCGCCGACCGCGCTGATCGTCGCGCTTCCGTAGGACTGGTCCGCGGGAAGCGCGGCCTGGAACGACACCGTGCCGTCACTCGTGGCGACCGCACTGCCGAGGACCGCGGAGCCGAGCGTGAAGGCCACGCTCTCGCCGTCGCGGTAGCCGGAGCCGCCGACCGTGACGGTGGCCCCGGGCGCCGGCCTGGCGTCGCTGACGGTCAGCGAGCCCGGACGGGAGAGCGCCTCGTACTCGGCGCAGGCTTCGCCCTGGACACCGACCGGCGGCGCGGCTGTCGCCGTCCCGGTCACACCGTCGTCCTCGCGGACCGTGATGGTGCCGAAGTCCTGACTGCCCAGGACCGCGTTGCTGGAGTTGGACACACCGAGCTTGTAGGCGGTGCTCGGAGTGGCTCCGGCGACGGTGTCACCGGCCGCCGGGATGTCCACCACCTGGCAGGTCGTGCCCGGTGCGAAGGTGACCTTCTGCATGGCCAGCCCGACCTTGCCGGTCGCCGAGCCGACGACCGTGAGGTACGCCGAGACCGGTGAGGTGCTCGCCTTCGAGAGATAGACGGCCGCCGCGGACGCGCCAGGACCGTTGCCTTCCTCGGACGTGGTCGACGCGACATTGACGGTCGGCCGCGTCTGCGGACTCGGCGTGCCCAGGGCCTTGGTGGCGAAGCCGAGGTCGGAGAGGTAGACGCCACCGGTGCTGACGCCGTCGGCGCCGACGGCCGCGGTGAACGCGACCCTGGTGATGTGCGAGAGGTCGAGCCCGGCGGCGGCCAGCGTCGCGGTGGGAACCCGCACCTGCTGGAGCACTATCTTGCCCAGCGTCGTCGATCCGCTGGCCGGCATCCTGGTGACGCCCCAGGTGTTGAGGGCCGACACCAGGCTGCTCCAGGTGCGTCCGGAGGAGTCGGTGACGCTCAGCGTCATGTCGGTGCCGGTGGTGACGCTCTCGTCCGGCGACATGCTGACGGACATCTCGTCGTAGCGCGACACGTTCTGCTGGGCGGACGGCAGCGTCACGCCGAGCGCGCCGGTCGTCGCCGTCCAGGTCAGATGTGTCATCACGTTCAACGGGACGTTCGGCGCGAACGAGGCCGGAGTCCAGTACGGGAGCTGCTGGTTGGTGAGCGTGCTTCCCGGGTTGGTGCAGAGCGGGTACGGCTCCGGGACGGTGCGGCCGGACTTGTTGGCGCAGACGGTGGCCGTGGCCGTCGATGTGGTGCCGATGAGCGGACTGGTCGTCTTGAAGGTCGCGACGTCCCGGCGCCCCGAGGACGGCTGCTGCGCCACCGTACGGACATCGGCGAAGGCGGACACCGTCGGCGGCAGAAGCTGTGAGCCGTCGAAGAGACCCTGGAACTGGGTCCGGCCGCCGAGAGTCGCCTCGAAGAACCCGGATATGTACGCGGCGCCCAACTGGTACTGCTGCGGCGCGGTCAGCCGGATGTTCTTGCCGGAGGCCAGCGCCGTGGCGTTCGTACCGCACACGGCGTCACCGGCGCTCGACCAGTCGTCGGAGCCGCCCGGCGACGGCGGAGTCCACTGCGAGTTGAAGAAGTTGTGGTCCGCGCCCATGACCCAGACGTCGGAGCGCAGCACATTGTCGGCGAACGCGTCCCGCGAGTCCGCGTAGAAGTGCTGGCCCTGCTGGTCGGAGACATCGCCGTCGCAGTACGGAAGCATGGTGCTGGTGACCACGTCCGGCAGCGTGGTGCGGGTGAAGTCGACCGGGGCCAGCGGGAGCACCGACTTGATGTTCCACGGCTGCGGAAGAGCCTCGTTGAGAGTGCCGGCCGCCACGACGCCTTCGCCGCCGCGCGAGTGGCCCATCAGGCCGATCGCGCTGAAGTCCATGGAGCCGACGAGCTGCGACGCCGTCAGCGTGCCGCCGGGATATGTGGCGTCACCGGAGGTCAGCGCCTGCTCCAGTGTGACGTCCTGGTCGGTCACCGCGTCGTGATACGAGACGGCCTGGCCCGCGTTGGCCTTCTTCAGCATGGTCAGCGTGTCGAGGACGAGCTGGCCACGGCTGCGCGCGCCGTTGTCGGGCGCGAGCTGGTTGTCGTTGGCGTTGATCGCGTTGGCCGAGATCGACACCACCGCGATGCCGTCGGCGGCCAGCGCCTCGGCGGCGGCGTCGTATCCGGCGTAGCTGAGGATCGGCGCGGTGCCCGGCGCACAGGGCCAGCCGCTGGCGCCGCGCAGGGTCGTGGTGTTGTAGCAGGAGCTGTGGCGGCCGTGCAGGAAGACCGCCACCGGGTGCGCCTTGCCGTCGGTCGGCAGATAGACGCGCCCCTCGAATTCACCGCGGATGCCGCCGATTCCGGCGAGCGGAATCGACTGCGCGCCGAAGTTGTAGTCCGCGATCGTGTACGACCCTGTGCCAATGGTCGTCGGGTCGTCGGCAGTTGCTCCCGAACCGCCGATGTCGCTCGTGATCGCGTCGTTGGCCTTGTCCTCCGCCTCGGTCAGCTTCCGCGCCCGGCTCTGGGCCGCGGCCGACAACAGGCTCGTCGGCCCGGTGGCGGTGCTGTTGCCGCCGGCGGACCACTGCCAGGTGATCTTCTTGGCCTTCGCCACCGAGGGATCGGCCGTGGTGACCGTCAGCGTGCGCCCGTCGGCGGACTCCGCGGCCGGACCGAGGTCGCTGCCGTCGGCCACCAGCTCGGGCAGGTCGCTCTTGACCGGCAGGGCCTCGTCGAGATCCAGCGACACGACATAACCGCCGGCGGCCTGAGTCACGGTCCATCCGTCGCCCGAACGAACCACGGGCGAATCCGCTGCCGCCGAAGCGGAAGCAACCGGAGCCAGGGCCACCGACAGCGCGCCGAGCGCCACCAGTCCCGCGACTCCACCAGCAAGCGGACGCAGCCGCGTCCGCAAGGGTCTTGATATGTCCACCTGTACGTGACCTCACTTTTCGAGCGCGCGAGCGACTGCCGCCCGTGCGCGGCGCGTCCGAGGACGCGGTTGAAGCGTTTGATCGACAGCGGGACGAACGTTCACATCTCAACTACCTGCGTAGGGCAATGAAACCCAGATGTTCCAGATTTTTGATCTCGCGGATATGTAAAACATTCTGAAAGGCCATTTGCCGGATATCTCGCCCACACGGCCTGACCTGGCCTTTCGCGAAACGCGTTACATAAGGCGATCCGCGGCTGGTGACGGCCGCCGGACTTCGGATGGCTGAAACTCGTCGTACACGCAAGCGTCTTGGAGGCCACTCGACCGCAGAGCAAAAGGTGCGTGCCGGACATGACGGGCCGACGCCACCGAACTCTCCATGGCGGCCGGCCAGAACACCGGCGCCCGGCCACGGATACGGCGGAGGAGCAGAGCTTCGCGGAAGTGACGTGCCATCAGATCATGGCGAGAGAAGCTCCGTTGGAGCGCGCCGACGGGATTCAGTCGGCCGTCCGCTCCTCGGTGCGTGGCCCACGAGGCCACAACTCCGCGCGCCGCGCCACGAATCCGTACCTACGGCCCTACGGTCGGCGCTTACGCCTGCGTGGCCGTTCCGGCTCCGGTTCTTCTCCTTCCGGCTCTTCCGTTTCCGGTTCTTCCGTTTCCGGTTCCGGCTCTTCCTTCTCGCGCCCGCGCACCGGTCGACGGCGCGGCGCCTCGCCCCGACCGCCGGAATCCTTCCGCGCCGAGCCGGACACTCCGCGCGTGGCCTTCTTCCGCGTACGGCCGCCGGTGGCGGTCTCGTGCGTACTCTCGGCCGTGCCCTCGATGGCCTCTCGCGCACCGCCGCCGACATCTTCGGAGACACCCTTCGCCGTCTCCGCGGCGCCCTCCCCCAGCGCTTCAGCGCTCTTGCCCGCGCCTTCGCCGACGTCCTCAACCGCCTTTCCCGCGCCTTCGCCGACCTCTCCCACGGCCTTTCCGGCGCCTTCGCCGACGGCCTCGCCGGCCTTTCCGACACCGCGTCCCAGTTCGCCGACCGCCGCTCCGCCGCCTCGTCCGACATCACGGACCGCCGAACCGAGAGAGGCGGTCAGATGCTCAAGAATCTGCGGATTGCGATCGACCGAGGTCAACAGGCGGTCGACAACGGTGAGCACATTGTCGAGCCGGACCTTGAGCAGCGCCTGCGCCTCGACGCCTTTGATGTCGAGCTCGACGCGGCCCAGGGCCACGTCCGCTCCGACATTGAGCTTCAGCAGATCGAGCACCTCCGCCTGGAGCGACACCCGCGCCCGCAGATCCTCGACCTCAAGGTTGATCTCCTCGATATGGAGAGTGGGAACATCGAGCAGCACATCCGGTTCGCCGCTCGGCTCGACCACCGATCCCTCGTCGACCTCTTCCGCCTCGTACGGCTCCTCTTCCTCGTCGGCCTCATCAGGCTCTTCCGGCTCTTCCAGCTCTTCCGCGATCTCGGCGTCGTCGTCCATGTGACCCCTCAAGCGTGGGTATGGATCTGCCACCTCCGCACTTCCACCATAAAGCTGACAATCCACGCGTGCGCTGCCGTGGGAGTGGAGTGGTCAAGGAAGACGGCCGAGCGGCCAAAGATTCGAACATCTTTCCGCTACGGTGCCGGTGCCCGGCCGGTCAGCCCAGGGTCCAGGTCTGGTTCTTCGTGCCGGTACAGGGCCACAGGATCGCCGGAGTGCCATTGCCGGTGCGTCCGTCGTAGATGTCCACGCACTTGGTCGCCGACCGCGCGACCAGATCCTCGGTGTCATTGAGATAGAACTGCTGCGCGCCATTTCCGCTGCACACCGCCACCTGGATCGCCGTACTGTTCGCCGTCGAGCCACCGGCCACATCCATGCACAGGCCCATGGCACGTATGGTGCCGTCCGCTCTGAAGTCCCAGCGCTGCGCGGCGGAGCCGTCACAGGGCCAGAGCTGGAGTTGGCTGCCGTCCTTGCCGTTGACGGCGCTCAGGCACTTCCCGGACTGGGCGCTCACCAGAGCACGCCCGGCGGTGGAAGCCTTCGCGGCCGGCGGCGCGGCCTCGCGGGTCGGTGCCGGTGCCTTCCGCGCCGCGGCCTTCTTCTCCGGCTCGGCCTGCGGCGCGGCCGTCGCCGGCTTCGCCTTCTCGCCGCCGCTGGGAGGCCGGGTCGGAGCGACGCTGTGACCGGGCGAGGCGGAAGGAGACGGCGACTCGGCCGTGTACACCTCCGCGCCACCCGGTGGGATGTCCTGGAGGACCGTGCCGTCCGTGGACCGCGTCGCCACGGCCGCCCGGTCCTTGCCGCTGCCGTCGGACGCCATCAGAAACGCCACCGCGACCAGCAGCGCGCCCGCGATGGCCGCGGCGGCCAGCAGCGGCTTCTTCGGACGGCCGGGCGCCGGGGGTTCTTCCGTGTCGGCCGCCGGTACGTCCGGAGGAGCCGCCCGGCCCGCCGTCGCGGCGACCGGCGCCTCTTCTCCGGGCTCCGCTCCCGGCGGCGCGGCGACCGGTGCCGCCTCGGCCGGTGCCGGTGCCGCCTCGGCCGGTGCCGTGCTTGCCATGGCGGCGTTCTGCACCGTACGCGGTGCGCGTTCCGGCGCCGGTCTCAGCGCGCCGTTCGGCGCTCCGGACACCCCGGGCAGTGCGACCGCCTGGCGCACCACCGGCGCACCGGCGGCGCGGGCCGCGGCCGTCCCGGCCGCGGACACGTCGGCGTTCGCATCGGGGGTCCGCTGAGCGGACATCACTCCTCCATGGAGTCGCTGTCGGCGGCCCGGTACCGCCGGTGAAGGCGAGCGCGCGAGCCGGGAGTCGGAGCGGGACGGCTCAGGAGAACGACCACAGATGGTCGTCCTTGATGTTGCAGTCGAAGATGGTGAGATGGGCGTCGCGTCCGCCGACGCCGTAGTAACCCTGCACATCCAGGCACCTGTTGGCGCTGGAGTAGTTGCGGATCCAGAACTGGCCGCTCGACCTCTTGTCGAGGTACCACATCTGGTTGTCGCCCGCTCCCGGGTCGCAATGCCACTCGTACACGCGCGTACCGGCGGGCCTGCCTCCGTAGTCCGGCAGATCGAAGCAGTAGCCGTCCTTGGTGTTACGGATCGTGAAGAGATCGGCGCCGGCGGGACCCGCGCCTTTCTGGCTCACCACGAAATCCCACCGCTGGTTGTCATTGCTGGACCGGTCGCAGGAGAACTGGTTGACAGGGCCGTTGAGCGTGCCCTTGCCGTAGTTCGGTACGTCGACGCACAGCCCGGTCATAGTGTTCTTGATCAGGACGCCTGTCACCGTGTCGAAGTTCGCGCTCGTCGGCAGCACGCCGCCCGTACTGCTCAGTGCCCGTACGACCTTGGCCCGGGTTTTGGCCGGCTTCGGGCTCTTCGCCGGAGCGCTCTCCGGCGGGGGCCCGGACGGTGCGGAGTACCTCACCGCCGACCGCGGAACGTCGCTCGCGGGCGGCGTCTTTGTCTTCTTGCGCTTCGGAGAAGAGGAAGGCGAGGCGGGCGCGTAGCCGTCCGGGCGCTGCCGCGCGGACTCGTCGTCTCTGAGCACGGTGTCGGAGGAGAGCCGCGAGACGGCGGACGCTTCGGTCTTCTTCTCGTCGCCGTGCCCTCCCAGGAACAGGAGCGGGACGCCGATGAGCAGTGTCCCGGCTATCGCCGCGGCCGCCAGCAGCGGCCTGTTGGGACGGCCCGAAGGCGGCTCGCCGCTCTCCGCGACACCGGCGGACGGCTCGGACGGCGCTCCCTCGGCGGTTGCCGAGGCGGAGACCGCGCCGGCCTCCTCGCCCTGCCGCTCCGGCTCGGCACGGCTGTCGGGCGCACCGGGCTCGGGAGCCGCTGGTCCGGCAGCCGCTGGCCCAGAGGCCGGTACGGGAGTGGCGGCGGGCTGCGCCGTGCCAGGTACGGAGGCGCCGGCCCGGCCCGGTACTGCGGCGGCGCTTTCCGTCTCGTTCTCTTTCCTCTCCGTGCTTTCCGTGCTTTCCGTGCTCTCCGTGCTCTCCGGTGAGCCGGGACCGGGCGCCGGAGCGGCCCCGGCGCCTGCTCGCGGCGCGAGGACGAGGCCGGGACCGGACTCACCGGTCAGCGGCGGCAGAGCGGTGGCTCGGCGCACCGTCGGTCGCGGAGCGCCTTCTTGACGCGACATCAGCAGTCCATTCAGTTGCCGTTGGGGCCGACCGGCCCTGAGCAGCGGTCCGGCCAGTGATACGGGCCCGCCGCTGCCGGGCGTCGGCTCAGCGATTCGTCCAGCCGCGCGAGCACGGCCCGGTCCTGGTCGTCAGGTGGGCCCTGCCGGAAAGGAGCGTCCGGCGGCGCGGCGGGCAGTTCACGGAGCAAGATCAGAGGTGATCCGCCGTCCGGCCGGAGATCGAGGATCCGGAACGCCGTGCCCGGCGGAAAGACCACCTCGTCGTGCGGCTCGGCGGAGCCTGCCGCGTCGAACAGTTGTCGTACTCGTCGGCCGGTGACCGACCAGATCGCGTAGCGCGCGCCTCCGGGCACGGGTCCATCGCTGTCGAGAGGCAGCGCGCTCACCGGGCCGGGATCGCGCAGCACGCTTCCCGGCGAGATTCCGTCCGCACCGCCAGGAACAGCGGCGGCGCCCCGCAGGACGGTCCCTCTGAAGGAGGGAAGGCGCCGCAGACCCGATGCCACACAGGCGGCGTACGGCAGAAGCCGCTCGTCGCCCGACCGCAGGGCCGTGTTCAGCGCGTCATGGCTCAACGGGCCCTCCGCCGTGCGGAGATAGAGCTGGAGCGCGATCAGGTCGGCGCGCGCGGCCTCCTGCTCCTGGCCGCGCAGCGCGGGCATCCGCGTGAGCGTACGGACCACGGCGGCGCCATGCCGCTCCCACACCGTGTCCGCGAGCGTCCGGAACGCGGTCCGCTCCGCCTCGGTGCTGCTGTGACCGGGATGGAACGGGACCGGCGGAAGGACGGTCACCGGCGCGGGCGCCGGAGTGCGCGCCGGATCGCCTGCGGGACCGGACGTCGCGGTGGATATGCGGGAGGGCTCGGGCCGCCGCGCCGGTGCCGGGTCCGGCACGGGGTCCGGGACGGGGTCGGGCACAGGGTCCGGCACGGGCGGCGAGAGCGGTGGCGCCGCCGCCACCGTACGCTCCGGCTCCGTCGTCTCCGTCGTCTCCGTCGGCTTCGGTGGCTTCGGTGGCTTCGGTGGCTTCGGTGGCTTCGGTGGCTCTGCCGGCTGATGCTCCGGCTTCGCCTCCGGTCTCTCCTCCGGCCGTGTCTTCCGTGCCGTCGGCTCGGTCCTGGCCGGCCTGGCACCGGCCGCCGTGGCGCCCGCGACCGCGGGTCCCGCCGGGCCCGGCTCCGGCCGCCTGTGCGGGCCGTTGTCCGCCGCCGGAGCCGTACTCACCATGGACGGACGCACTGCGCGGCCGGGCGCGGGCGCGGCTGCCGCCTCCGGTACGGCCGGCCGGACAGCCACAGGCGGGCGCGCGGCGGCGGCCGGTGCGCGCGGCTCTCCGGGAGCGGGCGCGGGCCGGGTCGCGAAGCGGATGCTCCGTACCTGGTGGCGGCCCGCCAGCCGGCGCAGTTCGCGTCCACCGTCCACGGCCGTGCCGTGCACATGCAGCCTGGCCCGCGCGCAGACATCGGCGCCGAGTCCCGCGAGAAGCCTGGAGAGTTCGGGCCACAGCGAGAGGTCCAGCGGCTCTCCGGGACGGCCGACCTCGATCACCGGTCCCTCCGCGGACACCGGACGCGTCGTCGACGACAGCCGTCGGCCGTCGCGCCCGCTGACCCACAGGCCCGCTCTGGTCACGGTGACCTGCCAGCGGTCGGAGAGCCGCACCACGCCGTGTTCCGTATTGCCGCGGCCCGGTACCGGCGGACTCCACCGCAACAGGCGCGGGCTCGGCGCCGTCCCGTCCGTCCGCTTCGCCGGGAGACACTCCACCGCGTCCACGTACGGATGCCAGCGCGGTACGCCGTCGGCGTCCGCGAACGTCGCCCGTACGGTGTTCCGTCCGGTCAGGCCGCCGTGCGAACCACTGGAGAGAAGCGGCAGGCCGGTATGGACCACCACATCGGATTCAAGAGCGTCGGCGACCGACTGGCCGGTGCTCAGCACATCCCTGCGGCCGCCGGGAGCGATCCGGACATGAGAGCGCGCCGACGGTGGCAGCGCCATGACGGCCTCCACCACATCGGCCGCCAGGACGTCCTCGCCGTCCACCACGCCCACCAGCACGGTGGGCCCGCGACGGTCGACCGGGATCGCGTAACACAGATCGCCCGGGCTCGGCGCGATCGCCTCCTTCGGCCGTATCAGCAGCCCGGCCGGTATCTGCTCGACGACGCAGCCGCTCCCGGTGTTCGCCGGCAGACTTCCGGCCCGGGGCTGCCAGGCCGGAGCCGGCTGGCGCGGTCCCAGCGGCACCGGCTCGGCGCCGGGCGCGAAGCTCCACCAGCCGGATTCGGCCCCGGAGTCGGTGCGCCGTCCGGGCACGAAGAGGCCACCGCCGGGGACGACAAGGACGACGCCGTCCGGAGCGATCACCTCAAGGCCCCAGGCGTCGGCGATACGGCGGGCCACGGCCTGGCGGTCCGGACGGTCCTCGCCCGCACCGGACATGACCAGCCTGACGGTGGTGATGTCCTCCTCGCGGAGAGAGTCGAGCAGTGTGCCGAGGCGCGGCCACATCGCCGCCGCCGACGATTCGTCGGCCCCGGCCACCACGGTCACCGTGTGGTCGTCGTCCGAAGCGAAGGCGCGGACCAGATCGTCGACATCGGCGGAACTGAGTGTCTCGTCCGAGGAGAGCCGGAGCAGCAGCAGGCCGTCGTACTCCTCGACGGCGAACGCCGGTCCGGGTCCGGGACGCGCTCCGCCCGGTCCGTCCGCGTCCGCTCCGGGACCTGAGGGCGATGCCGCGCGCCGCCCGGAGGATCCCTTGCGCCCCAGGGACCAGCGGCTCACAGGCCGGCTCCGGACTCACTCATACGGTCCTCATCTGTCGCAGCGTCAGCCAGGTTCTCCATGGACATTAGTTCACAGACAGCACACCCGGACAATTGGCTCCCGGCAGTTTCTCCAGTCAATGACCGAAGAGAATTCAGCGCCTGCCACACCGGACCGACGTCACCTCAACTTGCCTTGGAAAAGGGACCATTGACACATGAAGGAAAGATGAACAAAGGGCGACACTCAGGGCATCGACGGCATTCTCGGCACGTCCCCACCGGCCCCGCACACCATGTGCCTATGAGGTTCCCGCCGAGGTGAATCTCTCGCCGTCGAAGAAGAGCCGCACCACCGGTCCGGTCCCGGGACCGAACCGCCGGGTCTGCTCACCGGGCCCGTCGACCACGATGTCGATACCGAGCGTGGCCGCCGCCACGGCCGCCGCCGTATCGACGCTCTCGCCCGAGGCCGGACTCCCGCGCCGCAGCAGCAGACGCAGTTGCTGAAGTGGTGTCAGGCCCGCGTCGGCAATGCTCAGCGAGCCGCCGAGAAGGACGGCCTGCGCGGCCTGACCAGCACTCAGGGTCACTCCGGCCGCCGCGAGTTCCGCGACTGTCACATCGCCGGCCGGCAGAATCGGACCGGCGTTCTGGAGCTCCGGCTGCCGCAGCAGCGCTTCGGCGAACAGGTCACCGATCGCGGCGCCGGTGAGCGGCGCAGGCGGTCCGGTGACCGGCGGTCCGGTCAGCGGCGCAGGCGGTCCGGTGAGCGGCGGCGCGGGTGGTGCGGGTGGTGGCGGCGCGGGTGGTGGCGGCGGTCCGGTGACCGGCGGCGCGGTGAGCGGCGCTCCGGTCAGCGGCGGCGCGGGTGGTGGCGGCGCGGGTGGTGGCGGCGCCGCCGTTTTGACCTGGTCGGGCCTGACCACCACGCCCAGCCGCTCGCTGAACTGCTGCGCGATATTCTCCAGCCACTCTCCCGCCTTCTCGGGATCCAGTCCCGGTCTGACCGACTCGCTCATATAGCGGCCCGACTTGTCGTTCACCGTCCACCGCTGTCGTGTCGGGCTCCAGAGGAATTCACCGGACACCCGGCTCATCCCGGGCAGCGTCTTGCCGAGCTCGTCGAAGCGTGCCGCGATCCCGGTGTGTCCCAGCCCGTCCAGATGCCCGCGCAGCGATTCGGCCGTCAGCTCCGGGTCGGCTTTCCGCATTCCGGCGAGCAGAGCGTCGAACTGCTCCGGCGTGATGATGGCGCTGGGCTTCTCGCTGCCCAGCAGGACGCGGCCGTCGCTGGTGACCGTATAGAGCCAGACGGCGTCCTGGTTCGCCGTGATCAGCAGGTCGGGATCGACCTCGTCGAGCGGTATCCACAGTGGGTTCGCCCGGATGTGTCCCTCCAGGTCCCGCTCCTCGTCCTTGATCCGCTTGGGAACCACCGCGTTACCGAACGCGAGCAGATCACGCACTCCGGCGGCGCTGCCGTTGTAGTGGTTCGAGCCGTTGTAGTGGACCTCGATGACACGGTCGACGTTCTCCGGCCCTGCTTCGGTGACCCGGCGTGCGTCCCTGGCGACCTCCATCCGAGCCTCGAAGGCGTGGGCCAGCAGCGGCAGGAAGACCTCGCCCACCGATGTCATCCAATGCCGCCGCCAGTCCACGACGGCGTCCATGACGGCGCCGAACTCGTCGCTGTCCAGCGGCGCCGGGCTCGTCGCGTAGAGAGCGGTGAGCTCGGTGCGCAGTCCCGCGTCGCTGCGGTCGACGAGCGTCTCCCAGTCGACGTCGTGGTGTGCGAGAAGAGTGACCAGCCGGGCGCGGTGCATTCCGTTCACTCTCCGCGCGAACTCACTCTCCGTCGTCATCCGGAGCTGTCTGACGATCTGAGGATGGAGCCGGCCGCCGCTCGCCTCGACGTAATCCGCCACGTAGGTGCGCATCGCCGCGACGACGCTGTTCGAGAGGCCGACCGGCAGGTGCGCGGTCGTGGAGAAGATCTCGGCGTGGCTGCTCAGTTCATTGCGCACCTGATCGGGGTCGCCGAGCCACGCGTACGCGGCGGGGTCGTCCGTGGCCAGACCGGGAAGGCGGTCGCGTACGTACTCGGGATCGCTCGCCATGAACGAGAAGAGCAGGCACTCGCCGGTGGCCGGCACCCGCACCGGCTCGCCTCTGGCGGGTACGCCCTGAGGAGGACGGACCGTCCGCTTCTCGTCCTTCGGCGATCCGTCCTCCGACGGCTTGTCCTTCGGCTTCTCACTCTCCGGCTCCTTGCCCTTGGTCTCCTCGCCGCCCTTCGGCTTCTCGCTCTCCGGCTTCTCACTCTCCGGCTCCTTGCCCTTGGTCTCCTCGGACTCGCTCTCGGCCACCACCGCGAGCTGATAGTGGCGATCGTCCAGGCTCAGCACCACATGCGGACGCGCGCGCTCAGCACCGTCGAGCAGCACCTTGAGCTGTCCCGTGTCCTCGCGCGTGCCGGGAGTGAAGTCCTGGAAACGTCCGTCACTCCCGACGACCGTGATGTGCGCGCCGAACGTCCGCGCCGCCAGAATCGGAAGCAGGTCACCGGCCGAGTGGTCCCATCCGGTCTCCGCGGGCGCGTTGCCCGGCCGTCTGATCTGCGCCGCCGCCAGCGCGGCCCGCGTCGCGGGATCCAGCGTCACGGAGTGCGGCATCAGTCCGCCGAGCGCGTCGAACTCCCGGCGGCCCGGCGTGTTCTGGCCGAGCCCACCGGGATCCGCCGGGCCCAGGCCCGCGCCGGCGACCTCGTCATGGGTGAAGGTGTCCGTCTCGTCCGGCGCGACGAGGTCGAGCAGGTCCGCGTCGGCCGGGTCGCTCAGCCTGCTCGCCAGCAGTTCCCGCAGCCGGACCAGCGCCGCCGGCGGGTCGGTGAGATCGACACCGTGCTTGACGAGCAGACCTGGCGCGGTCCTGTCGAGGCCCTCGGCGAGCGCGTACAGAAAGGCGTCGCCGTCCCTCGGCACATCGTGCAGCGTGTACCGGACGTTCTCCGGCGAGACCAGCCAAGTGCCGTCGGCCGTCTCGGTCCTCGTGTACGCCGGTGGCGGCGGGGCCTTCGCCGGCGCGGCCGGCTTGGGCGGCGCCCGGAAGGTGACCGGAGGCGGTTCTTCGAGATCGCCGAGGCGTGCCTGGCCCTCCCCCGTCGCCGCCTCCTGGTGCCAGCGGGTGAGCCGGTCCGCCGCGCCACGCACCCGGTGGTACTCGCTCACCACGCTCTTCGCCCGTGTCTCCAGCTCGGCGACCTCCGCTTCACGGCTCTCCAGCGCGGTGCGGGCCGCGTCCCACCCGGCGGTGGCCCGCTCGACCTGCCGGCCGGCGGTGACCGCGGCCTGCCTGGGCCCGACGAGTCGCCGGTCCTCCCGCTCCTTACGGGCACGTGCGGCGCTGACCCGCGCGGCGGCGGCCGTACGCAGACCGGCCGCGGTCAGCTCGGCCGCCGCCAGGTCCTTTCCGGCGGTCTCGATCTGTTCCCGCAGCAGCTCCGCCCAGTCCTCATGGGCGGCTTCACTCTCGTCGAGTCCGTCGAAGGAGTCGAGCGCCCGCTGTGCCTCCTCCTCGCCTCTTCGCGCGATCTCCAGGTCCCGGGTCTGATCGCTCAGCGCCTGGTCGACGGCGGCGTCCGCCAGGACAGCGGGGTCGAGGGCCCGCTCCAGCCGGCGCGCCGCCGCCGCGGCCGCCGTCTCCGCCTCGTCCAGGACGAGTCGCGCGGCCTCCAGCTCCGCGCGCAGACCGGCGACCGTCCTGCGCTTCTTCACATACGCCTGGTCGGCGGCGACGAACGCCTTGCTCGCGCTGGTGACGGCGTCCCAGGCGTCGCTGACCCGCTTGGGGAAGTTGGTGTCACTGATCAGGCCCAGTTCCCTGGCGATGTCGTCCCGGATCCAGGCGAGCGCGAACGCCTCGGATGTGACGGTCTTCAGTCCGGGCCTGACATGGCCGAATGTCCCGCCGACCGCTCGCAGGAGACTGGTGTCCTTGATGCCGCGCCGCACCTCGGCGACGCTGAGCCAGGCGGTGGGAATGGCGAACAGGAACGCCCGGCCGGTCTTCGGCTTGACATTGATCGAGGCGAGGTGGTCCACGCCTGTCGTGATGCCGTCGCCCTCGGCCGCGTAAGGGCCCGTGCCCGACGCGCCGAGCTGGTTGAGGCCCGTCTGCGGAGAACTCACCAGGACTCCGGCGCCGATCGCGGAGTCCTGGGCGTTCTCCCGGGACACCGAGGTGCTCGCGCCCTCGCTGACGCGGCTGAGCACCTCCATCTTCATGCCGTCGGCGACCGTCAGCAGCAGCGCGCGGCTGAAGTCGGGCTTGGCGCGCAGGTCCAGTCGCGCGGACTCCGTGCCGATCAGGTTCTTCTCGGTCAGACCGGCCACCTGATAGCCGCCGTCCGCCGCGGCCTGGCTGAAGAACGCGGTGAGCGCCGCGTTGGTCGTACCGTCCTCCAGCGCCTGCGCGGAGCCGGTGCCCGGACGCGTAAGACCGGTGTTCTCGGCGTGGCGCAGCGCGTCCGGTCCGGAGATGGAGAAGGACGCGTCGTACGAGAGGGCGATGGCATAGGTGCTGGCCGCCTGGATGTCGCCGAGGCCGACGATCCTGCGGACGTCGAAGCCGTGCGGAGGAAAGACGAACGGCTTCAGCGTGCCGTCCGCGTGCCAGGTGTCCGGCCCCAGCATGTAGTCGTCGAAGCCCGGTGCCGGCGCTCTGAGGCCGGTCAGCCGAGGCGGCGCCAGCCGCGGATCGACCGGCGGATCGTCGGGGCCCGGATCCGGCGCCATCAGGCTGAGCGGCACATGCTCCCGCAGCGAGCCGACCGCGCCCTCCTCGGTGATCCTCCGCCTGCCCGTGAACTGGTCGCGGTGCGCGACCGCCCGCTCCAGCAGCGTCCTCCCGGCCGCGTCGGCGTTGTCGTCGCCGTCCGCCGTCTCGTCGTCCATCTCCAGCGCGATCTGGAGCCGGTACGGCGTGGCGATCTCGGCGTACGGTTCCGTGGACGCCGCCCGGAACACCGTCAAGGTCGTGGTGGCATGGCTCGACCCGATCGTCCGCCGGCCGGAGCCGGTCTCCGTGTACGTGGGTCCCGAGGCCGCAGCCGTCCCGTCACCGGTGTGCACCATCTCGCTGAC
This sequence comes from Streptomyces sp. AK02-01A, assembly GCF_033795305.1. Lineage (NCBI taxonomy): Bacteria > Bacillati > Actinomycetota > Actinomycetes > Kitasatosporales > Streptomycetaceae > Streptomyces > Streptomyces sp. AK02-01A. The sequence continues at coordinate 108,873 of NZ_JARBAE010000004.1, forward strand.
GAGATAGCCGAGATCGGCTCCGCTGGTGGCGTCCGAGCCCTCACCGACGGTCTCGATGGCGCGCCGGTTCTCCTCCATCTCCACACTGTGGTCGAGCAGTTCGAAGGTCGGGGTGCCAGGGATCAGCCGGACCCGCACCCGGACGTGCCGGCTGCCGATCCGCACGCTGTGCCAGCCCCACGCACCGGTCCGCACGGGCACCGAGGAGCCGACACCTGTCATCTCCTTGTCGAGGGAGCGCACGAGACGCGCCGACACCAGCGTGCGGATCCGCTCCTGGCCCGCCGTGTCGAGTCCGAGCGTGCTCACCTTCCGGTTGAAGGCCGCCAGCACGGCCAGCGTATTCAGCGTATTGACCGGATACGTACCGAAGTTGTTGCCCTTCAGCCATGGCTGGGGCGACCAGGTCTGCTCGGTGTAGCGCGGCATCTCTCCGAGGCCGTCGTCGATGAGACCGATGGCGTAGGCGCTCTTCTCCGGCACATGCGCCAGCCATCCGCCGGGCACGATCGTGCGCTGTCCCGCCGCTCCGGCCAGCCACTTCGGTACGAACGGCTTGCCCACCGCGCCGGTACCCAGCAGGCTCGACGCCAGCGCGAGCCAGTGCTCGGCCGTCCCTCCGGCCAGGACGTGGTGGCCGAAACCCTTTCGGTTCATATCGGCGACAACGGTCCTGATGACGTTCCGGCTCTTCGCGTTCGAGGACGAGTAAGGGCTCACGACCAGGCCGTAGTTGCCGAGCATTCCGGGCCCGGCACTGTGCGGCTTGGCGTACACGAGCTGCCCGCCGGAGAAGAAGGAGGTGGTCCGGCTGATCTTGCCGGACGCCAGACCGGTGCCGCCGAGAGTCATCTCGGTGTCCATCGGCACCGCTCCGGTCAGGGCCTGGATGTCGGCCACGGCCGTGAGATGGCGGAATGTCGCCCACAGCGTCGCATAGGGCCCCTTGCCCATCAGACCGCCGGCGCTCCAGCCCAGCGGCCCCGAACTCTGGTCGAAGTTGGCCGTCAGATACTGCGGCTGGAAGGCACGCAGGACCGCCTCGCGGGTCGGCGTTCCTTCCTCGGTGAGCTGCCAGGCACCGCCCGACGCGATCCGCAGGACATCGTTCAGGCTGTGCAGGAGAGCGTCCGGCGCCGCCACGCTCACGATCAGGAACGGATGGTTCTGGAGATCCTGGAACATCCGCGAACCGCGCCCGCCGCCAGGTCCGGAAGCGCCGGCCGGAGCGGAAGCGCCGGAGCCGACGAGATCCTCCGTACGCACCAGCGGTCCCGGCCTGGACAGATCTCCGAGCGCCAGCGCGCGGGCCCGGTCCGCCTTCATGTGCTGGACCGGCAGCGGGCCGCGCAGCGACAGATACGGATTGAGCGCTCGCGGCGCGTGCGGATCCACCGCCGGTGCGTGCCGGTCCGGGATGCTGATCAGCACCTGTCCGGTCCTCGGGCCGCCTCCCACCGGACGGCCGATCGCGTCCGTCCCGATCAGCACATTCCTCGGCTGGCTGTGGACGAACGGCTGTGTCCCCAGCAGGCCGAGAGTGGCGACCCCGCGGAACAGTCCGCGGAACCGCCAGTAACCACCGCGGTCCACGGTGAGCGAGAGATCGTAGCGGTACTGGTGGGACGGCCCGAGGCTCACCGCCATCGGCTCATTGGTGGCGGTCGCGCCGAATCCGGTCTCCAGTTCTGTCTGCAGTCCGGCGCGCGCACCGACCGTCAGGACTCCCGCGTTGCTGGGTGCGCCGATGTCGTCGGTGCTCGGGTCGCGGAACGCGGCCTGACCGTCGAATCCGGCCTCCCTGACGCGTTTCGCGCCCTTCTGGCCGTCCAGCCGTTCGACGCCGATGGAGCTGTACCGCAGCTTGAGATCGTCCTGCCTGCCTTCGTAACGCCGGTTGGTCAGCTCGCCGCGCAGCCAGACGTAGCGGTGGCCCTGGCCGATCAGGCCCGGTTCGTTCATGCGGATCCTGATGCCGGTCGTCGTCAGCGCCTCCAGATTGCCCGACATCGTCTGGTGCGACAGAGCGGCGAGGACCTCCAGGGTGTTGGACAGCGCCGTCTGGTACTCCTCGGCGTTCCGCCATCGCGAGCGTACGAGGCCGTTCGCCGGCGCCGCGCCGTCGGAGTCCAGCAGCGCCCTGACCCGGCCGCGCAGGCTCCTCTGCGTCGGCGGCGCGAGCTGGTCGAGCCTGGCGACGAGGCCCGGATAGGCCGCGTCGATGGCCGCCAGCACGTCGTCGGCGAAGGCGTCCAGGAAGGTGGGCGCGGATCCCGCGCCGTTCGCGCGGGTCCGCAGACCGTCGTCGAACGTGAACTCCTCCACCCGGTGCATGCCCAGGAGCGGTGGCCGGTCCCGGGTCAGATAGGCGGGTGAGAACGGTTCCGGCACGCCGCCGCGCACCGTCAGCCTCGTACCGTCGTCCCACCGCGCCAGCCTGCGCGCCTCGGTACGGGTCATCCGGTCCACGCTCCAGGTGTGGAACGCCGTCGCGGGCGCGCCACTGCCGCTCCGGGACACATGGACCGTCTTCTTGACCAGATAGAGGCCGGTGAGATCGCCCTTCACCTGGCCCGACGACTTGATCGCTCCTGAGCCGCCGAGCGCGCCGGAGCGGGACACGGAGAAGAGATACCGGAAGGCGGGGCCGAACTGGAGCCGCAGGTTGAGAGTGCCGTTTCCCAGGTCGAAGATGTTGAACGCGGGTCCGGCGACACCGTCGACGCCGAACGCCGCCGTCTTCGCGAGGCTCCGCTCGTTGCGGACCGCCGAGGTGTTGATGTCCCGCATCTCGGCGTCGGACGTCTCGGTGATCAGGGTCGCCCGGACGGGCTCCACGTCCACCACGAACACACCGAGCGGTGTCTTCGCCTTGTCGTCGGCGAACAGCGGCACGGTGGTGACCCTGCCGTTCGCCTGCGCCCGCGCGTGACGCTGAAAGCTCTCGGTCGAGAAGAACGCGTTCAGCTCGCGGTACGCACTGCTGCCGGGCCGCGCGTCGATCTCGCCGGCCGCCCAGTCGCGGATCATGGCGACGGGTCCGAAGCCCTCGCTGCGGACGAGCCGGTACGCGGAGTTCCGGCTGAGCTCGATCGACCGCGGTATCCGGCCCGGCCGGCCCTTCTTGGTCATGCTGTCCGGCAGGCGCACCGTCAGCCCGTTCCGTACGGCGAAGCCGAACAGCGCCGGATTGCGCGGAGCACGGACGGGAGCCAGGGCATCGGTCGGGTCCTGGTCGTCGGAACCGGTCGCGGACCGGTCGTCGGACACGGTCAGCGACGCGTTGTCGGAGCGGGTCCCGGTCTCCGGCACGGCCGGTTTCGCGGTGGCGTCGACGGTGGCGTCCGTCGCTCGGCCACCGGGCCCGGTGATCGCCAGGATCTCCGGGCCGCTGACGGGCCGGTCGTCGGCGTCGGTCACCCGCACGTCGTAGTAGACGTCGTCGAGATGCACATGCGAGCCGTCCAGCGCACGCGTCTCCATCTGGTTCGTGCCCTGGTCCGTCTGCGTGTAGCCGACCTTGTTGGTGAAGGCGAACCGCAGCCCGACACGGCCGAAACCACCGAACACGGCGCTGCCCGCCGGGCCGATCGGGCCGCCGGCCCCGATCTGGGTGACGGACTGCATGATCTTGCTCTGGCCGGCCGTGGTGACCGCCCGGCTCATGCCGTCGACCTTGGCCGGATTGCCGTACTCGTCGGTGAACCGCTCCCAGCTTCCGTAGTGGCGCGCCACGAGCCGCAGCTTCCGGGGACTGCCGTCGACGCTGGTGTACGTGAACACGCGTCCGTCACCGGTCACGCTCTTCGGCTCGTGCGTGAGCGCGCTCGTCATGTCCGCCAGCAGGCCGACGCCTTCCGGACCGCCCGGCTTCGGGTCCTTCGGCCGGACGGCCGGGCTCATCCGCAGTGTTCTCGCGATCTCCGCCATCACCTGCTCGATACCGCGCAGCGCGAGATCGCTGTGTCCGAAGCTGACCGAACTCAGAAGGAGTTCGGCCAGGACATCGTCCGGCAGGCCCGGCAGGAGTGACTGGATGTCGTCGATATAGGCGGGCATACGGCTGCCGTCGTCGAACTCGACCGGATCCCGGCGTCCGGCCAATGGCCTGGGGATGCGCCGGTCGAGGCGAGGAGGCCGGATGCGGTCGAGAGTGGTGGTGATCCACTCCTTCGCCTTCACCGGCGGTTGCGGCGCCTTCTTCTCCGGTGCTTTCTCCGATGTCTTCTCGGGCTCCTTGTCCGGCTCCTTGTCGAGTGTCTTCTCCGGCTCCTTGTCGAGCAGTTCGTCCGTCTCTTTGCCGGAGGTCTCCTGCGGTATCGGCTTCGGTGTGAGGGCCAGGGTCTGGACCGGTTCGGTGGTCTGGAACACCGGCTCGGGGTCCAGCGCCGGCTCCGTGGCCGGGCCGCTCGTGAGCACCTGCGGAGGCACGGCGGCCTTGGGCGGCACCGGCGTGTACGGTTCCGCGCCGAGTCGTCCGCCGACCGTCGGCAGCGGTACGGGCGGTGGCGGGACGGTCCCGTCGGCCGCGGAGTTCCGGCCGCCGCCGGCCGGGCCCGCAGTGGCGGGCGTGATATCGCCGATATGCGCGGCGATGAGGCGGAGATGGCGGTCGCGCAGACCGCCTTGCGCGAGTCCGGCCGGAGCCGCACGGGTGTAGTCGCCGAGCAGACTGCCCGCGATGTCCGGGCGGTGCGGCGCGGTCGTGTGCGGTGATTCGTCACGCAGCCCGAGCTGGTGCGTGATCTCGTGGACATAGTCGATGGGATCGGCGTCGGCCCACCAGGCCGAGCGGGTCATCTGCTGGTCGCGGCCGACGAACTGGACATTGAGGCCGTTGGGGTGCGGATCGTTCGCGACCTGCTCGACGGTCACATGCAGAAGGTCGCCGTTGGGCAGCCGATGTCCGGGAGCGTTCAGGATGTCCTCGACACCGCTCCATACCTTTTCCCAGACGCTCTCCGGCATTCCGTCCGGGCCGCCGGCTCCGATCTTGACTGTCAGATCGCTGACCCACTCGCCGTGGTGCTCGAAGCGGCGCACATCGAACTTCGAATGCACGACGAACTGTGTGGTCCGGCCCGGCTGTCGCGGGTCGGGAGGCGTGGAGACCGGGTCGACCCAGGTGTGCGACCGCGTGACCGGCTCCGTCCCGTCCCGCGCGACGTCCCAGACCGGATCGCCGCTGCCCGTGCCGGTGGTGCCCGCCGCCGCTGCCGGTACGGCGCCCGGGATCAGGAGATCGGCCGACTGCGGGCCGGTCTCCGTCCCTGGACCGTTCTCGGTCTCGGTGCCCGGCTCGGTATCGGTATCGGTGTCTGTCTCTGTCTCTGTCTCCTCGCTGGACGGCTGCCGTGGCGCATCGCCGTCGGCCGAGCCGGGCCGCTGGCCCTGGCCCTGGCCGTGTGACGAGGTCCCTGTCTGCGGAAGCTGCGGCGTCGTGCCGCCGGGCACGGACGGAGCGCCACCGGTCGTCGAGCCGTCCACACCGTCCGCGCGGTCTTCGCGGTCGTCGGTGTCGGTGTCGGTGTCGGTGTCGGTGTCGGTGTCGGTGTCGGTGTCGGTGTCGGTGTCGGTGTCGGACGTGGAGCCGTCGTCGTCCAGGGACCGCTGGTCGCTGACGCCATCACCACGCGCGCCCGGCGGCGGAGAGGCGACCGGCGGAGGTGCCGCCGTCGGTGTCGTGCCTCCGCCCGTCCCTGGCCTGGACGCTCCCGTCGGGAAGTCCGCGTCGCCGGTGCCGCCCGGCAGGTGCGGCGGTGTCGCGCTCGACTGCGTCGGTACATGGGCGGCCGGCGTCGGAAGACTCGTCGAGCCGTACGTCGGCGTCGGCGTCGGCATCAGGGGAGGCGTCGGCGCCAGAGGCGGCGGCAGTGGCGATATCGGCGTCACGGGCGGTGGAACGCCGTTGGAGCCGGAGAAGTCGGCGAAGGTGTCCGAGCCGGAGAAGTCGCCGGTGCCGGAGAAAGCGCGGGAGTCGCGTGCCGAGTACGGCGAGGTGTCCGGCGCGGCCGTCGGCGGCGGCGTGCTGACACCGCCGTTCGGCAGGACGGGCGGCGGAAGCGGCACGGGCGGTGGAAGCGGCACGGGCGGTGGAAGCGGCACGGGCGGCGGCCCGGAGAGGACTCCACCGCCGTTCAGGACGGCGCCCGGACCTCCCGGCGCGGGCCGTGGTCCCGGGCCGTCTCCGCCGCCGCGTACCTCGCTCACGGGAGGCAGCTCATTGCGCACGGAGAACGGGGCGGGACCGGCAGGACCGGAGAAGAACTTGCCGCGCAGCCAGCTCGCTCCGCCTCCGACCGACGACTCCGCGAACGTGCCGAAGATACCGCTGGTGCCGGACCCTACGAATGTCTCCCACTTGAAGGACCAGTTGCCGTCGAACAGTCCGGTGACAAACACCTCGGCCGCGGACTCACTGATCCCGGACACCACGAATATGGTCGGTACCTCATAGGAGCCGTTCAATATCTTCGCGGTGAAGGGATTGTTCTTCACGAAGTCGTCGAAGTTGTCGAATCCGCCTTTGAGCCAGTTCTTGAAGTAAGGAGAGAACCGGTCGAGCGCTCCCTCGAAGAATCCGGCGAAGGCGCCGAACGCCGCCGCCTTGCCGATGTCTCCCCAGTCAATACCGGGCGGCTTGCGCCGAGGAGGGTTGAGGGCGATCTGGGCCAGCTTGACCGCGAGCGTCTGGATGGCCTCCTCGATCGCCTCGCTGAGGGCCGGTGCGAGATGGGTCATCCGCACCAGCCGGTCGATGGTCATCAGGATCGCCAGTCGGCTCCTGGCCCTGGCCAGCGCCATCTGGGAGATGGACGTACCGCCTGTGAACGCCGCCATCACGGCCAGAAACGCCAGCTCGATGAGGAGCATGACGATCTCGGAGATGATCTCCCATTTCGCCTCCTGGATCTTCATCGAGTAGTTGATCTGGCCGTCGGCCATGTCGTCGAGCTGGTCGACCATCTCCTTGAGGTGGTTGACACCTCCGTCGTCGGTCAGCAGCGACAGGCCCCGCACATACCGCCGCGCGACCTCCGGCGGCAGCGAGTTGCTCGCGTCACGGACGGAATCCTGTATGGCGTCGCGCAGTTCGAGAATCTTTCTCCCGAAGTCGAGATAGAGCGCGCGGCTGTCCCACGCCACATTCTCTCTGGCCTGCAACGGCATTTCGCCGAGCAGGACCCAGAGCATCTTCCTGACGTCCTCAGGAAAATTTATCTCCTGCACTCAGTGCTTCCCGCGCCCGTCAACGCCGGACAACACCGTGTCCGTCTTCTGCTGATGGTCCCGGATCTGTTCGGTCGCGTCGGACTGTGTTCCCTCGATGTTTTCGAGGTTGGCGAGCGTCGCCGACACCAGCGCGTCGAGAGCGCCGAACAGAGCCGTACCGATCCGCAGGCAGTACTCATTGTTGTCGTTGTACTTCGGCCGGACCTGCCGCGCGAAGTCGTCCGTCCAGCCTGGCCATTCGGTGTAGGTGTTCTCGGCCCGCCTGAAGTCCTCGCCCAGTGACTTGGCCATCTCCGGGAGCCGCTTCATCCCGTCGATGCTCCGCCGCAGGCCGCCGGGGTTCGCCTCGTAGACACCGCTCATGACTGACCTCTCCCTCTCGCCTGCCCGTCGTCCGTGTCCTCGTGAATCTCGTCGCGCAGCCGGTCCCTCGCCGGCCGGCCGGAGCCGGCGCCCGCGCCGCCGCCGAGCGCGGAGCCGAAGATCCGCTCCCATTCGATGTCGACGCCGCCGAACTCCGGCACGTTTCCGCTGGGCCGCGTGAGCGGCGCGAAGGTCTCGATCACGCGGTGGGCCATCTCCGCGCGTCCCTGGTTCGCGGCCTCCAGCACCGAGGCCGCGAGCTGTGTGGCGTTCATGGTCCGGTACTTGCCGTCCAGGAACTTCAGCCCTGCCAGCTCTCCCTGAGGACCGACGGTGACCTCCACCGCACGGTCCCTGGAGCGCACGGTGAGCGAGGCCTGCCGGAGTTCGTCCTCCGCCCGCGCGACGGCGGCCTGTACGGCTTCGAGCTCGGCCATGGCCTGCGCCAGCCGCCGTTCCATCGGCTCCAGAGGCTCTTTCCCACCGCTCATCGGCCGATCACGGCCGGTGCGCCGCCCTCGTCGGTGCCCCAGACGTCCTCTTCCTCCTGCACCCAGGCGTCGCGCGCGCGGTCGCCGCTCTGCGTCGCCTGCTGGCCCGGAGCGCCGCCGCCGCCCATCGGAGCCGGATACGGTGAGCCACCCGTGGTGCCGGTCCGCGTCGCGGCCTCCGCGTCACGGTAGCGAGGGCTCGCGCCGGCGGTGCCCGTGCTGCCACGGCTGCCCCGGTTGCTGACGACCTGCCCGCCGTCGATCACATTGCGGACCCGCTCCGAGGTCGACTGTCCCTGGGCGCCGCCACCGCCGCCCATACCGCCGCCCATCGGCATCCCGCCCATCGGCATGCCGCCCGCCGGCGCGCCGCCCGCGCCGGATCCCGGGAGAGACCCCGTGTTCAGCGGCGTTCCGGTCATCGGAGCGGCGGACAGTCCGGAGGCGGCCAACGAGGGCCTGTCGTACGGCGATTCGTACGGCAGGTCGTCGTAGAGCTCCTCCTCGTAGGACGGCGAACCGTACGACGACGAGTCGTGCGAGGACGAACCGTACGACGGCACGTCGTACGAAGCCGGCCCGTCGCCGCCGCCGTTCAGATAGCCGGAGGTCGTCGTGCCGTCCGGGTAGGTGTGTGTGGTCGCACCGGTGCTCGGGTCGAGGGTGGACGTACTGCCGTCCGGGAATTCCGTGACCACCTGGCCCCGCGGGTCGAGATGCGACACGCTGCCGTCGGGATTGTGCAGTGAGTCGCCGGAGTTGAGCGGACCGGATATGGAGCTGCCGTCCGGTCGGGTGACAGTCGCCGTGTGCGTGTCCGGGTCGATCGTCGTACGGCTGCCGTCGGGATAATCCGTCACCACGCGGCCGTCCGGATCGAGATGCGGCACACCGATATCGCTGCCGGGCAGATCGCTGCCCTGGTACACCGGGCCGCTGATCGTCGGCGGAGCCAGCGACGAGAGGTCGCCGCCGTTGAGCGCGGTCTCCCGCTGACGCTCGTATTCGGCCTCGGCCTGCTTCTGCGCCTCTTCGCGCTCCTTCTCCTTGGCCTCCTGCTTGGCCTCGGCCTCGGCCTGCTTCTGCTCCTGCTCGGCTTCCTTCTGCTCCTGCTTCTGCTCCTGCTCGGCCCGGAGCCGGTCCTGCTTCTGTTCCGCCTCGGCCTGCTTCTGCTCCTGTTCTGCTTCCTTCTGCTCCTGCTTCTGCTCCTGCTCGGCCCGGAGCTGCCGCTGTTCCTTCTCCGCCTCGTCCTGTTTGGCCTCCTGCTCCTTCTCCTTCCGCTCCTGCTCGGCCTTGAGCTCGGCCTCCTTGGCCTCCTGCTTCTTCTCGGCCTCGGCCTGCTTCTGCTCCTGCTCGGCCCGGAGCCGATTCTCCTTGGCCTCCTGCTCGGCCTCCTTGGCCTCCTGCTTGGCCTCCTGCTCGGCTTCCTTCGCCTCCTGCTTGGCCTCCTGCTCGGCCTCCTTCGCCTCCTGCTCCTTCTTCGCCTTCTCCTGTTCGGCCTTCGCCTGATTCATCTGCATGATCTGCATCTGTTCCTGGCGGGCCTGTGCCTCCTCCTGCTTCTTCTCCGCCTCCTCCTGCTTCTGCTCCTGCTCCTGCTCCTTCCGCTCCTGCTCGGCCTTGAGCTCGGCCTCCTTGGCCTCCTGCTTCTTCTCGGCCTCCTCCTGCTTCTGTTCCTGCTCGTGCTCCTTCTGCTCCTGCTCGGCCTTGGCGGTGGCTTCCTTCTCCGCCTGCTCCTTGTCCCGCCTCTCCTGCTCCGCCTTGGCCTCGGCCTCCTTCTCCTCCTGCTCCTTCTTGGCGGCCGCCTCCTTCTCCTCCTGCTCCTTCTTCGCCGCGGCCTCCTTCTCCTCCTGCTCCTTCTTCGCCGCGGCGGCGGCAGCGGCGGCAGCGGCCGCCTGGTCCTTCTGCCACTGGATGAAATCGTCCTGCTTCTTCTCCGCGGCGTCGGCGTCCGCCTTGGCCTTGTCGGCGTCCTTTTCGGCCTTGTCGTCGGCGTAGCTGCTCGACAGGTCGCCGCCGCCCCTCGTCCTGATGGATCCGAGGTCGAAGTTCTTGGTGCTCCAACTGTTGTGCACAAGTTTCAGTGCTTCATCGGCGGGCTTCACGAGATTCTCAACGACGGAAGCCTGCCAGTTCTCTATCGCTCTTTCTCCGACCTTCTTCCAGGTGGATGTTTCGTCCAGCGGACCGAAATCATCGGGCTTTCCGAGCCGAAAGGCGTTCTGGCTGAACGCGCCCGTCGTGTGATACGTCGTGTAGTAGCTGCTCGTGTAGTAACCGCCCGTACTGTTCACCTTGTAGGTGATCTGCTTTATATTGTGTTCCCACACATGGTCCGCGATTTCCTTCAACAGGTCATGGAGCCACCGGAGCGGATTCCCCATGTAGAGTTCCCAGTCCATCCACCGGCGGTGCAGCTCGACCACCGCCTTGCGGAAGTCGTCCTTCGCGGCGCGTATCTCGTCGCCCTGTTTGGAGCCGGTGCTGCCCGGCCGCATGTCCTTCGCGTAACCGGCGTACTGCTTGCTGAGCGTATGGACGAGATTCCAGAAGACGCCGGCCGCCTGGCCGCGCCAGGCGTCGTTCTCCTCCACGCCGATCCGGCGTTCCCACTCCTCCACGGCGTTCTTGCGGTCCACGAAGAACTGCGCGACCCGGTCGAACGCGTCGGCCGCGGTGTCGAAGGACGCCAGCGAGACGGCCTGGTCGTTCACCACGTTCTTGCCGTTCCACGAGAATCCGTGCGTCCCGTGGTCGTTGTAGAGCAGTGCCTCCAGCGCCCGGCCGGTGCCATAGCTGTACTGAGTGAGGGCCTCGGTGCTCCAGGTCGCCTTGTCGCCGGACAGGCCGAGGTGGTTCTCGTACTGGCTCTTGAACTCGCCGCCCTCGACCACTCCGCCGGCCGGAGGACCGTCACCGCTCTTGTTGCCCAGCAGCGTGAAACGCGCCTTGTACATGGAGACCTGGTCGCCCGCCGACGCCGTATCACCGCTGGTGGCATAGAACGGGATCACGAAGTCGGTGTTCTCGATACGCCAGCCCGAGTTCTCGACCATCCAGTTGAGGTCGTCCACGTCGACATAGGTCACCGAGCCCTGCTTGGTGATCTCCACCTTCATCTGCGGAATTCCGTCGTTCCCGATGAGGCTGTTGAACAGACCGTCCCGCGCAGGCGCCGCATACCCGGTGAACAGACTCACGGCCTGGAGCCATGAGTCATTGTCAGAGGTGAGCGGTACGACATTTTCTTCGGCCATGATCAGTCGTCGTCCCCGCCGCTGTTCCCGCCGAGGATGTCGTCCACGTCGGAGAAGATGTCCAGGAATTTCTGCCCGTCGATCTTCTCCAGGTTCTCACCCTGCGCCTTGAAGAGCTTTTCCAGAGTGGTCTGAAGATTTTCGTCGATACTGTCGAACAGAATCTTCTGATCATCGAGAATGGCAGTGACATCAGTGATCATCTTGACCACCGCGGTGCTGAGATGCTGGCCGTTGGTGGCGCCGTCCTTGACCATTCCGCCGATCGTCAGCGGCAGCGCGCCACCGGGCAGCGCGTCCTCTCCGAGATCACCTTCCGGCAGCAGATTGGACAGCGCGGGCACCACACCGCCGTCGGAGAGCGTCCCGTCCCCCAGGATCTTTCTGATTTCTTCCTTGAAGGTCTCGATGTCCTGGTTGAGGAAATTCTCCAGCCACGCCTTGTCCAGGTTTACGGGAGCACTGTCCGCCATGCCGTCTTCCTCCTGGTTCGGATCGAACAGGACCTGGACGGCCGCCCCGCGGTACGCGTGGGCAGCCGCCCGGTGGGTTGCGCCGCGGGTCAGCGACCGACGCGGACGCCCTCCCACAACTGAGTCAGGGACTTCTCGCTGTGCTGGTAGACGTCGGAGACTTCGGTGAGCAGGGCCGAGTGACTGGCGAGCAGGGCCTTCATGGCGTCGACGGCCTGGTTCCATGCCGCCTGCTTCTCGCTGTACACCGCCCTGTCGTCACCTTCCCAGGTGTTCTTGAGCTCCTGGAGTTCGGCGTCCAGATTCACGATGATGCTCGCGATCGCCTTGGTCTGCTGGACCATGTCGTCCGCGGCGTTCTGCATATGGGAGTAGTCGACGTAGATTTGTCCGTCGGTGAAATCGCTCATCACTTGCCTCGTCTCGCAGCGGGTACAGGGTGGAGTGGTTGCCGGTCAGCCATGCGGCAGGTCAGCCGTGCAAGGCGTCGAACACCGACTGGGACTGGCTGTACGCCTGGTTGATGGCCTCGTTGGAGGACCCCTGGGTCAAACCCTGCTGCCGGAGCGTCTCGTTGAGCGTGTCGATCATGTCCCGGACATTGCGGGAGATGATCTCCGCCTGGTCGTCCCACTGCTTCAGCAGGTCCTGATACGCCTTGCCGTCCGAGCCCTTCAGCCCGGAAGCGAGGTTGAACTTCATGTTCTCGACGTCCTGCCGGCTGTTCTGAATGCCGGTGAACGCCTGCTCAAGGGCGTTGACGCCGTTCTGTGTGGCGCGTGCCTCTGACTGCTGCATGCCCGCCATGGACCTGCACCTCCTGCTGATCGCGTCGAGTCGTCCGGGCAGCTAAACGTAGACAGGCGGCAGTTCCGGGAGCAATGAGTTCCAGGAAGTTCCTTTACTGGACGCCGGTCCTTGCCACCTGCCGTACCAACAATTCGTCCTGACGTAACCTCAGTTCAACGTGAGGCACGGTCAATCGCGGCCGCACGCCGTGGCCGTGGTGGCGGCCCGGCCCGTCGCGGCGGCCTCCGGTGTGAGGTCGGGACCGGTCGGCAGCATCGCCAGCAGCGGAGCCGGAAGGCCCTGTGCCTGGCTCTCCGCGTATCCGAGCGCCGCCATGGCGTCCGCCGAGGCCACGCGGTACTTCATGCCCGTGTCGGTCACCAGATAGACGGTGCCTCCGAGAGCGCCGCCGCCCGCGCCCAGCGCACGCACCAGAGCGCCGCCGCCCGGCCGTACGGTGATCCGTCCGACCGCCACACAGGCCGGCGTCAGTCCCTCCGGCGGCGCCTGCGCGGCCGGGCCGAGAGCGGCCTGACGCACCAGGGCCACGCCCACCCGTGTGCCGGTGCCGCCCGCCTGGATCCGGACACAGGCGGTCCAGTCCCGCTCCACGGTCATCGCCTTCGGCGGCGCCTCCGGCAGCTCTCCGGCGGTCCCGGACCCGGAGACCGGTGCGGCCAGCCGGCCGTCCAGCGCGTCCGTCCCCAGCATCGCGGCGGCCGCGGCGCCGCCTCCGTACACCTTCTCCCTGGTCTCCGGGTCGCCGAGCACCAGCGCGGCCCCGGTGGCCGTGAGCGGCGCCAGTCCTTCGCGCCGCAGCAGGTAGTACCGCTCGGCGGAGCCGGGCACCGTCACCCGGAAGACCTCGCCGATCCGGGTCTTCCTGCCGCTCAGCTCCGGTCCTCCCTTGCCTCTGTCCGGCACCTCGGGCGCGGCCAGATCGGGCCCGGAGGGCAGGGAGTTCAGAAACGCCGCCGACACCGGGACGCGTGGCGCGGAGCCGTAACCGAGGGCCTCTGCGGCGCCGTGCTCCCGGTCGAGGCGCAGCTTGCTGCCGCGCCACACCAGATAGTCGGCCTTGTCCGGCCCGGTCACCAGCAGCGCCCGCGAGGTGGCCAGGCCCTCGCCGCCGGCGGCCGAACCCACGGCGAGCGTGGTGCCGGACGCACCGGCGGTGGTGCCCGAACACACCTGCCACGGACCGGTGTCCAGATCGCCGCCCGCCGGCAGCGCGTCGGGCGCGCCGTTGATGCCGACGGGCGCGCCGTGCGGAGTGCCGCGCAGCGAGGCGGCTCCGACGCTGCTGGTCGCCATGTCGGCGCCGGCGAGCAGTCGCGCCGACGCGTAGTTGCGCACCGGCCGCAGCCGGCCGTCCAGATAGAGATAGCGGGAGCCGGTGTCCTTGTTGACGACCAGCGTCCCGGCCTCGCGCCAGGAGTCCTTGGTGCCCGGCTTGAGCAGACCGAAGACGAACGCGCCCGCCGACAGCAGCACGGCGATCACCACGCCCATCGCGATGCCCCGGTTGGTTCTGCCCTGCGGGCTCTCCGGCGCGTCCGGGTCGCCGCGGAGCATGCCGGACGTCAGCCGTCCCATGACGAACATGTGCGCCTGGACCTGATCACGTTTGGACTGCACAGCGGTGCTCCCTCGGGTTCAGCGGTTCAGCCGTTGAGGGCGCGCAGGTCGCCGTAGACGCCGAGCACCCACAGGGCCAGAGGCAGCAGGCTGATCGCCGCCGCCGAGTGCAGCAGCTCCGCGGCCCTGCCCCAGTACGGCACCAGCCGGCGCCCCGGCACGGTCCAGGAGAGGATGGCGATGACCGCGGTGGCGGCCAGCAGTCCACCGGTGGCCAGCAGCCGGGTCTCCGGCGCCGCGCCGTGCACACCGGCGAGGACCAGCAGCACCGCGCCCCATGCGGCGGGCAGCACCAGGGAGAGCCGCTGCCATACGTTGCCCAGCCCTCTCGCGTGCAGCATCAGCAGCAGGACCAGCGCCAGCACCATACAGACCTCGGGAAGTCCGGCACGGCGCACCAGCAGCGCGAGACAGCCGGCGCAGACCACGCCGACGGCCCCGTACAGCGAGGTCATCCAGCCGTCCGCGAGCACGGCGCGGGTGGCGACCACGGCGGTGGGATGCGGTTCGATGCCTTCCTGGAGCTGCTGCGCGTTGGTGGGCAGAGGCGGCATCCGCAGTCCGGACATCCGGAACGACAGCGACGGCACGAAGGCGCCGAGCACCACGGCGGTCAGCGCGACGACACCGGCGGCCTGCTGCGGCGCGAGATCCGCGGTGATCATCAGGACCGAGCCGAGCGCGCCGAAGGCCGCGACCACGGCCAGACAGAGGAACAGCGCCGCGAACGACGCCACCGCGGCCAGCGCGAGCACCGCGCCGCCCGCGCCCGCTGCGGACGCGGCGAGCAGCCGCGGGCCCAGCACCTCGTGGGCGTCCGGGCCGGTCAGCTCGCCACCGGTCAGCAGCCAGCCGGCGAGCGCCAGATACGGGCCGACCATGAAGCCGAGCGTCGCGGCCGCCGCCGCGTCGCCGACCGCGCGGCCGGCGGCGGCCGCTCCGGCGAGCAGCAGCAGTCCGGCGGCGGCGGCGCACAGCGCCCTCGGCGCGACGGATCCGCCGGGCAGCGCGAGGACCAGCATTCCGGTGAGCAGCACGGCCACCGCGAGCCCGCGCAGCAGTCGTCGCCCGGCCTCCGGACTCCAGCCGTGCGGGCGCTGCCGCATGGTGGTGGAGATGCCGTCCACCAGATCGTCGAGATGTACCTCGGGCAGGGCGTCGGTACGGGGTCTGAGGTAGACGGTCTCGCCGTCGCGCAGGTCGAACGAGTCGAGGGTGCGCTCCTCGTCCATGGGTTCGCCACCGAGCCGCTGGAGCACCCAGCCGCCGTGCTCGATGCCGGATTCCTCCAGGCCGTCTCCCGCGTAGCCGAGAATCGCCGGCAGCAGATCGGCCACCGGGACATCGGCGGGTACGGCGAGGTCGATGGTTCTGGCCGGGGCACGCACCGTCAGGCGGCACGCGCCGGCCACCTGGTTGTCAGTCATCGGGCTGGGTCACGCCTCTCCGGTTCCGGCTGTCTGTCCGACGGGCACGTGAGGTTCCGGCGTCGATCACCGGGCGCTCCACGCGAGGACCCCGAACAGACAGAGAGATGTGCAAGGTTGATCCTTGGCGGTCCGCTCGACGGATCGTAGTATCAGCCGCCCGCCGCCGGGACGGCGGACACCGGAATCGACCATCTCCACGCGAGCGTTCACCGGCCCGTCCCCGACCCTTCCCGATCCGTCAACCCGCCACGTTTCAGCGCCGTTAAGGAGACCGTCCTTGAGTGTGGTCCTGTTTCGCAGGCCGGCCCGCAGGCGCGGCCCGGAGATGCCCGAGGGCGAAGTCAGCCTCCAGGAGCCGCCCACGCTGCCCGAGGTGGTCCCGGACTCCTCCGCCGTCTGGACCTATCTCCCGATGGCGCTCATGTCCGTCTCCATGATGCTGATGTTCATGCGGCCCGGCATGGCCGGCGGGAGCGGCGGTTTCATCTATCTGGCGCTGGGACTGATGGTGGTCTCCGCCGGAGCCATGATGGTCGGCCAGGTGATGCGCAGGAGCGGCGAGCGCAAGCAGCGGCTGAAGGGCGAGCGCCGCGACTATCTGCGCTATCTCACGCAGACCCGGCGCAAGGTCAGGGCCGCCGTCGTCGACCAGCAGCGCGCGCTCGCCTGGCGGCATCCGGTGCCCGCCGCCCTGTGGTCGCTGGTCGGCTCCACCCGGCTGTGGGAACGGCGCCCGCAGGACGAGGACTTCGGCGAGGTCCGGGTCGCCGTCGGCGAGCAGAAGCTCGGACTGCGGCTGACTCCGATGTCCACCAGTCCCGTCGAGGACCTGGAGCCGCTGGCCGCGCACGCGCTGCGCAGCTTCATCCGCGCGTATACGACCGTGCCCGAGCAGCCCATCGCCATCTATCTGCGGGCCTGGGCCCGGGTGCTGTTCCGAGGCGACGAGGAGCGGATACGGTCGGTGGCCCGCGCGATCGTCGCCCAGCTCGTGACCTTCCACTCGCCGGACGACGTATGGCTGGCGCTGTGCGTGTCCGACGAGCGGCGGCAGGACTGGGAGTGGGTCAAGTGGCTGCCGCACAATCTCCATCCGCAGGAGAGCGACGGCGCCGGTCCCGCGCGGATGACCGGCTCGGCCTTCAACGAACTGGAAGACCTGCTCGGCGCCGAGTTCCTGGAGCGGCCGCCGTTCGACCCCGACTCGGTGCCCGGCCGCGAGGAGCCGTTCACCGTCATCGTGATCGACGGCGGCACCGTCCCCGGCGGCCACCGGCTGGACGGCCCCGGGCTGCGCAACACCGTCGTACTGGACCTCACCGGCGCGCTGACCTGGCGGCCGGGCCGGGTCACGCTCCGCTTCGACGTGGCCGAGGACGCCTTCGACCTGGTACGCACCGACCGGGAGCGCAAGGAGCAGACCACCAGGCTCGGGCGTCCCGACAGCTTCGGCCCGAGCGGCGCCACGGCCCTCGCGAAGCGGCTCTCGCCGTACCGCATGGGCATGGGCACCGATGTCGCCGAGCCGCTCTCCACCAATGTCGAACTGACCACCCTGCTGGGCATTCCCGATCTGTTCCGGCACGATCCGCCGACGCTGTGGCAGCGCAACACCGGGCCCAACCGGCTGCGCGTACCGATCGCGGTCGGCGCGGACGGCGTCCCGGTGGAACTCGACATCAAGGAGTCCGCCCAGGGCGGCACGGGCCCGCACGGCATGCTCATCGGCGCCACCGGCTCCGGCAAGAGCGAACTGCTGCGGACCCTGGTCCTGGCCCTCGCTCTCGCCAACTCCTCCGAGACGCTCAACTTCGTCCTCGTCGACTTCAAGGGCGGCGCGACCTTCCTCGGCCTGGACGAGCTGCCGCACACCTCGGCCGTCATCACCAACCTCGCCGGTGAGGCCGCGCTGGTCTCCCGGATGCAGGACGCCCTGCACGGCGAACTGATCCGCCGCCAGGAGCTGCTGCGCAGCGCCGGGAACTACACCTCCGCCCTGGACTACGAGAAGGCGCGGGCCGCCGGGACTCCGCTGGAACCGCTGCCCAGCCTGTTCGTCGTCGTCGACGAGTTCAGCGAACTGCTCGCCGCACACCGCGAGTTCATGGAGCTGTTCGTGATGATCGGGCGGCTCGGACGCAGCCTCGGCGTCCATCTGCTGCTGGCCTCGCAGCGGCTCGACGAGGGCCGGATGCACCAGTTGGAGAGCCATCTCTCGTACCGCATCGGGCTGCGCACCTTCTCCGCCATGGAGAGCCGTGGTGTGCTGGGAGTCCCGGACGCCTATCAGCTTCCGCCGCAGCCCGGCAGCGGCTTCCTCAAGTCCGGTGTGGAGGCGCTGACCCGCTTCCGCGCCGCGTATGTGTCGGGCCCGTACCGGCAGCGGCGCGGCGGCGCCAACCAGGCCCGGGTGGCCAGCCAGACGCTGCCGTGGACGAGCGGCTATGTGGTGCCGCGCCACCTGCCCGCCGCGCCGGAGCCCGAGCCGGAGTCGGAGGAGACCGGCGACACGCTGCTGTCCGTCGCCGTGGAGCGGCTGCTCGGCTCGGGACCGCCGGCGCACCAGGTGTGGCTGCCGCCGCTGGATCTGCCGTCGACCCTGGACCAGGTCCTGCCGCCGCTGACGCCCGATCCCGAACTGGGACTCACCACCGTCGGCTGGCCGGGCCGGGGCCGGCTCCAGGTGCCCATCGGCATCATCGACCGGCCCTTCGACCAGCTCCGCGATCTGCTGCTGGTCGACCTGGCGGGCGCGGGCGGGCACATCGCCGTCGCGGGCGGACCGCAGAGCGGCAAGAGCACCATGGTCCGTACGATCCTCACCGCGCTGGCCCTCACCCACACCCCGCGCGAAGTGCAGTTCTACTGCCTGGACTTCGGCGGCGGCACACTGGCCGGTCTGGCCGGACTTCCGCATATGAGCGGCGTCGCGGCGCGTCTGGACAGCGAGCGGGTGGGCCGTACGATCGCCGAGGTCAACACGCTGCTGGCGGCCAGGGAACGCTTCTTCCTCGACCAGGGCATCGACTCCATGGCGACCTTCCGCCGCCGCCGCGACGCCGGTGAGTTCCCGGACGAGCGGCACGGAGACGTGTTCCTGGTGATCGACGGCTGGTCGACCGTACGGCAGGACTACGACCGGCACATCACGACGTTCAACGCCATCGCCGCCCGCGGTCTCAACTACGGCGTCCATCTGATCGTCACCACCGCCCGCTGGGTGGAGCTGTCCTCCGCCGTGCGCGACCAGGCGGCCACCCATCTGGAGCTGCGGATGGGCGACCCCATGGACTCCGAGATCGACATGCGCCGCGCGGCCACGGTCCCTCGCCTCCCGGGCCGCGGCCTGACCCGCGAGGGCAAGCTCCACTACCTCACCGCGCTGCCGCGCATCGACGGTACGGAGCGGGCCGACGACCTCAGCGACGGTGTCGCGGGCCTGGTCTCCGCCGTCGCGGAGAGCTGGCAGGGCCCGCCCGCGCCGCCGGTGCGGATGCTGCCGACCGTCCTGCCGGTGGCGGAACTGCCGGCGCCGGAAGGCGACTTCCGGATGCCGATCGGCCTGGAGGAGGACGAGCTCTCCACCGTGTGGCACGACTTCAGCGAGAACCCGCACATGATCGTGGTCGGCGACACCGAGAGCGGCAAGACCAATATGCTGCGGCTCACGGCCAAGGCCATCATGGACCGCTACAGCCCGGCCGAGGCACGGATCATGGTCGTGGACTACCGCCGCGATCTGGTGGAGACCATCCCCGACGCCTACCGGCTCGGACACGCGGTCTCCATCGACAGTCTGCGGGACCTCATCGACGGAGCGGCGCGCGCGGTCAAAACACGCGTGCCGGGCCCGGACATCGCACCGGCCCGGATGCGGCTGTGCGACTGGTGGTCGGGACCGCGGCTGTTCATCCTGGTCGACGACTACGACATGGTCGGGACGGGCCCGATGAACGCGCCGTTCGACCCGCTGCTCGACCAGCTCGCGCTCGGCTACGAGGTGGGCCTGCACCTCGTCGTCGCCCGCTCCGCCTCGGGCGCCGGACGCGGTCTGAGCGACCATCTCATGCGACGGCTCCAGGAGGTCAACACACCGGGCCTGCTGCTGTCGTGCCCGCCGTCGGAGGGTTATGTCTTCGGCAACGTCAAGGGCCAGATCCTCCCGCCGGGCCGCGCGACGCGTATCGCGAGGCGCAAGACGGTACGGGTGCAGACGGCGCTGCGGGACTGAGCCGAGGAGGGCTTCGCGGGAGGGCTTCCGGGCCGGAGTGCGCGTGTCGGCGCACTCAGGCCGGGAAGCCCTTCCGGCGCTGTCGGTGCAGAGCGCCGATCGCGCGGAGCTGCCGCCGTTCATACGCGGTGCCTTGCCGTAAGGAGACCCAACGGCTCTGCCAGGTGAGGCCGGTGGGACGCGAGAGGTGCACCAGCGGACCCATGAATTCGTCGATCGTGCCGACCATTTCGCAGGCGCTGTCGTAGACGACCATTCCAATACGGAGACCGCCCGGTCCTTCCTTCGCTGTGCGGGGCGCTTTGCGGGTCGCCTTCTGGGTCGCGTATGTCATGCCGGTTCTCCTCGTCATCGGCCGACCGCCTTTCCGTGTGAGTGGTTGCGCAGTTCGTCGTCGTAGTCCCGCGCGCCACGCAGATCGCCGGCCGCGAGAGCGTCTCCGCGCTGCGCGACCAACGCGGCGCACACGTCGCAGCCGAACGCGGCGGCGGAGAGAGCCAGGTAATGCGGGCTCTGACGAGACCCGCAGGGGCACGAGGGCCATCGAACCGGTGGTGCGGAGCCTGCGCCGTCCACACCGCCCAGGGCCGCGTCGTCCATGGGAAGCGCCTTGCCTTTCGCCTTCAGGAGTGGTCCATATCTCTGTGTCTCTCTCAGAGTCGGCTGATCCACGTACGATCGAAAGGCGGTTGCTGCTGAATCCACGATCATTCAGGTGGGGAAGTGAAGCCATGGCCAAAGGCGTTGATCCGCTGGATCCTTCGGATTCCATGCGCACTTTGTTCGGACACCGGCTGAAGCGGTTACGCCTGGCGGCCGGCCTGACCCAAGAAGCGCTGGGGACGAGAGTGCGCGTCCACAGCACACGCATCACACAGATCGAACGGGCGACGGCGACGATGCCGACCCTGCCGCTGACACAACAGCTCGACGAGGCGGTGCGCGCCGACGGCCTGCTGGTGGATCTCTGGCCGCACATGTACCGCGAGAATTTTCCGGACTGGTCGCGGGCCTATATGGCCGCCGAAGCCGAGGCAGTGGCCATTTGGGCGTATATGGGCCAGCCGGTTCATGGTCTGCTTCAGACGCCGGAGTACGCACGCGCCATGCTGCGCCTTGGGCGCTCGTTGAGGACTCCGGAGCAGTTGGAACAGCGGGTGAGCTCTCGATTGGCACGGCAAGAACGCCTCCGTGCCGCCGATGCTCCACAGCTCTGGGTCATTCTGGATGAAGCCGTGTTCCTCCGTCCTGTCGGTGGTCCGGCGGTCATGCGTGGCCAGATGGCACGCCTGTTGGAAGCGGCCAAGGAGCCGCACATCACCCTCCAGGTCTTGCCGTTCAGTCACGGCGAACACGCCGCTATGGGCGGCTCGCTCAACATCTTGGACCTACCGGACGGGGGCACCGTGGCGTACACCGAAGGTGCGGACTCCGGCCAACTGATCGACGAACCGGAGGAGGTCAAGCCATACACCGTGAACTACGATTTTCTGCGCGCTGAGGCCCTACCCTCGACCGTGTCACTCGACTTGATTCGATCCGTGATGGAGGACAACTACCGTGCCGCGCGTGTCCCGACCCGATCTCAGCGGCGCCGTCTGGCGCAAGTCCAGTCACAGCAATCAGGAGGGCGGGGCCTGCGTCGAGGTCGCTGACGGCCTCCCCGGCGCCATCCCCGTCCGCGACAGCAAAAACCCGCACGGCCCGGCCCTCGTACTCACACCGGACGCCTGGGCCAACTTCGTCGCATTCGCCAGAAACACCGACGCATAACCACAGCCGACAAGGCTCCGCCACCGACCCGGCCCACACCCGGGCCCGGAGGCGGAGCCCCGCCATGGGATACGTCGTCCCTCGAACTCCCCAACCCCGCGCGGCGGCCCTATGATCGAGCGATGTCGGGACACGGCGGGAACAGCGGAGCCGACGCGGAGCGGTCGTCGGGAAGCCGGCCGTTCAGTGAGACGAAGTGGTCGTGGATTCCGGTCGGCGCCCTCGTCATGCTGGCCGTGAGCTGGGGGATCGTCGGCCTTGTCGAAGGCGGTTGCCAACCGGGACCGCGCGGCGGCTGTGTCGCGGCGGACGGCTTCGGGTGGCGTGGCTGGGTGTTGTTTCTCGCCGTGATGCCGTCTTACGTGGTGGTGATCACGGGACTGACCACCGACCGTTGGCAGCCCGCGCTCGGTCTGGCGCTGGGCGGTGTCGCCGGCGGGCTGTACGCCATCGTCCAAGGCCGGACGGCGGCGCACCTGATCACCGCGGGCGTCTTGTTCGCTCTTGCCGTTGTGTCACCCGCGCTGACATGGCATCGCCGCCGACGTGGCACTCCCTCTCCAAGCTGAGTTCGCCAAGGCGCCAGAGAAGGACGGAATTCTTTCCTCGGCCCTGAAGCAGAAACGCGCGGGAACGGTATTCGAAAATAACCCGTTGGCCGGCAATTCCACGCAGCCTCAACTGTCGGCCAGCAACCTCCGCACTTCTGCCGCGCACCCCCACGACAGCGTCACTCCCGCACCACCGTGGCCGTAGTTGTGCACCAGCCGTATGCCGCTCGGCAGCCGGTCCGCCTCGACGCGGACGCGCGCACGGGTCGGGCGGAAGCCCACGCGGTGAGCGAGGATCCGCACCCCGGCCAGGCGGGGTTCGACCGCCACGCACCGGGAGAGGATGGCCGCAGCGGCGACCTCGTCCTCCGCCGGATCATGGTGGCCGTCGATGGCCGTACCACCCAGGACGACGATGTCGCCGTGCGGGTAGATACACAGGAGATCGGGCGAGAGGCCGGTGTCCTCGCTGAAGAATTCGGTAAGGCCGGGGTTGGCGACCACGACGTGCTGACCGCGAATCGGCCGCAGCGCGGGATCAGGGACCAACGAACCAGCCCTCAGACCCGAACAGTTCACGACGGCCGAGGCTGGACCCGCCTCAGCGAGGGAGCGCAGCGAGCCGCGCGTGATCGTCCCGCCCGCAGCCAGAAGACGGCCCTGGAGATACGCCAGGTACGTAGGCATGTTGATCAGAGGAACGGTGAATCGGTAGCCCGAAGCGAACCCCGCCGGCAACTCGCCGCAGCCGACCGGACGGAAGCCGGGCAGCGTCGTGGCCCACTCCGGCGGGTCCTCGGAGTGGCGCGACGCCTCAATGCCACTGGTGAGCCGCACACCGGTGACGTCCGGTTCCACGGCCAGCCGCTGAAAGACGTCCAAAGAGCACCGGCTCCAGTGGTCGACCTTCTCCTTCGGCTCGACCAGGTACGGCCCCCACATCGCGCCTGCTGCCAGAGACGTCACGCCCGGCACCTCATCAGCGACCACCCGCACCGCCATCCCCGCCTCCGCCAGGACAACGGCGGTGGTCAGACCGGAGACGCCCGCTCCAACAACAACGAGATGCTCACCCTCGGCCATGGACTGACCCTAGGGTCTGACAGCCGACCGGCGCGCCTGAGGCGGGTTCCTCAGGGACTGGCACCGGCTCCGGCAGTGGCTATGAGAGCGTCTCTTCTTGCCATCCGACATGACGCGCGACGGACGGACCTTGATCCGGCGCTCGCCTTGCTGCGGCCTCGGACGACCGCACCCCATCCCGCCGGAGGACTCGTCGGAGCGCCCTCTGGGCCTCCTCGATGCAGTCGCCTTACTGGAATGGCGCAGCCTGAGGTGGGATCCGTCCTCGGTGCGCCGCGGGAAAGCGTGTGCTGTCCGGGTCCAGGAACTCGATAACGGCTATCAACTCGTGCTGGATGCCAATGAGTCGGCCCAGGCGCTGTGGTGCCGAGCCCTGCAGCGAGTCGATCTCCTGGCTGAGGCGGGCGAACCAGCGGCCAAATGACGGATCGTTCTCTAGGCGCTCCATGAACTGAACATAACCGAGGCATCGCTGGCCGCGTGGGTCCTCGATGCCCCTCTCCACGAGGCACTCGCCGATCGCGCGCTGCTCGTCACGGAAGAGACGCAAGATGCTCGTACGCGGATGCCAGTCTGTGTTGGCGAACACGTGGCTGACGGTGTCTAGCCGTGCGGTCAGCTCTCGGGTGCGCTCAGTACTGCCGAGGTCGATGTACTGGATGCCTTGGCGAAGAATCTCGGCCCAGCCGAAGTACTGCCCCAACCTGAACAGCGTGCTGTCGCGGGCGTACTGCCACTCCGTGAGGTCGTCGCTCTGGTGATGCCGGTCGAAGAAGTCAAGGGCGACAATGTTGTACAGCCGTGACTGTAGTTCGAAGGCCGATCGCAGCAACGGCTCGCGGTACCGGCTCACGATCTCCTCGGCGCTGTCTTCCCTGTCCTTTTCGTAACGCTGCGTCTCCAGCCCGTGCTGGAGGCGCACCGTGCGGGCGGCGTTGAGGGAACTGACTGCGATGCTGACCACGGCAACGGCCGCGGAAATGAGGCTGACCCAAAGTTCGATGAGCAGCTCCTTGCCTGTCGCGGCCCGCTGGGAGCCGGATCGGACGGCCGGTGACGCGGGCACGCTGGCATTCGTGGCGTGCGTCGCGGGCGCAGACATTCTTCCTCACGTCCGCCACCCGCCACCCGTCACCCGCCACCCGACCGAACGCGGTGCGCCCTACTCGCCCGCCGGGCGCCAGCCCCGGGCCTTTCCGCGCGGGATCACCACCGCCGCTGCCGCCGTCAGCAGCACCAGCCCCGTGCCCACGCCCGCGATGATCAGCGCCCGGTCGCGCGGCGCGGTGGAGGGCCTCGTGATCACTCGCGCCGGGGCCGGGCGCGGCACCGTGCCCCGGGCGCCGGTCAGCACCGCCGTCATCGCCGCGTACGGATCCAGCCGTGGCGGCGACGCCGGATATGCCGCCACCGTGAGCTGGCGCGAGACCTGCGCGGCCGTCATGTCCGGATGCTGCGCCCGTACCAGCGCCGCCGCACCGGCCACGTGTGCCGCGGCCAGCGACGCTCCCGAGCCGAGGAAGTGGCCCGGCCCCTTCGGGCCGACGCTGACCACCGCGTCGCCCGGCGCCGCGAGGTCCACGGCGGAGACCACCGGCGCGTTGGCCGGACGTGTCCCGCCGGGACCGTAGTCCGTCACCGACAGCACCTCCGGGACGGCCGCGGGCCAGTACCAGGGCTCGGCCCGTACGACACCGCCGGAGGCGCTCCGGTCCACGGGCAGCGCGTCCGGCGCCGCCGGTGCGATCACCAGGGCGTCGCGCTCGGTCGCGTGCGCGACAGCGGCGGTCAGCACGGACTTGCCGGTGGCCAGCGCGGATCCGACGTAGATGACCCCGGCCCCGCCGTCGGCGGCGGCCCGGATGCCGTCCGCCAGCAGCTCCGCCGTGGCGACACCGCGTTCGTCCGTGCCGCGCACGGCCAGGATCCGCGCACCGGGCGCCACTCCGACGGGACCGACTCCGTCGATACGCGCCGCGGCGATCAGCCCGGCGGCGAAGCTGCCGTGCCCCACGCAGTCCTCGTCCGCGCCGCCGACCGCCGAGACACGGCCGGAGAGCCCTGGAATCCCCGTCCCCACACCGGTGTCCACCACCGCGACGGTCACTCCGGCGCCCTGCGAGATCATTGAGGCCCGCGCGAGCCCCAGGGCCCGTACCGTCCACGGCTCGGACCGGGCCGTCCTGGGCGAGGCCTTCGCACACGGGTCGTCGGGCGCCAGCGTGGAACGCACGACGGGCAGTTCGACGGAGTCCGCCGCGACGGCCGGTGATCCGGCGGCGGCCAGCGGTACGGCGGAGAGCAGGGCGGCCGCCAACGCCCGTACCACAGAGTGACGGTGAGTCCTGGCGCGTCGCATGGCGCGCATCCTATGCGGCCGAGGTGACGATGCGACGACGCGAACAGCACGCCAACTCCATGCTCCTGTGTGGATGATGAAGTCCCCGTTCCCGTAGCCTTCACCGGGCGCACACCGACGTCCCACTGCTCCCTCCCCCCTTGGACAGGGAGGATCGGCGGTGGCGGCGAAACAAGGAGGTCCGAGCGTGTCACGGCAGTTGCTCACGGTGTGCCCGGAAGAACCGGACAGTTTCCGGACGATCGGTGAGGCCCTGGCGAAGGCGCGTACGGGAGCGGTGATCCGCGTCCGGCCCGGCCGCTATCCCGAGAATCTGACGGTGCGCAACCGGGTCACCATCGTCGCGGAGGGCGAGCGCGGCAGCGTCGAGATCTGTCCGCGCCGCGGCACCGCGCTCGTCCTGGTCGCCGACGCGGTGATGCTCACCGATCTCACGCTGCGCGGCGGCAGCGACGACTTTCCCGTGGTGGACGCGCCGCGCGGCCAGGTCGCCATGGACGGCTGCACCGTCGTCGGCTCCGGCTGGACAGCCGTACTGGCCCGGGAGACCGGAGCGCTGGCCATGCGCGACTGCCGGGTCTCCAATCCGGACGGCGCCGGTGTCGTGGACACCGCCGACACCGGCAGCGTCATAGCGGACTGTGTCATCGAGAATCTCGGCACCTCCGGCGTCGTCCTCAGCGAGCAGGCCCGTACGACCGTGCGCGGCTGCCGGATACGCGACGCCCGGGGCAACGGGATCCTGGCCAACGGCGAGGCACAGGGCCTGGTCGAGGACTGCGACATCTCCGGCGCGGAGAAGCCGGCCATCGCGCTGGAAGGCAGCAGCGCCACCCGCGTGCTGCGCACCACGGTCCATGACACCGCCGTCGGCGTCTATGTGACGAGCGGCTCCCGGCCGTCCCTCGACCAGGTCACGGTCACGGACACCACCGGCCCCGGCATCGCGCTCGCCTCCGGCGCCGACCCGGAGCTGCTGCGCTGCCGCACCGCGCGCACCAAGGGCAACGGTCTGGCCGTCACCGAACGCTCCCGGGGCTCCTTCAAGGACTGCGAGTTCGACGCGTCGGCCGGCCCGGCGATCCGGGTGATCGGATCGAGCGCGCCGATGCTCACCGACACGACGGTGCGTGACTGCGCCGACAAGGCCGGTGCCGTCCTGCTGGAGGAGGAGTCGGCGGCGGAGTTCGACCGGCTGGAGGTGACGGACGCGGCCGGTACGGCCATCCTCGTGCGCACCGGCGCCAATCCGCTGGTGCGCCGCGCCCGGATCGTCTCGCCGCGCGGCCATGGTGTGGAGGTCGTCGAGGACGGCCGTGGACGGCTGGAGAGCTGCGAGATCGACGGCGCGGGCGGCTCAGGTGTGCGGATCGCCACAGGAGGCAATCCCGAGCTCCGTGACACGACCGTCCACGCGTCCGCCGAATCCGGCGTCCAGGTGGCTCAGGAAGGTCTCGGCACCGTACGGGACTGCCGCGTCCACGCGAGCGGCGCGTCCGGTGTCGCCGTGGAGAGCGGCGGCCGGCTCTCTGTCCTGCGCGGTCAGGTCATGGAGTCCGGCGCGCACGGCGTCCTGCTGGCGAACGGCGCCCGTGCCTCGCTCGACTCCTGCCAGATCACCGGCAGCCTCGGAGACGGCATCCGGGTCGACAGCGCCGAACAGGTCTCGGTGACCGGCTGTACCGTACGGGACAACCGTGGCGCCGGACTGCGGCAGACGCGCGCCGGTGACCGGCTCACGGTGGAGGACCTGACCAGCGCGGGCAACGCCGTCCCGGACGCGTGGGGCGACACGGCTGTCGAGAAAGCCGTTCAGGGACCGGGCGAGAGCGGTGGGGGCAAGGCCGCCGCTCCCGAAGGACCGTTGCAGGAGCTGGAGTCGCTGGTCGGTCTCGCCGACGTCAAGCACCAGGTCCATACGCTCGTCAATCTCAACCAGCTCGCGCAGCGGCGGGCCCGGCTCGGCATGCCCGCGCCGCCGATGAGCCGCCATCTCGTCTTCTCCGGCCCGCCGGGCACCGGCAAGACCACCGTGGCCCGGCTCTACGGCGGCATTCTGACGGAGCTCGGTGTGCTGCGCTCCGGGCATCTCGTGGAGGTGTCCCGGGCCGATCTCGTGGCGCAGATCATCGGCGGCACGGCGATCAAGACGACCGAGGCGTTCAACGAGGCGCTGGGCGGTGTGCTGTTCATCGACGAGGCGTACACCCTGCTCTCCGACGGCAAGGGCTCCGGCGCCGACTTCGGCAAGGAGGCCGTCGACACGCTGCTGAAGCTGATGGAGGACCACCGCGACGACGTCGTCGTCATCGCCGCCGGATACACCGACGAGATGGGCTCCTTCCTCTCCTCCAACCCGGGCCTGGCGTCGCGGTTCACCCGCACCATCGAGTTCGCCAACTACTCGGTCGACGAGCTGGTGACGATCACCGAGTCCATGTGCGAGGCGCACCGGTACGAGCTGGATCCGCGCACGCTGGACGCACTCGCCGCGCACTACGGATCGATGACCCGCGACGCCACCTTCGGCAACGGCCGCGCGGCCCGCCGGGTGTTCGAGGAGATGGTGGACCGGCAGGCCTTCCGGCTGAGTTCCATGGCGGACCCGGCCGAGAGCGATCTCACGCTGCTGCTGCCCGAAGACGTCGCGGAGAACGCCGCCGCGGGCGCGGACGGCGGCCGGAACTCCGAGGAGCTGCTGGCCCGGCTCGACGCGATGGTCGGCCTGGGCGCCGTCAAGCGCGAGGTGACCGACCTGGTCTCGCTGCTCGCCGCGACCAGACAGCGCAAGGCCGCCGGACTGCCCACGCCGAAGATCAGCCACCATCTTGTCTTCTCCGGCCCGCCCGGTACCGGCAAGACCACGGTGGCCCGGCTCTACGCCGAGCTGCTGCACTCCCTCGGCGTGCTGCCCAAGGGCCAGCTCGTGGAGGTGGCGCGCGCCGACCTGGTCGGCCGGTACGTGGGCCACACCGCGCAGCTCACCAAGGAGGTCTTCGAAAGCGCCCTCGGCGGTGTGCTGTTCATCGACGAGGCCTACACCCTCACTCCCGAGGGCGCGACCTCCGACTTCGGCCGGGAGGCCGTCGAGACGCTGCTGAAGCTGATGGAGGACCACCGCGACGACGTCGTCGTCATCGCCGCCGGATACACCGAGGAGATGGGCCGTTTCCTGGACTCCAACCCGGGACTCGCCTCGCGGTTCACGCGGTCCGTGGAGTTCGAGAACTACACCACCGACGAGCTGGTCAGCATCCTGGAGCGGCACGCCTCCGACTCCGGATACGACTGCGCGCCGGAGACCCTGGAGGCGCTGCGCGCGTATGTCGACGTCCTGCCGCGCGACCGCTCCTTCGGCAACGCGCGCACGGCCCGCAGTCTGCTCGACGTGATGATGACGCGGCAGGCGCGACGGCTCGGCGCGGTGGCCGCGCCAGGTCTGGACGATCTGCGGCTGCTGCTCCCGGCGGACCTCCCGGCGTAGGGCGTGCGGCAACGGTCCCGCGCGACGGACCGGCGCCGACCGCGAACGTCCCTCGCGTACGGCGCCGCCGCGGCGTCTTCACGGCGCTGCGGCGGCGTATCTCAGGCACCGGCGCCTTACCGGGACATATGCGGAGGTAACGGAGCAGACTGGAGAGGAGGCGCTCAGCCGCCTTTCGGGAACGAGGCGTCTCGCTCCGGTCCCGTCCAGCGCCAGATCCGAGGAGAGCCGCCGTGAAATTCGGAATTTCGAGCTTCATCACCGATCAGGGCATCGGCCCCGCCGAGCTGGGCAGAGCGGTCGAGGAGCGCGGCTTCGACTCGTTGCTCATCGCCGAGCACAGCCATATCCCGGTGAATCGCAGATCTCCGTATCCCGGCGGCGGTGAGCTGCCGGAGATGTACTACCGCCTGCTGGATCCCTTCATCGCGCTGACCGCCGTCGCCTCGGCCACCGAGCGGCTGCTCGTGGGCACCGGTATCGCTCTGCTCTCGCAGCGGGATCCGATCATCACCGCGAAGGAGACCGCCTCCCTGGACCTCGTCTCCGGCGGCCGTTTCCTCTTCGGCGTCGGCATCGGCTGGAACCGCGAGGAGATGGAGGACCACGGAACGGATCCGTCCACGCGCGGCCGGCTGGTCGATGAGCGCCTGCGGGCCATTCTGACGCTGTGGACGGAGGAGAAGGCCGAGTTCCACGGTGAGTTCGTGGACTTCGACCCGGTCTATCTCTGGCCCAAGCCGGTGCGGAAGCCGCATCCGCCGATCTATGTCGGCGGCGGCGAAGGGGCGTTCCGGCGGGTGGCGGAGTTCGGAGACGCCTGGCTCGTCAGCAATGTGACGCCGGACGAGCTCGGCCCGCGGATGGCACGGCTGCGCGAGACGGCCGGCCGCGAGGTGCCGGTGACGGTGTACTGGGCGCCGCCCGACCCGGAGGACGTCGCCGCCTACTCCCGGCTCGGTGTCGAGCGGATCCTGTTCTCGCTGCCGGCGATGCCGGAGGCCGAGACGTTCCGCGCGCTCGACGAGATGACCGCGGTCGTCGACAAGACCCGCTGAGCCGCTCACCTGCCGGAAGACCCGCCGGAAGTCCTTGAGGAGGCCACCATGCCCGGTCTGAGCGGCGCGGAGGCGCGGGACCGGCTGGCGTGTTGCCGGGTGATCCGGCTCGCCACCGCCGACGCCTGGGGCCGTCCGCATCTGGTGCCCGTCGTCTTCGCTCTGGACGGAGACACACTGGTGATGGCGGTGGACCACAAGGCGAAACGGTCCCTGCGGCTGAAGCGGCTCGCCAATATCGCCGTCAATCCGGAGGTCTGCCTTCTCGCGGACGGCTACGACGAGGAATGGGACCGGCTGTGGTGGGCCCGCGCCGACGGCCGCGCGGTGGAACTGCCTCCCGCGTCATGGTCCGCCGACGCCGCGCGGGATGTGGCGCTGCTCGTGGAGAAGTACCGGCCGCATTACGAGGGCCGGCCGCCGGCGGGGCCGGTCATCGAGGTCGGGGTCCGCCGCTGGAGCGGCTGGTGCGCGAGCTGACGCGCGACCGGCCGGACCCGCGCGGCGGCTCCTCAGTCCTCCGCCGTGACATTGGCGATCAGCGTCCGCAGGATCGACCTGACCGTGCTGGTCTGCTCCGGACTCAGGCCCATCGCCTCACCCATCGCAGGCGGCACGGCGTCCGCACGCTCGCGCAGCGCCAGCCCTTCCTCGGTGAGGCTCACCAGGACGGAGCGCTCGTCCTCCAGCCGCCGCTCCCGGCGGATCAGTCCGTACGTCTCCAGTCGCTTGAGCAGCGGTGACAGCGTGCCCGAGTCGAGCTGGAGCGCCTCGCCCAGGTCCCGCACCGATGCCGAGTCCCGCTCCCACAGCACCAGCATCACCAGATACTGCGGATAGGTGAGGCCGAGCTCCTGGAGCAGCGGCCGATAGCGGGCGGTCACCGCGCGGGAGGCCGCGTACAGCGCGAAGCAGAGCTGGTCGTCGAGCCGGAGGGTGAAGTCCTGTCGGGACTCGGCTGTTCCTGTGTCGCTCATCGCGCCCACTTTCCATCGCGTCTACGAGGCGTCCATCCATTCTCTCGTGTCAATGACTCTAGCGCTCACCATTCAGTTGCACACAATCAAGTAGCGCCCTACTGTTCTTGCTGTGGGAATCACCCACCGCCGGCTCCGGCCGGCGGCCCCCGCGTATCCGAGGAGACGACATGTCCGAGACACACTCCGACCGCCCTGTACTCGAACCCGCGGCCGCCGCGTTCGCCGAGGCCACCGCGAACCCGCCGTACCTTTTCGACCTCGGTCCCGCCAAGGGACGCGAGACCGTGAACGAGGTCCAGTCGGGTCCGGTCGACGCGCCCGCCGTGACCGACGCGTGGCTGACCGTCCAGGGCGGGCCCACCGGCAGCGTCCGGGTCCGCGTCGTCAGGCCGGCCGGCGCCACCGGCACCCTCCCGGTGATCCTCTACATCCACGGCGCGGGCTGGGTCTTCGGCAACGCCCATACGCATGACCGGCTCGTCCGTGAACTGGCCGTCGGCGCGAACGCCGCCGTCGTCTTCCCGGAGTACGACCTCTCTCCGGAGGCTCGCTATCCGGTGGCCATCGAGCAGAGCTACGCCGTCGCCCGGTGGATCGGCACCGACGGCGCGGCCCAGGGCCTCGACGCCTCGCGCCTCGCCGTCGCCGGTGACTCGGTCGGCGGCAATATGACCGCCGCGCTGACGCTGCTCGCCAAGGAGCGCGGTGATGTCGGCTTCGTCCAGCAGGTGCTCTTCTATCCGGTCACCGACGCGGCGTTCGACACCGCCTCGTACCACCAGTTCGCCGAGGGCTACTTCCTGCGCCGCGACGCCATGCGGTGGTTCTGGGACCAGTACACGACCGACGAGGCCCAGCGCGCCGAGATCACCGCCTCGCCGCTGCGCGCCACCACCGAGCAGCTCACCGGACTGCCGCCGGCGCTGGTCATCACCGGCGAGGCCGACGTCCTGCGCGACGAGGGCGAGGCCTACGCCAACAAGCTCCGCCAGGCCGGAGTGCCCGTGACCGCGGTCCGCTACCAGGGCATCATCCACGACTTCGTCATGCTCAACGCGCTGCGCGAGACCCACGCCGCCGAGGCCGCCATCAGCCAGGCGATCGGCACACTGCGCACGGCCCTCGGCACCGTCTGAGCGGCCGTCGCACCACCGCGGCCCGGACCGTTCCGCGACGGTCCGGGCCGATCCACGCGGGCCGATCCACGCGGGCCGACCGGACAAGCGCTACGCGCCGGCGCGGTCATGACGGTCCTTCGCCTCCGGCGGCGTGTTCATCGCGCGGAGCATCGACAGACCGCCCGTCCGCAGGAAGCGGACCACCAGCACCAGCGTCAGCAGAAAGAACGCGATGTTGAGCCCGGTGGTGTAGTTCCAGGAGACGGACTCCTCCGGCAGCCTGGCGCGGGCCTGGTCCGGGATCAGGCCCAGAGCGCCGAAGAGGAACTCCACCACATAACCGGCCACGGCCATCGACGTGAAGAAGACACCGAGGATGAGTCCGGTCGTCCGGAGTCCGTAGTACTTCCGGTAGATGTTCAGGATGGGCAGGATCAGCAGGTCCGCGTAGAGAAAGGCGATCACACCGCCGAAGCTGATGCCGCCCTTCCACAGGACCACGGCCAGCGGCACATTGCCGATGGAGCAGACGAACGAGGCGATGGCCACGAGCGGTCCGACCAGCGGACCGACCAGCTTCGCGGCCAGCGGATGGTCGTCGAGGAAGAAGGTGGCCCAGAAGGAGTCCGGGACCCAGGCGGCGATCGCGCCGGCGATGAGCAGACCCAGCACCAGGTCCCGCAGGATCGCCGCCCACTCCATGACGAAGACCGTCGCCACCGCGGTGTAACCGTCGCGGGAGAACAGCCGCCGCGCGAAGGATCCCTGGCCGCGTACGGACATGTCCATCGCGGCATGGCCCTCCATGGAGCCGGCGAGACCGCGGCCGGCCTGTTCCCGCGCCTCGGCGAGCAGCCGCTCGCGCAGGAAGATCCGGAACAGCACCGCCATGACCACGATCATGATGGGACCGCCGACGAACTCGGCGGCGGTGAACTGCCAGCCCATCAGCAGCGCCAGGATCACACCGAGTTCCACCACCAGATTGGTCGAGGCGATCTCGAACGCCATGGCCGCGGTGAAGTTCGCTCCTTTACGGAAGAGCGAGCGGGCCAGCGCGACCGCCGCGTACGAACACGACGAGGAGGCCACACCGAGCCCCGCGGCGATCGTGAGCGTACGAGGACGGTCGTCGCCCAGCAGCCGCACCACGGTCGATCTGCGCACCACCGCCTGCACCACCGCCGACAGCGCGAATCCCAGGATCAGCGCCCAGGCGATCTCCCAGGCCATCGACCCGGCAATGGCCAGCGCATGACCGATCGCTTGCATATCCCTGCCTCCTTTGTCCGCCTATTTCGCCATAGCTGTACCTCAGTGCGCGGGACCATGCGTGCGAAAATGCGGCAGAGATCCGGCGAAATTCGGGGGCGGCATGACGGGGAGCGCGCAGCGGCACGGAATACCGGACGAATATCTGGCCGGATACGCCCATATCCTCGAAGCCGTCGGCGCCACCGGCCGCCGGCTCACCCGGGACGAGATCCTGGCCCGCCGGACGCTCGGCGAGCAGGCCGCCGAGGCCGGCCATGGACTGCGCGCGCTGGTCGGCGCGCATCTCGCCGCGGCCCGCGTCCACTGGCCCGCCACGGGCTCGGCCGACAGCGTGCTCGCCGCCGTCGAGCAGTCCGTCGACGCGTTCGCCGAAGGATACGAGCGGGCGCAGCGGCTGGCGGTACGTCAAGAGGCCGCCGCGCGGCGGGAGTTCATCGACGACCTGCTGTACGGACGCAGTGATCTCGGACGGCTGGCGGAGCTGGCCGAGCGGTTCGGACTGCGGCTCGCGCATACGCACGCCGTCGCGGTCGCCGAGGGCACCTCCGCGTATGACGAAGGCGACGCCGTGTCGCGTTCCGTGGAGCAGGCCATGATCAACCGCTTCGGTGATCGCAGCATTCTGCTCACCACCAAGACCGGCCGGCTGGTGTGTGTCGCCACCGGAGACCAGGACGAGGTGCTCGGACACTTCGCCAAGCAGGCGTTCGCGGCCACGGACGGCGGCCGGGTCGCCATCGGCCGCGCACAGCCGGGCGTGGGCGGAGTCGTGCGCTCGTATGAAGAGGCGCTGAATGTGCTCGACCTCGCGGAGCGGCTCGAATTGACCGATCCCGTGCTGCACGCGGCCGAGCTGCTCGTCTATCCGGTCCTGACGCGTGACCGGCAGGCCATGACGGAGCTGGTGCTCAGCTCACTCGGCCCGCTGGAGTCGGCCCGTGGCGGCGCCCAGCCGCTCATCGACACGCTCACCGCGTACTTCGACGCGGGCTGTGTGGCCGCCGAGGCGGCGCGGCGGCTGTCGTTGAGCGTACGGGCCCTGACCTACCGGCTGGAGCGGATCCACAAGCTCACCGGCGCCAATCCGGCCGATCCGCTGCACCGCTACACGCTCCAGACGGCCGTCATCGGCGCCAGGCTGCTGGACTGGCCCGCCGAGCCGTTCTGACGGCGGACCAGGACGGCCCGGTCAGGACGGCCCGGTCAGGACGGCCCGGTCAGGACGGACGGCATCTCACCACTGGTACGGCAGGTACTTCCCGTCGAGCGTGACCACGACCCGGTCACCGTCCGGATCGGGCACGCGCCGCACATCGAGACGGAAGTTGATGGCGCTCATGATGCCGTCGCCGCACTCCTCGTGGATCAGTTCCTTGATGGTCGGCCCGTAGACCTGGACGATCTCGTAGAAGCGGTAGATGGTCGGATCGACCGGGACGACGGAGTCGAGCGCGCCACGGGTGGGCTCCGCCATGAACGCCAGGACGGCGTCCTTGCGCAGATCGAGGAACGACGCGGCGGCGTTCGCCTGCTCCGCGCTCATCGGCTGCTGTCCGAGCAGCGCCGAGGTCGTCCATGCCACGGGCCGGCCGACCGCCTCGGCGATCTGGGCCCAGCTCACGCCCAGCTCCGCTTTGGCATGACGGACGGCCTCGGCCGCCTGCTGTTTGGTGAGCATGGTGACTCTCCTCGCGATGGCATTGAGTACGCCCGTCCGATCTCTGCTGAGGAATATAGGAGAACGGACGTTCTCAGGCAATGACGCCCACGGCCGGCCGAGGCGGTTCGCCAGTGGCCCGCTCTCAGCGCACGCGGCCGGCGCCGACATAGAAGGAGCTGTGCTCGTCGGCCGGCGCCGGAGGCACCTGGTACCACTGCGGCGCGGTGACCAGCCCGGGCGCGACCAGATCAAGGCCGTCGAAGAACCGTCTGACCTCGGCGTGGCCGCGCAGCCGCAGGTTGATGCCGCCCTTCCCGTACGCGCCCGTCACCCGGCCCACCAGATTCTGCGGCTGGAAGTCGGCCGTGCCGTGCGAGAAGAGCAGGACACTGCCGGACGGCAGGGCGTCCACCAGCGTGCGGGTGATGCCGTACGGATCCTCGTCGTCGGGAATGAAGTGCATCAGCGCGATGAGCGACAGCGCGACGGGCCGGCTGAAGTCCAGCACCGTACGGGCGTGCGCGAGTATCTCCTCCGGCGCGCGCACATCTCCCTGGACGTAGTCGGTGGCTCCCTCCGGCGCGCTGATCAGCAGTGCCTCCGCGTGACGCAGCACGATGGGATCGTTGTCGGTGTAGACCACGCGGGACGCCGGAGCGATGCTCTGGACGATCTGATGCAGATTCGGCTCGGTGGGGATGCCCGTGCCGATGTCGAGGAACTGGTCGATACCGCTGCGTGCCACCCAGGCGCAGGCGCGGTGCATAAAGGCGCGGTTGAGCTGGGCGTCACGCTTCGAGACGTCCGGGAGCTGCTTCCCGATCTCCCGGTCGACCGGATAGTTGTCCTTGCCGCCCAGGAGATAGTCGTACACCCGCGCCGGGTGCGGCTTGCTGGTGTCGACCTGGGGCTTGGGAGTGGCTGCGGCCATGCGGAACTCCGTTGAATGTATGGATCTGTGGGGCGTCGCCGTAAGAGACCCGGGGCGCTCAGGCGCGGTTCCTCGCGGAAGAAGCCGGCGAGGGACTTCCCGGTCGGCGGTACGGACTCCACGCGGACGCCGGCGGTGGTCCGGGAGCCTCGCGGACGGCGGACCCGGAACCGGCCGCGCGGAACACGGCGACCGGACCCTCCACACCGTGGCGGCGGCGGTCCGCTCGCGGCCGTACGCGCCGGGGCAGAACGGCGGCGCTCACGCCCATTTCCGAGCACCGCCATACGGGAAGTGTTTCACAGGAGGCGTGAGGTGAACACGGTGCCTCCTGTGACCCGAATCGGCGTCAGCGGCTGCGCCACACAAGGGAGTTGGCGGTACACGGCCACGCATCGGACGCACCGGCGGGCCCCGGAAGCGGCCTGGCTTCCGGAGCCCGCCACAGGACACGGCGCGGCGGTCAGGCGCCTGCGACGTCGAGTACGGCCTTTCCGCGCACGCGGCGGCCGAGCAGCGCCTCCACCGCCTCCGGCGCGCGCTCCAGCGGGCCGCGCCAGCCGATCTGCGGATCCAGCTCGCCGCGCGCCAGCAGACCGACGAGATACGCCAGATCCGCCCCGACCGGAGTCGCCACCGTGAAGACCTCGATCCGCTTCCTCCCGCCCCGGAGCCGCTCCTCCTCGAAGTCGATGACGGTCGGCTGCAAGGACGCCTTGCCGATGGACTGGACCGAGCCGCCGGGCTCGACCAGCGCGAACGCCTCGGCGAGCTGTGTACCGCCCACGTTGTCCAGCACACCGAAGACAGGCGCCGTGACCTTCTCCAGGCCGATGACGACCTCGTCCGCGCCGAGCGCCAGCAGCCCTTCGCCGCGCGCCGGGCTGCCGACCGAGGCCACGACCCGCGCGCCCGCGCGCGCCGCGAGCTGTACCGCGTACCGTCCGACACCGCCCGACGCGCCGGTGATCAGCACCCGGCGGCCCACCACGGGCCCGAGAAGCCGCAGCGCCTGGAGCGCGGTGACACCGGCGACCGGCAGCGCGCTCGCGGCGCCGAGATCCACGGCGTCCGGCACGACGGCCAGTTGCGTGGTGTCGACGGCGCGGAGCGCCGCCCACGCTCCCGACCAGCCGAAGGTCACCACACGCGTGCCCGGCTCCGGCCCCGAGCCGTCGGCCGCGGCCCGCACCACCACACCGGCGGCGTCCCAGCCGGAGACATGGCCGGGTTCGACATGGCCCTTCCGGTAGACGATCTCGCCGAAGTTCAACGAGGCCGCGTGCACCTCGATCAGCGCCTGTGACCGCTCCGGCACCGGATCCGGCGCCTCTCCGTCACGAAGACCACCGGGTGCCTCCGGGTCGTACAGCAGAGCACGCATACGTTCCATCCCTCGTGTCGGCCTGCGCCACGCGGTACCGGTCCGAGCGGCCGCCGTCATCACTGTCGGTCACGGCCCGTGCGGCTTACGTATGGGCGCAACCTCCTCCGCCGCCGGCCTTATTCCGGTGCGCTCCGAGCCGCTCGCCGCACGGACACGGACCCAACTCGCGGCAAGATGAACCCGAGGGGTCGAGAGAGATACCTTCCGGTGACCGACGGATGGCGACGGCCGGATAGCATCGGTCCTCATGCCGTCAACGAGAGCTGGGTGATCTGGACGTGTCCCGACCGCGTGTGGGTGTGGCCGTGCTGACCATGGGAACCCGGCCCGTTGAGCTCCGGGCCCTGCTGGACTCCGTGGCCAAGCAGCGAGAGGCCCCGTCGCGGATCGTCGTGGTCGGCAACGGAGCGCCGCTTCCCGAGCTGCCCGAGGGCGTCATCGGAGTCGAGCTGGAGAAGAATCTCGGTGTCTCCGGCGGCCGCAATGTCGCCATGGAGAAGCTCCGGCAGACCGGTGACGTGGATGTGCTCGTGGATCTGGACGACGACGGGCTGCTGATCGAGGCCGATGTCATCACCCGCGTCGCCGATCTGTACGAGGCCGATCCGCGGCTCGGCATCGTCAGCTTCCGTATCGCCGACGAGACCGGCTTCACCCAGCGGCGGCATGTGCCGCGGCTGCGCGTCGACGATCCGATGCGCGGCGGCGAGGTGACCACCTTCCTCGGCGGCGGACACGCGCTGTCCATGCCGATGCTGGCGGAGACCGGCGGCTGGCCGGACGAGTTCTTCTTCACACACGAGGAGACCGACCTCGCGTGGCGCGCGCTGGACGCCGACTGGAAGATCCAGTACGAGCCCGAGCTGGTGCTCCAGCATCCGCGCACCTCACCGGCCAGGCACGCCGAGTTCTACCGGATGACGGCCCGCAACCGCGTGTGGCTGGCGCGCCGGCATCTGCCCGCGCTCCTCGTGCCGGTCTACCTCGGCACATGGATCCTGCTCACCGTGGCCCGTACGCGCTCGGCGAGCGGACTGCGCGCGTGGTTCGGAGGCTTCTTCGAAGGCGCGCGGACGGCGTGCGGCTCACGCCGTCCGATGCGCTGGCGGACGGTCGGCCGCATGACCGCGCTGGGCCGCCCGCCGGTCATCTGACCGCTCCTGCCACCGCCCGCCGCCCGTCTCCCCGGCCCGGCACAGACCCCGGGCCGCTCACACCGTGTGTCGTTCGCGTCGCTCCACGCACAAAAAAGCGGCTGTTAGCTTGGAGAGAGCGCTTTGTGGTGATTTCTGGAGCGCGACCGCGAGACAGACGAGGAGCGGTTCGATGTCCGAGACCTTTGTGCTGGCCCATGGGGCGTGGCACGGCGGCTGGGCCTGGCAACCGGTGGCGGCGCGGCTGAGGGCGGCCGGACACCGGGTCCTGGCACCGACGAGCCCGGGACTCGGAATCAACGACGATCCGCGCGACATCACCCTGGACGACTGCGTCGACGCTCTCGTCGGCTTCGTCGAACGGCTGGATCTGTCGGACGTGACGCTCGTGGCGCACAGTTGGGGTGGCTGCGTCGTGGGTGACGCGGAGCGGCGGCTCGCCGGAAGACTGAAGCGGGTCGTCTTCTTCAGCGCGTTCGTGCCCCGGGCAGGTGAGTCCGTGCTCGACGCCGTCGGACCCGACCACAGGGCGCTCTTCGAGGAGCTGAGGCGCGCGTCGCGGGACGACACGATCCTCCCGCCCTTCGAGGTCTTCGCGTCCGGCTTCATACAGGACGCCGACGAGGCGACGGCGCGGGCGGTCTACGAGCTGATGCGCCCACAGCCCTACCGGACCGTCGCGGACGGCGCGTCCGCCGACGCGGCTTCCGCGAGTGCCGACGTCCCGAGTGCCTATGTACTGGCCGCGGACGACCGCTCGCTGGCGCCCGGCGAGTACGGATGGGAGCCCCGCTTCCCGGAGCGGCTCGGCGTGCCGGTCATCCGGACTCCGGGCAGCCACGAAGCGCTCTTCACCCGGCCGGAAGAGCTGTCTCGTACGCTGCTCGGTCTCGTCGGCTCTGGCCGACCGAGCTGACCTGGCTGACCTGGCTGACCTGGCCCGCCGTGGACGGTCGGCACCGCGCCTGGCCCATGTGCCGTGGCGCGATGGCGACTTGTGAGCCGGACGCCGCCGAGGTTAGGTTCGCCTTAGTCGCATCCGGGCCAGTCCGGACTGTCGTCAGGGAGGCCTCCTCACCGTGTCCAGAACCCTCGCGCGCCATCTCTCCGTGGCCGCCACCGCCACCGCGTTCGCCGTCACGCTCACCGCGTGCGGCGGTGACGCCGACACTTCGGCGGACCGGACGAGCGGCGCGAGCGCCGCCACGCACACGGTCGCGACGGTCATGGGCGAGGTGAAGGTCGGCGCCGCGCCGAAGCGGGTCGTCGTACTCGACACCGACGCGCTGGACTCGGCCGTGACGCTCGGGATCACACCGGTCGGCGCCACGACCGTGGCCGACAAGGCGCCCTTCTCCACCTATCTGCCCGCCGACAAGCTCAAGGGCATCAAGCCCGTCGGCCTCATCGCCGAGCCCAGCCTCGAAGCGATCGCCGCGCTGAAGCCGGACCTGATCCTCAGCAGCAAGGTCCGCGACGAGAAGAACTACCGTGCGCTGTCGGCGATCGCGCCGACCGTCTTCTCCGGCACCACGGGCCCGAGCTGGCGCGAGAACTTCGAGCTGCACGCCGACGCCCTCGGCAGGAAGAACGAGGCGGCGAAGGCCGTCACCAACTACGAAGCGCACGTCAAGCGGCTGACCGAGGCGCTGGGCGGGGCCGCGGCGGCGAAGAAGACCAAGGTCGGCTTCGTACGGTTCGTCGAGGGCGCCGACACCCGCCTCTATCTGAACGACACCTTCGTCGGCTCCGTCCTCAAGGACCTCCAGGTCGGCCGGCCCGCCAACCAGGACACCACCGGCTTCTCGCTCGACGTCAGTCCGGAGCAGATCGACAAGGCCGACGCCGACGTCATCTTCTACTCCACCTACGGCGACGCGCGGAAGTCCCAGGAGACCGCCACCACGGCCGGTCCGCTGTGGAAGAACCTGGACGCGGTCAAGAAGGGCATGGCCTTCAAGGTCGACGACAACCTGTGGATGCTCGGCATCGGCTACACCGGCGCCGGCGAGATCCTGGACGCGATCGAGAAGAGCTACTCCTCCGCCACGCGGTGACGGCCGCGCGGTGACGGCCACGCGGTGAGGTACGGCGACTCCGGCTACTCCTCGGAGTGCGCGGCGAGGTGTACGGCGGGATCCGTCCCGCCCGGCGCGCCGAAGGTCGTCCAGGCCGCGCGCTCCGGCACCCGCAGCACCGTGCGCCCGGCCACCGCGTTGAGTATCGTCGCCGCGCGCCAGGCGCCGAGCGTCAGATCGGGAGCGCCGACACCGTGCGTGTGCAGTTCGGCGTTCTGTACGTACAGCGCGCCGGTCACCCGTGAGTCGAGCGCGACCCGGTAGTCGCCGTCGATCCGATAGCGGCCCTTGCCGTCCCAGTCGACGAGCTTCGCCAGCGCGCCGAGGAAGGCCGGACGTCCCGCCTCGTATCCGGTGGCCGACACGATCGCCGAGGTGCGTATCTCGAACAGTTCGTCCTGCTCCGTGTGCCGGCAGGTCAGCGCATAGCCCTCGCCGCCGGAGAGCGCCTCGGCTCCGACGACCGCCACGCCCGGATGGAGCGCGGCGCGCGGTGCGGTGCCGCCGATGGTCCGCTCGTACAGCTCGTCGTGGATCTCGGCGAGCGTCTCCTCGCTGATCCCTTTGTAGAGCTGCCACTGCTCGCGTACGAGCCGTTCGCGCCGCTCCTCGGGCAGCGCGCGGAAGTAGCGGATGTAGTCGGGCGTGAAGTGCTCCAGGCCGATCTTGGAGTACTCCATCGGCGCGAACGCGGGCGTACGGGCCAGCCAGCGGACATACGGACCGCCCTCGCCGTCGGCGTCCTGCGAGCGCAGCAGGTCGAGCGCGACCTCGGCTCCCGACTGGCCGGCTCCGATGACGGTGACATCGTCGAGACCGGCCAGCCGTGCCCGGTGGCCGCGGTAGTCCGAGCTGTGCAGGACGCGGCCCGCGTGCGCGGAGGTGAGCAGCGGACGCAGCGGCTCGGGAACGACCGGGAGCGTGCCGACGCCCAGCACGACCCGCCGGGCCAGCACACGTGACACGGCGCCGGCCGCCGAGCGGTGCGTGACGGCGAACGCCTCCGCGCCGTCGTCCCACTCCAGCGCGGTGACACGCGCGTCGAAGCGGCACGACGGCAGCAGTTCGGCGACCCAGCGGCAGTAGTGGTCGTACTCCCGGCGCGGTATGTGGAAGCGCTCCGAGAAGAAGAACGGGAACATCCGGTCGTGCTCCCGGAGATAGTTCAGATACGACCAGCGACTGGTCGGGTCGGCCATGGTCACCAGGTCGGCGAGGAAAGGGACTTGGAGGACCGTTCCTTCCATGAGCAGGCCGGGATGCCAGGAGAAGGCGGGCTTGGCGTCGAGGAAGAGCGCGCGCAGGCCGGGCACACCGTCGCAGAGCGCGGCCAGCGAGAGATTGAACGGGCCGATGCCGACGCCGGCCAGGTCGTAGACGGTGGAGTCCGTGGCGCCGGCCGGTCCGGTGCGTTCGTCGGGCGTGCTGTGCTCGGTCACCGCTGGGCCTCCGCGAGGGGATGGAAGGTCGGGGTACGTCGATGGAGCCGGATCGGGTGGGGAGTCTCCCGGCCGGCGGCCGGGTGTCCGGTTCGCGGCGGGTCCTGGCTGCCGGACGGACG
Source organism: Streptomyces sp. AK02-01A (assembly GCF_033795305.1). Classification (NCBI taxonomy): domain Bacteria; kingdom Bacillati; phylum Actinomycetota; class Actinomycetes; order Kitasatosporales; family Streptomycetaceae; genus Streptomyces; species Streptomyces sp. AK02-01A. The sequence continues at coordinate 151,230 of NZ_JARBAE010000004.1, forward strand.
CGGATTCACCGGGCGTCCTCCTCCGCGCGGCCGGCCGCCGCGACCGTGTGCAGCAGACGCTCCACCTCGACGGCCGTGGTGTGCGGATTGAGCAGTGTGAGCTTGAGACGTATCCGTCCTGGACCCTCGCCGGGCAGTTCCGTACGGCCGACGACGGCCCGGCCCTCGCGCAGCAGCCGGCGGCGCAGCGCGGCGTTGATCTCGTCGCTGCGCGTGTCGTCCGCCGGCAGATAGCGGAACAGGAAGGCGGTCAGCACCGGTTCGCCGTGCAGTTCGAGCCGTGGATGGTCCTGTACGGTCCGCGCTCCCGACACCGCCAGCTCGTGGCAGGCGTCGACGAGCCGGCCGAGGCCCTCCCGGCCGAGCGTCCGCAGCGTGACCGCGATCTTGAAGGCGTCGGCGCGGCGCGTCGTCCGCAGCGACAGACCGAGCAGGCTGGGATAGCCGGCCTCCTCGTCGTCCGGCGGATTCAGATAGGCCGCGCGCCGGGTGAGCGAGGCGTAGGTCTCGGACCGGCGCACCAGGAAGATCCCGGCGGCCGCCGGCTGCCAGCCGAGCTTGTGAAAGTCGAGCGAGACGGAGTCGGCGAGTCCGAGGCCGTCCAGGAGCGGCGCGAGACGGTCGGACAGCAGCGCGCCGCCGCCGTAGGCGGCGTCCACATGCAGCCAGGCGCCGTAGTCGGCGGCGAGCGCCGCGCAGTCGCGGAGCGGGTCGATCGCGCCGGTGTCGGTGGTACCGGCGGTGGCGACGACGGCGACCGGCAGCTCGCCGCGCCCGGCGCAGCCGTCCAGCGCGGCGGCCAGCGCCTCGGTGTCCATGCGGAGTTCACGGTCGACCCGCACCGGCAGCACCGCGTCCTCGCCGAGCCCGAGAAGAGCGGCGGCGCGCTGTACGGAGAAGTGCGCGGCGGCGGAGACAAGGACGCGCGGCCGGCGGCCGGGCCCGGCGTCCGGCAGCCCTGTCAGCTCGATCCGCCGGCCGGCCGCCGCGCCGAGGATCCGGTCTCTCGCCAGCATCAGACCCATCAGATTGGACTCCGTACCGCCGGAGGTGAGCACTCCGGCCGCGCGTCCGGGATCGTAGCCGACGAGCGCGGCCAGCTCCTGGAGCAGCAGGGTCTCCAGTGCGGTGGCGGCGGGAGCCTGGTCCCAGGAGTCCTGGGACGGATTGAGCGCGGAGACCGCGAGATCCGCGGCGACGGCGACGGCCAGCGGCGGACAGTGCAGATGGGCCGCGCAGGACGCCTCGGCCGGGTCGGCGCTGCCATGGGCGAGCAGCTCGGTGAGCCGCTCCAGCGCGGACGCGCCCGGATCGGCGCCCGCCCCGGCGAACTCTGCCGCGACCGCCGCCGCGATCTCTTCCGGCTGCCCGGCGGCGATGGGCCCGCCGCGCCGCCGGGCGCCTTCGGCGAGTGCGTCCAGCACGGTGCTGAGGAGAGGCTCCAGGCTCCGCGGCCCGCCGGTCCCGCCCGACAGCGCGGCGGCCCGCGCACCGGCGACCGGCCCCGGCCCGGCCGTGGTTGTGTCCTGCCGTATCTCGTCCACCGCCGCGACCAGCTCCTCCGTCATACGTTTCGTCCGGCCTTCGACGCCTCGGTGATGGCGTCCGCCAGCCGGTCCAGCACCGCCTCCGCCTGTTCGTCCGTGATGGTCAGCGGCGGAAGGAGGCGGAGCGTGGCGTCGAAACGGCCGCCGAGTTCGACGATCAGACCACGGTCGAGAGCGGCCGAGCGGACCCGGTCCGCCAGCTCCGGAGCGACCGGGCGCGCGCCGCAGGAGTCCACCGGGCCCTCGGCGTCGACCAGTTCGACACCGATCATCAGGCCGCGGCCACGGACATCGCCGATCACCGGCAGCTCCCGGCGCAGCGCCTCCAGACGCGCCGTCATCCGCGCGCCGACCTCCGCCGCGCGCCCGGCCAGACCCTCGCGGGCCACATGTCGCAGCGTCGCCGCGCCGGTGGCCATCGCCAGCGTGTTGCCGCGGAACGTGCCCGTATGGGCACCGGGCAGCCAGCCGTCGTAGTCCTGGTCGTACACGATCACCGCCAGCGGCAGGCTCCCGCCGATCGCCTTCGACATCACCATCGCGTCCGGCACGATCCCGCTGTGCTCGACCGCCCAGAACGCACCGGTGCGCCCGACACCCGTCTGCACCTCGTCGACGATCAGCGGGATGTCCCGCTCGCTCGTGATCCGCCGCATCTCGCGCAGCCAGCCGTCCGGCGCCGGGACCGCGCCGCCCTCGCCCTGCACCGCTTCGAGGATCATCGCGGCGGGCCGCACGACACCGCCCGACGGATCGTCGAGCAGCCGCTCGGTATAGGTGGCGGACAGCTCGGCGCCACGCTCGCCGCCGACGCCGAACGGGCAGCGGTACGGATACGGATACGGCAGCCGCGTCACCTCGGACGCGCCGTCGGCGACCGGCTCCTTCACCGCGACGTTGCCGGTGGCGGCCAGCGCTCCGGCGGTCATGCCGTGGTACGCGCCGGTGAACGCGAGCGTGCCGCGCCGTCCGGTCGCGGTCCGCATCAGCTTGAGCGCGGCCTCGACGGCGTCGGTGCCGGCGGGACCGCAGAAGTGGATCCTGGCGCGGTCGGCGAAGGCCGTCGGCAGCGTGGCGAAGAGCGCGTCGGTGAAGTCGTCCTTCTCCGGCGTCGCCAGGTCGAGCACATGCAGCGGCGCACCGCTGTCCATCGTGCGGCGGACGGCCTCCAGCACGACGGGATGGTTGTGGCCGAGAGCGAGCGTCCCCGCGCCGGAGAGGCAGTCGAGATAGCGGCGGCCGTCGGATCCCTCGATCGTCATGCCTTTGGCGCGGACCGGGACGATCGGGAACGAACGGGCGTAGGTGCGTGCCGAGGACTCCCTGGCGCGCTGCCGCCGCAGGATGGCGTCCGCCGTGGCGGAGGTGCGCGGGAGGGCGTCGGCCGGATCGGCGGTCCGCCCGTTCGCGGGCAGGGCGACGGAGGGCACGGTCATGGAACGGCTCCGGAGTATGAGAGAGGGAGGCTCAGAGCGGCAGGCGCTCGGCGACGCGGTGGCCGAGGAAGGAGCGCGGCGACGTCCCGGCCGTGGGAGACCGCGCCGGTGACCGGGATCCGGCCGGATTCAGCCGGAGCGTGACCTGTGCGGTGGCGGCCTCGGCGACGGCGATCCGGCCGGCGCGGTCGATGTGCGGAGCGAGCGCCTCGACGACTCCGGAAACGCGCGCGCGTCAGACGGATCTGCGCGGACGCGCCGGAAAGGCGGTCACGGTCGCCGTCGCGGCGTTCGGTGTCGCATGGACCCCCAGAGGGATGGAACGGCCGAAACTCGACATATCCGGCCAGTGACTTAGGCGAGCCTAACCTAATGGTTCGTCGGGAGGATGCCAACCTGGTCGAACACGGACAGATCATTTCCGGACAGCGCCCAGCTTCCGGCGGAGTACGGCGCGGCCGTGGCCGTACGCGATGAGCCCGGAGCGAGCTCGCGGAACCGGCGGAGGACAGGCGCGGCGGCCTCGGAGGCGCGGCCGGACACCAGGGCCCGTGCGGCGAAGCGGGAGTACGCTGAGAACACCGAGGGCATTTCGCACACCCGCTTCCACGCCGGTGTCGTTCCCGGCTTCTCACGACACCCGGGTGGTCATCGCGCTCCCGGAGGCGGGTCAGTCTTATGACGGCCGATCTTGATTTCCCCACCCCCAGCACCCCGGACGCGGACACGGTCTCCGAACAGCCCGGGGAGGACGCGCTGGCCAGACTGTTTCTCGCGCCGGGCGGTCACAGCACGGGTGCGCTCGACGGAGCCTGGTGGCCGCGCTCCCGTGACCTGGCGCGGGAACTCCCGGCGCTCGCGGTGGCCATGGACGGGCCGTGGGGCCGGATCACGCGTGTCCTGGTGAATCCGACGCACTGGCCGGTCGTCCCGCGCACGATCCAACTGCCGGAGCGGGCCCTGCACATCGGCTGGTTCGCGGCCGAACAGGACCCGGACATGATCATCCTGCGCTCCTACTCGGTGGGCCGCTGGGACCTGCTGGTGATTCCGCCGGAGACGTCGGCGACGGCGGCGGCCCGGCTGATGACGGCCGCCGCCGCCCCGGACAACCGGCTGACCGCGAGCGCGCTGCTGGCACGGGAGACACCGGCGGAGGACGCCGACAAGCCGATCAGGACGGAGCAGAAGGAGGAGGCGAGGGCCTCATGACCGGTTGGATCAGTGTGGTGGTGATCCTGGGCATGATCGCGGTGGGTGTCATCTTGATCCATGTGATCAACGGGCAGCACCGGCGGCGCATGGCCACCTATACATACGGCCGGGCCCTGTGGGACCCGCGGAACCGGCTGGCCCCGGGCGGCGGATATCAGGACACCGGCGAGCCACACGATCACCGGACCTGGGGCCGTGGCCACTTCCGCCAGCACCAGCGGATCCGTGGCCGGGGCCGGGGCCACGGAGAACGTCCGGCCGGAGCCGCGACACCCGCGGACACGGGGTCGACGCGCACGGATCCCGGCGCCGGGACCGGCGCGCGGCGGGTGGGGTGATCGCTGATGACGCGCTACGCCGGATGTCCGGACCCGCCGGTGAGCGGCGACCTGATGAACGGCGCCAGGCCCAGATCCCGCCGTCGGCCGCAGGCCGGCCTGCCGGCCCGGAATCTGCCGGCGCCCGGTCTCGCGGAGGTACGTGTCATCGCGGAGTCACCGGAGACGGCGCAGCTCATCGCGGATGTCCTGCGCACCGTCTTCGCCGCCAGCGAGCCGCGCACCTATCCCGCCGACCCGGTGCGTGGCGGCACCCGACTGCATCTCACCGTGGACACCGACTGCGCGGCCGACCTGCCCGCTCACCACTGTCCGCGCCGGATCTCGGCCGAGCCGCACGACGACGAGATCTGATCTCACCGCCGGAGCGAGGCCCTTTCCACGCGTGCCCGTCGGCACGGCGTGGTCATTTCTGTGCGTGCTCGCCCACATAGAAGAGCAGCCAGATGAATCCGGCGAAGATATGGGTCGCGAAGATATAGACGAAGACCCGGAGGGCGACTCCGCGCTCCTTCCAGCTCTCGCTCTCACTCACCAGGAGCCTCCACTCGGGCCGGCGCGGGTCCGGCAGGCGTCCGGACGGCTTCGCCCAGCGTACGGGGACGGCTCCGCCGCCCGTTGTCCACCGGCCGCACGAAGGCGCGCGGGCCATACGAAGGCGCGCGCGAGGTCCCTGACACGCCTTGGTCCACCAGGCCCTCGACCGGAACCGCGAGTCCCGGTCGAGGGTCTTCGCCTGTGCGGCTTCCGTCACCGCCGGGCGGCGTTCCGTGACGGCCGGCCCGCTCCGGGACATCTGTGCGCTCACCGCACAGTGGCTGCTCACGCTGGGGACAGCGCTGGAATAGAGACTGAGGGATGGTCGTTACAGTGGCCAGTTGAAACTTCAACCATTGGAGAGGTGAGCGCGATGCAGTTCGGGATCTTCACAGTCGGCGACGTAACGACCGACCCGACCACCGGACGTACGCCGACCGAGCACGAGCGGATCAAGGCGATGGTGGCGATCGCGCAGAAGGCCGAAGAGGTCGGACTGGATGTCTTCGCCACAGGCGAGCACCACAACCCGCCCTTCGTCCCTTCCTCGCCGACCACGATGCTCGGCTATATCGCGGCGACCACCGAGCGGCTGATCCTCTCCACCTCGACCACGCTGATCACCACCAACGACCCGGTGAAGATCGCGGAGGACTACGCGATGCTCCAGCATCTCGCCAACGGTCGCGTCGACCTGATGATGGGCCGTGGCAACACCGGACCGGTCTATCCGTGGTTCGGCGAGGACATCCGCCAGGGCATCCCGCTCGCCATCGAGAAGTACGCGCTGCTGCGCAAGCTCTGGAGCGAGGACGTCGTCGACTGGGAAGGCAAGTTCCGTACGCCGCTCCAGGGCTTCACCTCCACGCCCCGGCCGCTCGACGGCACTCCGCCGTTCGTCTGGCACGGCTCGATCCGCTCTCCCGAGATCGCCGAGCAGGCCGCGTACTACGGCGACGGCTTCTTCGCCAACAACATCTTCTGGCCCAAGCAGCACTTCCAGAAGCTGATCCGCCTCTACCGCCAGCGGTACGCGCACTACGGACACGGCACACCGGAGCAGGCGATCGTCGGTCTCGGCGGCCAGGCGTTCATCCGGAAGAACTCGCAGGACGCCGTACGGGAGTTCCGTCCGTACTTCGACAACGCGCCGGTGTACGGGCACGGGCCCTCGCTGGAGGAGTTCACCGACCAGACCCCGCTGGTCGTCGGCAGCCCGCAGCAGGTCATCGACAAGACCATGGAGTTCAGGGAGGCATTCGGTGACTACCAGCGCCAGCTCTTCCTGATGGACCACGCCGGACTGCCGCTGAAGACGGTCCTGGAGCAGCTCGACCTGCTCGGTGAGGAGGTCGTACCGGTGCTGCGCAAGGAGTTCGCGGCCGGCCGGCCGACCGACGTCCCGGACGCTCCGCTCCACCCGGCCGTCGCGGCCACCGGCGGCACGGCCACGGCCGATTCCGCCACGACCGGCGACAGCACGGAACCGAAGGAGGTCTGACCATGGAGCCGTTGAAGCTCGTCGCCGTCTCGGCGGGACTGAGCAAGCCGTCCTCGACGCGTCTGCTGGCGGACCGGCTCACGGAGGCGACCGCCCGTGAACTGACCGCCGGCGAACGCCCGGTGGAGATCAGAGTCGTCGAACTGCGCGATCTGGCGGTCGACATCGCCAACAATCTGGTCGCCGGCTTCCCGTCGCCCGCGCTGCGCGAGACGCGGGAGGCGGTGACCGGCGCGGACGGTCTGATCGTCGTGACACCGGTCTTCGCGGCCTCCTACAGCGGACTGTTCAAGTCGTTCTTCGACCTGATCGAACCGGACGAGCTCAGCGGCATGCCCGTACTGCTCGGCGCGACCGGTGGCACCTCACGCCACTCGCTCGTCCTGGAGCACGCGCTGCGGCCTCTCTTCTCCTATCTGCACACACTGATCCTGCCGACCGCGGTCTTCGCCGCCACCGACGACTGGGGCGCGGGCGCGGACAACTACGCCGGCGGACTGGCCGCGCGGATCGACCGCGCCGGCGGAGAGTTCGCCCGGCTGCTGGCCGGACGCAACCCGATGGCCACCGCTAAGGGACCGAACTCGGCGGAGATGGACGAAGTGGTGCCCTTCGAGCAGCTTCTCGGGGACCTCGCGTAGGTTTGCTCGGAGGTATAAAAGATGATCGATCGGTTGGAGCGTCATGAGTAACAAGATCGTGGTCGGTGTCGACGGCTCGGAGCCTTCGCTGAAGGCCCTGCGCTGGGCCGTACAGCAGGCGAAGCTCACCGGAGACCAGCTCACGGCCGTCATCGGCTGGGAGTACCCGACGGTGGGCTGGGCGGGAATGACGCCGGGCGTGCCGGCGGAGTTCGACCCGGAGCAGCTCGCGCGGCAGATCCTGGACGAGGCCCTCGACAAGAACCTGGCTCCGGACGTCGCGGCGTCGGTGGAGCGCCTGGTCCTCTCGGGTCACGCCGCCCAGGTGCTGACGGAGCGCTCCGAGGGCGCCGCTCTGCTGGTGGTCGGTGACCGCGGCCACAGCGGCTTCGCCGCGGCGCTGCTGGGCTCCGTGAGCCTGCATGTCACCCAGCACGCGAAGTGCCCGGTGGTCGTCGTCCGCGGCGAGGTCACCGAGGCCTGACAGCGGCCGGGACGGTGGGCCCCGGCCCACCGCCGGGCCCGCCCGTCACGCCACCGGCCGACCACCATCGCGTGACGGCCGGCCGTGGCGGACGGCCTGCGCGGGATCAGCCGCCGGCCGTCCGCCTCCTCGATGAGCCGCCGTGCCCGGGCCCGATGGAGCGTCGGCGTGACGCCGCGCCGGACGCCGTCACAGCGCCACCACGTCGGCCACGACACAGGCGATATTGTCCGGCCCGCCCGCGCGCCGGGCCAGCTCGACCAGCTCGCGGACCGCCGGCTCCGGCCCGTCGGCCGTGACGACGGCTTCCCGGACCGCCTCCGCCGACACCGCCGTGAACAGTCCGTCCGAGCACAGCAGATAGCGGTCGTCGGCCTGCGCGTCATGCAGCCGCAGATCGGGCCGGGCCGCGCCGTCGCTCCCGTCCAGCGCCCTGAGCAGCAGCGCCCGCTGCGGATGCGAGAGCGCCTCCTCTTCGCTCAGAGTGCCTTCGTCGATCATCGACCGCACCACCGAGTGGTCGTGCGTGATCTGGAAGAACTCGCCGTCGCGCGAGAGATAGGCGCGGGTGTCGCCGATATGGACCAATGCCAGCCGTGAGCCGGTCCACATCATGGCAGTAAGGGTCGTACCGGAACCGGCCAGAGCGTTGACCGTCCGGTTCGCTCCTTCCACCGACTCCGCGAGAGCGTTGAGCAGTTCACCGCTCGGCAGCGAGCCCGCTCCCGAGTCCGCGAGCGACCTCAGCGCCTCAATCGCCGCCGCACTGGCGGGCGCACCGTCACCGCCGAAGCCGTCCGCGACGGCGAGCAGCCGTGGACCGGCGTACGCCGCGTCCTGGTTGATCTCCCTGACCAGGCCAGGGTCCGACCGGGCCGCGTAACGGATCGCGAGAGGCGGGACCGGAGACGCGGTGTGCGGAGTGTTCGGACCGGATGACATGACGACGTCCTTTCCTGCCGGATCTCCCGACAAGTGGTCGACGAGGAAGGTCGCCAGGTCCCGGCGGACGGCCGTCTCGGCCTCCACTCGCGCCCAGTACGCCCGGATGTCCCGGCCGGCCGCGGCCGCGTCCGTCTCGTGGAGATCGCACACGTCCCGGATACGGGCCAGCGGCATCCCGATCCGGCGCAGCCAGGCCACCAGCCGGGCCCGCTCAAGCTGTGTCTCGTCGTAGTACCGGTATCCGGTGTACGTGTCGACACGAGCCGGCCGCAGCAGTCCCAGTTCGTCGTAGCGGCGCAGCGCCTTCGCGGACAGCCTGGACGCACGGGCGAAGGCACCGATCGTCAGCGAACCCATGCTTCCCCTCCTCATGCCGGGCGCCTCGCCCGGCCCCACTGATGCTGGGGCTTCCCGGGGGAGGAAGGTCAAGCACAGCACGGCCGGTGACTCCACGTGGTGAGAGTCACCGGCCGCGAACGGCCGTCGGACGCGCCGACCGGACAGAGGCCCGCTCAGGGCTCTCTGGTGTGGAAGAAGTAGAAGGCGACGATGACGGTGGAGACGCCGAGCGCCAGCCCGATCGCCGAGGACAGCATGACGCTGTGTCCGGTGAGGCTGTAGAGAAAGCCCATGGCTCCGCCGACCAGCGTCCCGTACGCCGCGGCCCGCAGCTCGCGCGAGATTACGTCCCTGATCCGGTCGAGCGTGAAGACCAGCACGGCCACGGCGGCGCCGGAGATCAGCGCGAGCGCGAGCTGCCCGTAGGTGGCGGCTCCGCCGCCGCGCGCGATGAACTGCGCGTAGACGCCGTAGATGACTCCGAGCAGGATCGGCAGCGCCAGTGGGCGCGGAGAGACGCGGTGCCGGGCCCGCGTCGGCGCGTGAATGGCCATCGCCGGGAACTCCTTCCCTCGCATCCCCGTCCTCCCAGGGCACACCCGCCCGTCGTGCCCGGCAACCGGGCGAGGTCCGCGTGGACTCATCAGGTCGGCGGCGCACCGCTCGCGCCCGCCGTCCGCTCCGCGTTCGCTGGAGGAGTGCGGACCTACCTGTCCACGGCGTTGATCGTCTTGCTGGCGGTCCTCACCCCACTGAGCGCGATCGCGGCGTGGGCCGATCTGGAGATCGGCGACACCGACCGGTTCGTCTCCACCATGGCCCCGCTCGCCTCCGATCCCGCCGTGCAGAACGCCGTCGCGGAACGGATCACCGACGGTGTGATGCCGCGGATCCATGTGGGCCAGCTCCAGGACGAGGTCCGCGCCCTGTTGTTGGAGGCCGTGCGGTCGTTCGCCACCACCGATGCCTTCAAGTCCGCCTGGATGACCGCCAGCCGCGCCGCCCACGACGCGGCGCAACAGGTCCTGACCAGCGGCGGCGGCAATACCGTGACCATCGATCTGGCTCCCGTCGCGGAGCGGGTGAAGATGCAGCTCGTCACGGACCGGGTGCCGTTCGCCAACCGGATTCCCGTACGGCACGACGACATCACCGTGCTCAGAGCCAATGGGCTCGGCGTCTGGCGCGATGTCGTCCAGGGGCTTCTGGAGGCCGGCGTCTGGCCGGCCGTCGGGACGGTCGGCGTCATGGCGCTGGCCGTCCTGCTGGCCGTCCGCCGCCGCTACGCGCTGATCGGCGTCGGGCTCTCGGCCGCGGTCGGCGCGGTGGTGCTGGCCGTCGCCGTCGCGATGGCGCGCGGGACCATCCTGGGCAATCTGCCGAACGACAGCGACCGTTCCGCGGCCCGCGCGATCTACGACGTGCTGACCGGTTCGCTCCGTACGACGTCCTGGTCCGTGCTGGCCGCGGGCCTCGTCCTGGCCGCCGGCGCCTGGTTCGGTGACCGGCGGAGGCGTCCGCCACAGGCTCCTCCGGCGCGCGCCCGGGAGCCGGCGGGGTCACGGCTGCCGGGCCTCTCCTGACCGTCCGACGTCCAGGACCCGGCCGCCCGAATATCCCTTTTGCTCCATTTGGGGCAGCATGAGGATATGAGCCAGAACACAGCACATCGGCCCCCCCATACGGGCATGGGCACAGGCACCGGCGAAGGCACGGGCATGGGTACCGGCACCGGCGCGGGCACCGGCGCGCACTCGCAGGCGAAGGCCGCCTGGGCGACAGGCGGTAGTTTCTTCGCCGGCGTCCTCATGCTGGTCTCAGGGATCACGGACATACTTCAGGGCATAGTCGCCATCAACAGGGACGCTTTCCTCAGCAGTGCGGCAGGCTATGTCTACGCCTTCAATGTGACCTCGTGGGGCTGGATCCATCTCGCCATCGGAATCCTGGTCGCCGCCACGGGCCTGGGGATCCTCATGAGGATCCCGTTGGCGCGCTACGCGGGTATCGCGGTGGCCGCGCTGAACCTCATCGCGCAGTTCATGTATCTGCCCTATCAACCGGTCTGGGCGGTCGTCGGCATGGCCCTCTCGGCCTTTGTGATCTGGGCGCTGACCACGGATCACGTCAGGTCCCGGGTCGCCTGACCGGCCGGCGGATCACACCCACGACAGCACACCGGGTGTGGGGACGACGGCCCCGGCCGCCGTCCCCACACCCGCGTACCCATCCGGCCCGGCCGACACGTCCCAGGAGACCACAGCCACCATGAACGCCGCCGGCAACAACGACGAGATCCTCGACAACATCGGCGCCCTGGTCGCCGAGGAGCGTGCCCTGCGCGCACGCTCGACCCAGAGTCTCGGACTCGCGCCCGAGGAACAGCAACGGCTCCGCTCCGTCGAAGTCCAGCTCGACCAGTGCTGGGACCTGCTGCGCCAGCGCCGCGCCAAGTCCGAGTTCGGCGAGAACCCGGACGAGGCGGCGGTACGGCCGGCCGGCGAGGTCGAGGGCTACCAGGGCTGAGGCCCGCCGGCGCGGCCAGGCGCCAGATCACAGCGGCCGGAGCTGACGTTTTCCCGCCATGTGAGCGAAAGTTGCGCCCATGGGAAAACGCAGAGACAGAAGCCGCCGCGAGCGCGCCCGGCGGGCAGGCCGGCTCGCTCCGCCGGACTGGCTGCTCGCCGGTCTGCGTCCCAAGCCCGCGCCTGTCCCCTGGGCCGCCGCCGGCCGCGCCTCCGTCGCTCTGGCGGCGCCACTGGCGGCCGGCATCGCCGCCGGCGCACCCGATGTCGGCGTGCTCGTCTCGGTCGGCGCGATGTTCGGTGTCATCAGCGACACCGCCGACGTGTACCGGATGCGGCTGATCACCATCGCGGTGCCTCAGCTCTTCGGCGTCATCGGTATCACGCTCGGCACACTCGTCTACGGACACGGCTGGGTCGCCGTCGGGATCCTGACGCTGGTCGCGCTCGTCTCCGGGATGATCTCCTCGATCGGCGCGGTGGCCTCGTCGTCCGGACTGCTGCTCCTGCTCACGGCCGCGTTCGGCGCCGGCCTGCCGCTGCCGGGTCCCTGGTGGAAAGCTCCGCTGCTGCTCGCCGCCGGCGGGCTGTTCGTCCTCGTCCTGTCGCTGATGGCCTGGCCGCTGCGCGGCAGAGCGAAGGAACGGGCCGCCGTCGCCGGGACCTACCGCGCGCTGGCCGATCTGCTGGAGGCGGCCGGCGGCACGGACTACGACAGCAAACGGCTGGCCCTGACCCAGTCCCTGAACGAGGCGTACGACGTCGTCCTCGCGCGCCGCGCCCGCGACCACGGCCGGCGCGGTCCTCTCGTACGGCTGGTCGCGCAGCTCAATGTGCTCGTCCCGCTCATCGAGTCCGCGCCCGCCGCCCATCTCCACGGCGGACCGCTGCCCGCCGCGTTCCCGGCCGCCGTACGGGAGTTGGCGGACGCCGTCGCCGAAGGCAGTACCGGCGGTCCGGCCCTTCGACTGCCCGCGCCCCGCACTCCTTCCGAACACGCCGTCGACGCCGCGCTGCGCCATGTCGCGACCGTGGTGCGCGCGGCCGGACCCGATCCGCACAACGCCGGCGACCGGCTCGGCCGTCCCTCGCCGTTGCGCGTCCGCGTCCGTAACGCGGCCCGCGACATCGTGCTCTCCAGGGCTTCCTGGCGGTACGGGCTGCGCCTCGCGCTCTGCATCGGAATCGCGCAGGCGCTGGTGTCGCTGATCACGGTGGAGCGCTCGTACTGGATCACTCTCACGGTCACCTTCGTCCTCAAACCGGACTTCGGCTCGGTCTTCTCACGGGCCGTGCTGCGGGCGCTGGGCACCGCCGCGGGTCTGGTCGTCGCCGCGGCGGTCCTGACGGAGGTGCCGCCCGGCTGGTGGGACGTGCCGGTCATGATGCTCCTCGCTCCGCTTGTGCCGGCGGTGTCCGCGAAGGGCTACGCCTTCCAGACCGCGGCGCTCACACCGGTGATCCTGCTGCTCACCGACATCCTCAACCACCAGGGTCCGGACCTGATCCTCCCTCGGCTCGTCGACAGCGTGATCGGCTGCGCGATCGTGCTGGTCGCGGGCTATCTGCTGTGGCCCGAGAGCTGGCACACCCGGATCGGCGACCGGCTGGCGGACGCGGTCGAGGACGCGGCGGAGTATGTGCGCAGCACGTTCGGGACCGCCGAGGAAGGCGACCGGGTGCGCAGACGCCGCCGGCTCTACCGCGACCTGTCGGCCGTCCGCGCCGAATTCCAGCGTGCTCTGACCGAGCCTCCGCCCACCGGAGCGCGGGCGGCGGCCTGGTGGCCGCTGGTCGTCGCGGTGGAGCGCGTCGCCGACGCGACGACGGCGGCCCGCGTCCGCGTCGACCAGGGCGCGCCGCCGCCCGCTCCGGCGGAGACCGCCGCTGTCGAGCGCCGGCTGAGGGAACTGGCCGGCGCCATGCGGTCGAGCGAAGTCCTTGTCGGTGTGCGGCTGGAGCCGGCCGGTGAGGAGAACGACGTACTGGGTCCGCTGCGCCAGGAGGTGCGGGCGGCGTGTGCGATCGCCTCTCCGCAGCGGCGGTCCGGCCTCAGGGACCGGACACTTTGAGAGTCACCCAGACCCGCTTGCCCGGCCCCTGCCGAGGAGCGACACCCCAGTCGTCGGCGAGCGCCACGATCAGCGCGAGCCCTCGCCCGCACTCGTCGTCGACGCCGGGCGTGCGCGGCCGTGGCAGGAAGTCACCCGCGTCCTCGACCTCCATTTTGAGCAGCCCGTCCGACCGGCGCAGGCTGACGGAGATCTCCCGGCCGGGCGGGCTGCCGTGGCGCAGCGCGTTGGTGACAAGCTCCGACAGCAGGAGAGCGGCGGTCGCGGCGGGCTCTTCCGGCAGGTCGATAGTGGTGTCGAGCGCCTCACGGGCGCGGCCCACACTGCGCGGATGACTGGGCAGCCGGAAGGTCACATGCTGCTCGTACCGGGCGTACTGGTCGTACTGGTCGCGCTGGTCGCGCCGTTCACCGTCGTGGTTCATGGGAAGGACCTTCCCTGCGGCACGGCATTTTACTTTCCGTACAGCAGAGGTGACCGTACGCGTTCGCGGCCGGTGATCGGCCGGATCCCACAACACCGCCTGCGGCAAAGGGCGTTGTCCATGGACGGGACGCGTACACCGGCGCGCGAAGATGGCAGAGATTTTTACGAACGACCCAACTGTGGCCCTCCAGCGGCCAGATGGACCAGAATAAACATCATCCCTGAGTGATATTTCGGCACGTCCCACCGGCAAGTCCCGTGAGCGTGAGGTGCCTTGACGGACCCGCGCTGTGTTTGTCGGGCAATGTGAAGTCGCCGGCCCGGACAGCCGTCCGGGCCGGGCCTCACGCACCGCGCGGCGCCCGCCGCGCTCGCTTCCGCGACTACCAGGTGAAGGCCGGGTTGACCCGCATGCACGCCTTCTTGTTCGAGCCGTTGAGAGCGTCGGCCGACTCCGGGATCTTGTCGTCCTCGGCCTTGGCCTTCGGATACATGTCACCCTCGCGCCAGTCGCCGCCCACCACCAGCGTCACTCCGGAGACCTCCGTCGACCGCTGCACCGAACTCGTCGGGATGCCCAGGGCCTTGGCGACCGCCCAGGCATCACCCTCCATGTCCGCGCTCGGATAGCGGACGACGGTCTTCGGCTGCGCCGACGCCGCTCCCGGTTCCGCCGTCGCGCTGGTGAATCCCTTGCCGGCGAGGACCTGCGCGACACCGCTCGCGCGGCTGCTCACCGGCGCCAGCGAGTCGGTCCGCGTACCGTTGCGCACCTGGACGGCGATCTCCTCGTCGGCCGCCGCCGGATCGTCCGGCGTCTTCTCGGCGCCGCTCGCCTTCTTCTTGTCCTTGCCGTCCAGCGCGATGTCCTCGCGGACCAGCCGGAAGAGCTTCTCGGCGTCCTCCGGCTTGGGCTCCACACGGTTGCGGTCGGACACGGCCCACTGCCACGGCATGGTGGTCATGGTGATGCGCTCGGTCGGCACCTTCTTCAGCTCGTTGCTGAGGTCGTAGAGCTTCTTCACGGTGTCCAGACCAGGATCGACCGTCAGCGCCGCGGTGGCCTCCTCGGCGAGACTCCGCAGCTTCTGCGGATTGCCCAGAGTGGCGTTCTCACGCAGCTCACGCACCATCGAGTTCATATACATGTGCTGGGCTTTGGTCCGGCCTATGTCGGTGTTGTCCTCGAAGCCGTAGCGCGTCCGCAGCCACTGGAGGGCCTGCTCGCCCTTGACCGGATGTGTTCCCTTGGCCAGCCTGAGGCCGGAGCCCTTGCCGTCCGACGAGTGCGAGTAGACGTTGGCGTCCACACAGACCGGTACGCCGCCTATCGCGTCGGCCATGGAGACCACTCCGGCGAAGTCGACCAGCATGAAATGGTCGATGTGAATACCGGTCAGCTCTTCCCAGGCGGCCACCGTGCAGCCGGGCCCGCCCCGTCCGAGGCTCTCGTTCGTCATCATCGGAAGCGCGGTCGCCTGATACACCTTGCCGGTGTCCGGATCGGTGCACTTCGGGATCTTCATCAGCGTGTCGCGCGGGATGCTGACCACCGACATATTGCGGCGGTCGGCGGAGAGATGCAGCAGCATCTGCACGTCCGCCAGCGGCGGCGCGCCGAAGGTCTCCTTGGCGCCGCCCAGCGCCTGGTTCTCCTTGGAGTCCCGCGCGTCGGATCCGACCAGCAGAATGTTCAGCGGCGTCTGGCCGGCCGCGTTCGGCGTCGGCTTGGCGGCCTTGTGGTCACCGAGGTTGAGGTCGGCCTTCTTGATGTTGGCGTTGAGGTGCTCGTAGTAGAGGTATCCGGCCCCGGCCGTGCCGAGGACCAGCACCGCCAGCGCCGTGGCCGACCAGCGGAGTATCCGGCGTTTGCCGCGCCGCGCGCGCGGAGCGCCGCCCCGGCCGTCGCGACCGCGCGGCGGCCGGTCTCCGCCTTCGCCGTCTCCGCCGTCCTCGCCGGCCTCACCGCCTTCGGCGCCCTCGTACAGGCTGTCGTCCCAGCCGAGCTCACCGGCGTGCCGGACGCGTCTTCGCGTGCCCTCCGCGTGCGTGCTGCTCTGCCTCATTGCTGCCCCTCCCGCCCCACCCCGGACCGCGCCCGCCCTCCCCGCGCATGGCAGGGAGGGCGGGCGCGAATGTCTTACTTGGCGCACACGGCCTTGTCCGCTTCGACCCTCTGGATCAACTCCGGCGCCTTTGTCGGAGCGGTGAGCGGTATCCCGGCGCCCTTGAAGTCGGCGCCGAGCGTCAGTGTCATCGGATCCATCTCGCCCGCGTCCTCCGTGCCCTCCTTCAGCGCGGCGGCGGACAGGCCCATGATCTCGGCGAGTCGACGCGCCTGGTCGGCCTGGTTGGGCGCGTATTCCAGCGTCGTCTTGGCCAGATCCTCGTCGGCGTTGCCGAGCTGGCTCGACTTGAGCACGCCCTCGGTGTTCTGCAGCCAGGTGAGAGTCGTCTGAGCCGCGCCCTGGACACCACTGCCGTTGTAGACGCTGACCCGTACGTCGGCGGGATCGGCCTTGGGCCCCTTGAGCTTGGCGCTCTCCTCGGCCGCCGCCTTCTTCTTCACCTCGGTCAGCGATATGTCGTCCCGCATCATCGCGAACAGCGGCTCGGCCTGGGACTCCTTGACGACGACCGTCGCCCGCACCGTCTCCGCCGGATTGTCGTCGACGGGCAGAGTGGTGAAGGTGATGTTCTTCGGGTCGACGTCCTTGAGCTCCATCGCCAGCGACTGGAGCTTGCTGATCGACCCGATGCCCGAGTCGACCGTGAGGGCCTTGGTGGCCGCCTCCGCGAGGCCGAGCACCTTGGTCGGGCTGGTCAGCGTCCCGGAGGACTGCATCTTCCGCATCAGCGAGGCCAGGAACTGCTGCTGCACCTTGATGCGGTCGAGGTCGCCTTCGTTGCCGAAGCTGTGCCGGGTCCGTACGAAGGCCAGCGCCTGCTCGCCCTGGAGCGTGTGCTCGCCCGCCGGCAGCTTGAGATGCGAGTCGGGGTCGTCCACGTCCTTGGCGAGACAGACTTCCACGCCGTCCACGGCCGTGGTCAGTGTCTTGACGGCGTTGAAGTCGGCCATCATGAAGTGGTCGACCTTCAGTCCGGTCAGCTCGGAGACGGTACGCATCGTGCAGCCCGGGTCGCGGCCGTCCTGGCCGAGGCTGGTGTTGAAGCGGACGTTCGACGTGCCCGGTATGACCTTGGTGGAACCGTCGGGCTGCTTCGTCGGACAGTCGGGTATGTCCGTCATCAGGTCACGCGGAATGCTCAGCGCGGTCGCGTTCGTACGGTCCTTGGACACATGCACCAGGATGTTGGTGTCCGCGTGGCCGACACTGCCCTTGTCGCCGTAGCCCTCGTTGCCCGCACCGGTGCGCTTGTCGGTGCCGATGATCAGGATGTTGATCGGGCCGTCCTTGACGACGTCCTTGTTGCCCGTGCCCACGTCGTACGTGGTGATGTTGCCGTTGAGATGCCGGTAGTAGAGGTATCCGCCGAGAGAGACGCCCACCAGGAGGAAGGCCATCACGCCGCCGGTCCACACCAGCGCCTTCCGCTTCTTGGGCTTCTTCTTGGCGAGGCGTCGGCCGGCCGGCGCCTTGCTCTCCTGGGCGCGGCGCCCGCGCTGGCCGGGAACCGGCCGCTCGGTACGGGACGAGCCCTGTCTCGGCGGGCCCTGTTTCGGGGCCTGTCCGGACGAATCCGGCTGCGGCCTTTCCGGCCTCGGCCTCGATCTCCGAGGTGCTGGAACGGGCGACTGCCCTGCGGATGCGTCCAGTCGCAGTTCGTAGTCACCGGTATGCGGGTTCAGTACCCACTGGTCTGCGGGATCGATATCGTCCGCCCGCCCACGGCCTTGCGCGTCCACGGTTGTTTACATCCTCCGTCGGGGCCACGCGGCGCCTTGTCCCCCTCTTCAAAGGCGCGCGGTCAACGTCCGGCGTGCACGGCCTGACGGCCGGGTCCACCGGACCGCTCACACTATCCGTTTAATTCAAGCCAGGACGACGGCGGTGACGAATCCAACATCCCTACAACTGGGCAATCCGGCGCATTTCTTGGTCGCACTCAGACATTCACAGGTATCGGTTGGGATGCGCTTTACCCACAACTGATCGAACGGCGCTCTTCGCGACGTTGGAGAGCAAGATCCAGGACGGTGCGGCGAGCGCTTCAGAAGCCCTGCAGCCGGTCCAGGTCCCGGCGGTCGCGCTTGGTCGGCCGGCCGGCTCCTCGGTCGCGGATCGCGATCGGAACCGTGAACTCCTTCGGCGGTGGCGGCGGACTGTTGTCCACATAGCACTCCACCGCCACCGGCGCGCCCACCCGCTTCCGCACGATGCGCGAGACCACCACGATCCGGTCCCGGCCGGCGTGCCGCAGACGCACCTCGTCGCCCTGCTTGACCGCGTGCGCGGGCTTGACCCGGTCTCCGTTGATACGGACATGGCCCGCACGGCAGGCCGCGGCCGCCTGGGAGCGTGTCTTGGTGAGCCGTACGGACCAGATCCAGCTATCGACCCGTACCGTCCCGCCGCCCGGAACCTCAGCCTCAGAAGCCATATACCGAGAGTAAGCGCTGTCCGCTCCCGGCTCCCGCCTTTTTACGGCCGTCCGCCGGATCCTCAGGACCGTCGGCGCGCCACCGCACTCAGCGGCCGGTGGAGCGAGGTGACGCCGGTCCGAGACGGCGCCACCTCGCGACAGTGTCGGCTCAGACGCCGATGTCCCCGCCGTCCTTGCGCCAGACGGCGACCACCGACGGCCGGACGATCCTGCCCGGTCCGTCCGGCCAGGTGCTCGCCGGCTTCTCCACGGACGCGCCGTCAAGCTCGCCCGGGTGCTGCACGGCGACCAGCACACGGCGGTCCTGGATGAGCGGCCCACAGGTCTCCGCGCCGTTCGGCACGGTCAGGAACTGCTTCAGCTCACCGCGCCGCTCGCCCTGTGTCGCCACACCGAACAGCCCGTCATGCGTGCCGAGCGCGTTGCCGTCCGTCGAGATCCAGAGGTTGCCGTACGGGTCGAAGGCGACATTGTCCGGGCAGGAGATCGGGCTGACCTTCTCCTTCGGGAAGCCCGCGAAGTAGGTCGCCGGGTCCTTCGGGTCGCCGGCGACCAGGAAGAGCCGCCAGGCGAAGCCGTCGCCGGCCGGGTCGTCCCAGTTCTCCGCGAGCTCCAGGATCTGGCCGTGCTTGTTGGCGTTACGGGGATTGGCCTCGTCGGCGCCCGCCGTGCCCGCCTTGCCGCGGTCGGTGTTGTTCGTCAGCGCGACATAGACACGGCCGGAGCGCGGCGACGGCTCGACGTCCTCGGGACGGTCCATCTTGGTGGCGCCGACCGTGTCGCCCGCTAGCCGCGTGAAGATGTACACCTCGTCGGCGGTCATGCCCGGGACATGCGACACATCTCCGGTGGCGAGCGGGATCCAGACTCCGGAGCCGTCGAACTCACCGTCGTTCGGCAGCTTGCCGTCGCCGTCGAACTCGCCGGCCGGGCTGTCGCCGGAGAGCTTGGCGACATACAGCGTGCCCTCGTCGAGCAGCGTGAGGTTGTGCTCGTGCGCGGCGCGGCTGTTGCCCGGCTTCATCTTCTTCGACGAGACGAACTTGTAGAAGTAGTCGAAGCGCTCGTCGTCGCCCATGTATACGACAGGACGGCCGTCGGCGGTCAGCCTCGGCTGCGCGGCCTCGTGCTTGAAGCGGCCGAGCGCGGTGCGCTTGCGCGGCGTGGAGTCCGGGTCGTACGGGTCCAGTTCGACGACCCAGCCGAAGCGGTGGACCTCGTTCGGCTCCTGCTTGAGGTCGAAGCGCTTGTCGAACAGCTCCCACTTGCGCTCGCTGGCAGCGGTGCCGATGCCGTAGCGCAGGTCCGTCGCGCTCGACCCGTTGGCGAAGTACTGGTTGAAGTTCTCCTCGCCGTGCAGCGTCGTGCCCCACGGAGTGGTGCCGCCCGCGCAGTTGTTGAGCGTGCCGCGCACCCTGCTGCCGGTGCGGTCCGCCGAGGTCCGGAGCAGCGCGCTGCCGGCCGCCGGGCCGGTGAGGACGAACTCACTGGTGGCCGTGAGCCGCCGGTTGAGCTGGTGCCTGGTCACCGCCGTGAGCTTGCCGCTCTTGCGGTCCTCCTCGACCACGACGACGGAGAGACCGTGCGCGGCCCAGGCGATCTCCACCTGCTCACGAGTCGGCTTCGCCGGGTCGTATCCCTTGAACATGAGGATCTCGTCCGTGTACTCGTGGTTGGCCACAAGCACCTGACGGCCGCGCTCGCCCTTGAGCGGCAGCAGGCTCAGGAAGTCGTTGTTGTAGCCGAACTGGCCGGCCTGCGCCTTGGCGGACTGCTTGTCGGGATGGAAGTCCGGTGCGCCGCGCAGGATCGGCTCGCCCCAGCGGATGACCACGTTCTGGCTGTAACCGGCGGGCACGGTCACCTTGTCGGCGGTGTTGGGAGCGACAGGAGCGAAGCGAAGACCGCGCGCGCCGTCGGCCTTGGAGCCGCTGCCGCCGCCCTTGCGGTCGTCACCGGCGGCGGCCGCCGCTGCCGGAGCCTCACCGGGACCGACCACAACGGCGGAGCCGGTGGCGGCGGCCACCGTCACGACAGCGGCGGCGCGGACCATGGAACGCCGCGAGAGAGCACGGGCGATGACATCACCCGCGTATTCGTTCTCGCTCTTGTTCGGCACTTCGTGGAAACACGCGTCCCCGCAGCGGTAGCGGCAGGTCAGGGCGGATCGTCCGCCGGGGTGAGAACTGAGCAGCGGCAGCAGTTTGCGCACTTTCGCCTCCGATGTGTGTGGTTCCGGCGCGCGCCCCGCGCCGCGAGGCCGACAGGGTGTCGGAAAGTCCTGGCGGTGACGGTATGGGGGGACGCCAGCAGGGTGACGGCATAGCGGTGAACGGGTGATGAATGCGGAGCGTCCGGGAGGCCGGTGACGGTGGTCACCGGAGTGGCACCGAGCGCGCCGCGCAGGCCAGAGGCCCCGCACCGGCCGCCTTACGCGTTGGCCGCCCCTGCCGGAGATCATTTGGAGCGGCCGCTAACCTTACGTATCCGCCCTGGCCAGGGATGTGTTTTTTCCCCGGCGGCGGACACCGCACCCAACTCATCTGAAAGGCCTCGCCCATGGGCATTCGGAGCTTGCTGCGCAAGGTGTTCGGACGCGACCGTGCGGAGGAGCGCAACGAGTCGGCGGCAGCCTCCGTACCGTCCCAGGCCGACCGTACGGAGTCGGCGGAGCAGACCGAGCCGGTCAAGCCGGCCGAAGCGACCGAGCCGGCCGAACCGGCCGAACCGGCCACCGGCACCTCGGACACGGCGACCGGCACGGCGGTCCCGGCGGCGACCGTACCGGCGCCGGCCAGAAAGCCGGCCACGTCGGAGACGGCGGGAGCGGCGGACCTGGTGGCCGCGGCATTCGACAACCCCCGGCCGTCCAAGGACGGCGGCACCGTCCCGCCGCAGACGGCGCGTTCGGCCTCGGCCGAGGACGTACCGCAGGCCACGGTCCCGGCCCAGACATCGACGGAGCCGACGGCGGACACTCCGGCCACCGCCGCACCCACGAACGACCCGGTGGCCGAGGCCGATCCGGTCGTCCCGGCGGACGCCGAGGCTCCGGCCGCACCGGTCCCGGCCGCCGCTCCCGCCACCGAAACGGCCGCCGAAACGGCTGCCGAGCCGGTGGAGGCCGAGCCCGAAGCAGTCGCGGTCTCGCAGGAGGACGTTCCGGCCGCCACGGCACCGGTTGCTGACGAACCGTCAGACACGGGCGTTCCGGCCGCATCCGTCGAGACGGCGGCAGAGCCGACGGCAACTCCCGTGCCGGACACGGCTGTTGAGGATGTCATCACAACCACCGCCGCCGACAAGGAAGAAGAGAAGGAAGAAGAAGAGACCGACGCGGCGCCGGAGGCGGCAGCACCGGTCGCGCCGGAAGCCGAACCCGAAGCCGAGCCGGTCTCCGCACCCGCAGCCGAACCCGCACCGGAACCCGAGCCGGTCTCCGCACCCGAGCCCGCATCCGAGCCCGCATCCGAGCCCGCACCGGAGACCGGCGCGTCCACCGCGGCGCCGCTCTCGCCGCTCACCTCGGCCGCTCCCGGCCTCGTCGGCCACTACACCGCCGCCGGAGCCGCACTCGACGACCTCGGCATCGGCGACCGGCGGGCCACCGTGTATCTCGTCCTCGACCGGTCGGGATCCATGCGGCCGTACTACAAGGACGGCAGCGCCCAGCACCTCGCCGAGCAGACGCTCGCGCTCGCCGCGCGTCTCGACGAGAACGCGGCCGTGCACACCGTGTTCTTCTCCACCGACATCGACGGCACCGCCGACCTCACACCGGCCGCCTACGAGAACGTCGTGGACGAGACGCACGCCGGTCTCGGACGCATGGGCCGGACCAGCTACCACCGGGCCGTCGAGGAGGTCGTCGAGCACTACGAGAAGTCCGGCTCGGAAGGCCCCGTCCTCGTCGTCTTCCAGACGGACGGAGCGCCGGACGCCAAGCAGCCCGCACGGCAGGCACTCGTCGATGTGGCCGGCAAGCCGTTCCACTGGGCGTTCGTGGCGTTCGGCGACCACGAATCCAAGGCGTTCGACTTCCTGCGCAAGCTGGGACTGGACAACGTCGGCTTCTTCCACGCCGGCCCCACGCCGCGCGACGTCCCCGACGCCGACCTCTACCGCGGACTGCTGACCGACTGGCGGATCACCTCCGGAGACTGACTCCGGAAACTGAGTCCGCCACCACCTCAGCCGCCGCCGGCCCGCGTCATCTCACGCGTGGCCGGCGGTGGCGTCCCGGGCCGGCGGCAGTGTCACCGTCACCAGCAGTCCACCGCCGGTCCCGCCAGGCGCCGCCGTGACAGTGCCGCCGTGCGCCACCGCGATCGACCGGACGATGGAGAGCCCGAGCCCCGCGCCCGGTCCCATCCGGTCCCGGCCCTCTCCGCGCCGGAACGGTTCGAACAGCGACGGTATGTCCGCCGCGGCGACGGCCGGTCCGGTATTGCGCACCGTGAGCACGCATCCGCTGACACCGACCTCCACCGTGCCGCCGGGCACGTTGTACGTGACGGCGTTGGCCAGCAGGTTTCCCACGAGCTGACCCAGCAGCAGCCGATTGCCGCGTACCACTCCCGCGTCCGCGACCTCCGGAGTCACGGCCGGTCCGTACCGGGCCGTCTCCCTGGTCACCGCCTCACCCAGGTCCACCAGCTCCTGGTCCTCCACGCCGCGCTCGCTGCGCGCCAGGACCAGCAGACCCTCGATGAGCTGCTCACTGCGCCGGTTGTTGTCGAGCAGGGTCTTCTTCGTACGGGCCAGCTCGTCCGGTGTGCAGAGTCCGTCGAGACCGACCTGGATCGCGGCCCGCTGTGTCGCCAGCGGTGTCCGCAGTTCGTGCGAGGCGTTCGCGATGAACCGGCGCTGACTGTCGAAGGCCGTCTGCAACCGCGCCAGCAGCGCGTCCAGCGTGACACCCAGCTCCCGCAGCTCGTCGTCGGGACCGCTCGTCCCGATCCGTTCGTGGAGATTGTGCTCGGACAGCCGGCGGGCCCGCTCCGTCATCGCGTGCACCGGCCGCAGCACCCGCCCCGCCGTCCACCAGCCCACTCCCACCGCGCACGCGGCCATGACCAGCAGCGCGGCGACCGACCAGACCAGCATCTCGTGAGTCGCGGCGTCACTGACGTTGTCCGTGAGCTGATAGACGGTGACGGGCGCGAGCTGCCGCTCGGCGACAAACCCGCGCACCGACGCCACCGGCAGCGCCGGAGTCACCCGGGGCGGCGAGACCCGGGCGGCGATGGCCGCGGCCTCGTCCTCCGTACCGGCGCTGGAGAGCAGATTGACGACGGCGAGCAGACAGCCGCCGAGCACGACGAAGACTCCGCCGTAGATGACCGCGACGCGCGTGCGGATGGTGGAGCCGGGACCCGTGACGGGCCGGTTCAGCGGGCGTATCACAGGGCGTATCCCACACCTTGCACCGTACGGATGAGAGGCGGTTCGCCGAGTTTGCCGCGCAGCTTGCTGAGACAGACCCGCACCGCACCGGTGAACGGATCCGCGTGCGCGTCCCACGCCCGCTCCAGCAGCTCCTCGGCGGAGACCGGCGCGCCGTCCGCCTCCAGCAGGATCTGGAGCACCGAGAACTCCTTGGGCGAGAGATCCAGCGCGCGTCCGTCCCTGGACGCCGTCCGCCGTACGGAATCGAGCCGCACGCCGTGCCGCTCAAGCTGCGGCGGGACGGGCCTGGAGCTGCGCCGCCGCAGGGCGCGCACCCGGGAGACCAGCTCCGGAAAGTCGAAGGGCTTGCCCAGATAGTCGTCGGCGCCGAGGTCGAGACCCTCGACCCGGTCCTCCATGGAGGCGGACGCGGTGAGCATCAGAATGCGCGTACGGGACGACTCGGCGACCAGCTTGCGCGCGACGTCGTCGCCGTGGACGCGTGGCAGATCGCGGTCGAGGACGACGACGTCGTAGTCGTGCAGTCCCAGATAGGCGAGTGCGGCGTCACCGCTGTACACGGTGTCGACGGCGAAGCCCGCCCGCCGCAGCCCGGTGGCCACCAGCTCGGCCAGGACCTCCTCGTCCTCGGCGACCAGTACCCGCATGCTGCCGTCCCCTGCCTCGCGCTCCGCCCGCAACCCCGTACTCCGCGTCGGTCCGTGCCCCGTCCTGTGACCCGCTCCGCGCCCCGCCTCGCTCATGATGCCCTTCTCCTCCCAGGATGCGCCTGTCTACGGCACAGGGTGTTTCGCAAAGCTCTCCGTCGGGTAGCGGTGGCCTTTTATCGATGCGAGGACACCGGCGCCGGGCCTATACCATTTCGACCATGGCGGCCACTGGATCCGAAGAGCAGGGTGGGAAGGCGTTCTACGTCACCACCCCCATTTACTACGTCAACGACGCTCCTCACCTGGGCCACGCCTACACGACCGTCGCAGGCGACGTGCTCACCCGCTGGCACCGCCAGCGTGGCGAGAAGGTGTGGTACCTCACCGGCACGGACGAGCACGGTCAGAAGATCATGCGCACCGCGGAAGCCAACGGGGTCACCCCGCAGGAGTGGTGCGACAAGCTCGTCGAAGAGGCGTGGAAGCCTCTCTGGGAGCATCTCAACATCGCGAACGACGACTTCATCCGTACGACGGAGAAGCGGCACACGGACCGTGTGCGGGAGTTCGTGCAGGACCTGTACGACAAGGACGAGATCTACAAGGGCGGCTACGAGGGCCCGTACTGCGTGGGCTGCGAGGAGTACAAGCTCCCCGGCGATCTGATCGAGGACGAGAACGGCGTCAAGCTGTGCGCGATCCACAAGACGCCGGTGGAGATCCTCAAGGAGGAGAACTACTTCTTCAAGCTCAGCGCGTACGGCACCAGGCTGCTGGAGCACTACGAGGCCAATCCCGGCTTCATCCAGCCCGAGTCGGCCCGCAACGAGGTCGTGAACTTCGTCAAGCAGGGCCTCCAGGACCTGTCGATCTCGCGCTCGACCTTCGACTGGGGCATCCCGGTGCCGTGGGACGAGAAGCACGTCATCTATGTCTGGATCGACGCGCTGCTCAACTACGCGACGGCGGCGGGCTACGGCGCCGACCAGGAGAGGTTCGAGGCGACCTTCCCGGCCGACGTCCATCTGGTCGGCAAGGACATCCTGCGCTTCCACGCGATCATCTGGCCCGCGATGCTGATGGCGCAGGGTCTGCCCGTGCCCGGCAGGGTGGCCGCCAACGGCTGGCTGATGGTCGGCGGCGAGAAGATGTCGAAGTCGAATCTGACCGGCATCAAGCCGCAGGACCTGACCTCGCACTTCGGCGTCGACGCCTACCGCTGGTACTTCCTGCGGGCCATCGCCTTCGGCCAGGACGGCTCGTTCTCCTGGGAGGACTTCAGCGCCCGCTACACCTCCGAGCTGGCGAACGACTACGGCAACCTCGCCTCGCGCGTCGCGGCCATGGTCGGCAAGTACTTCGGCGGCGAGCTGCCCGCTGACCAGGCGGCCGGCGACGCCGAGCAGGCCGTACGGGACGGACTGGCCGCGGCGGTCGCCGAGGCGGACCGGAAGATCGGTGAGGAGCTGGACTTCGCGGGCGGTATCGCGGCGGTCTTCACCTTCGTCAAGCAGGTCAACGGCTATCTGACCGAGCAGGAGCCCTGGAAGGTCGCCAAGGACGAGTCGGCCGAGGGCCGGGCGCGGCTGGCGACGATCCTGTACACCGCCTCCGAGTCGCTGCGGGCGGTCGCCGTCCTGCTCAACGCGGTGATGCCGGAGACCTCGCAGAAGCTGTGGGACTCGCTCGGCGCGGCGGAGTCCCTGGGCGCGCTCGCGGACCAGAAGGTCCAGAGCGCGGGAGAGTGGGGGCAGTTGCCTGCGGGCGCGACGGTGACGAAGGGCGCGGTGCTGTTCCCGCGTCTGGAGGAGAAGCCCGCGTAGCGCATGACCGCAAGTACGGACGCGGGGCCCGGGATCTCCTGTCCCGGGCCCCGCGTCCGCAGCGCCCGTCCGCAGCGCCGTACGGAGCGGTACCGGCGGCTCAGCGCTTCAGCGACTCCGCGTCTCCCATCACCGCGACCGGCTTCTTCGCCGGGTCCAGCAGGCGCAGCAGCTCCTTCATCCGGCCGCGCGGCAGCGAGACACAGCCCTGGGTCGGACCGGCGTGGTCCACATGGAACCAGATGCCACCGCCCTTGCCGGCGCCGAGCGGCCGGGTCCAGTCCAGCGGCGTGTTGCCCGGTGCGCGGTTGTAGTTGATCGCCACGACATAGTCGAAGGACCCGGCGAGCGAGTCGCCACGGAATCCGGTGCCCGAGACCGAGAAGGCGGAGCCGCGGTCGTACGGGAGTCTTGTGCCCGGATCGGGCAGCAGTCCACCGGCGTCGGTGAGGCCGAACACTCCGATCGGTGAGCGCAGATCACCTTGGCGGTGGTCGTCGGTCCAGCCGCGCAGCGCGTTGTGCGAGGGCCACGCGTCGGAGACGGGCTCCCAGCCGGTGACCGGGTCGCGTTCATAGACCAGCACGGTGCCGGTGTTGCGGTTCTTACCGGCGCCGGTCGCCACCACGGCCTGGTCCGTCTCCGCCGGAATACCGGCGAGTGTCTTCGGGCCGAGGCCGGGAATCTCCTTCGGCGCGACGGTCTGGGGCTCGGGCGCCGACCGGCCGGCGCTGCCGCCGCGCGGATCCGGACTGCCCGCGACGTTGTCGTCCGAGGTGGCGCCGCCCGGCGCGGACCGCGTCCGGTCCGCGGTGCCCGCGCAGCCGGCGAGCAGCAGACCGGCGGCCAGCAGCGCGGCGGCCAGCCGTGGTCCGCGGCGCGGAGAGCGGACGGGGCTGAGGGACAGCTGAGAAGCCATTGTCCTACGTCGTTTCGGGTCAGGCCGAGGCGTTCGGTGCCTTCGGATCCAAGGCGGAGGAGAGAGCCGACGCGGAGCGCCGGCGACTGACGACAACGCCGGAGAGGGAGGTGCCGGGCGCCTCGGGCCCGGAAGAAGGTGGGACAACGGCTTCTGAGGACCTCTCGTCGTGCGCGTCACTCGGTGTCCTGGGTGTCCTGGGTGTCCTGGGTGTCCTGGGTGTCCTGGGTGGGCGTCGGGCCGGGGGCCGGCGGCGCTCCGGTGTCGCCGAAGCGGGCGGCGCTGATCATCGCGCGTACCTCCGCGACCGTCCCGGAAGCGCCGACGGCGGCGCAGACGGTGACGGAGATCGCGGTGCCCGGAGCGGAAGCGCCGCCGAGCAGCCCGCTGTATTCGGTGGTGCCGCCGATCCGCCGGCAGGCCGGCGAGGGAGCGTCGGACGCGTACAGCACCGGCGGCCACTCGACCTTGCTCGACAGACCCGTCTCCTCCATCGCGACCAGAGTGAGCAGGACTCCGCCGTCCGCGAGCACCCGCACCGGAAGGCAGTCGCTCTGGTTCTTCACCAGGCATGCCGGTCCGTACGCGGTGAGCGGCTGCGACGAGACGAAGCCGCGGGCCGGCGTCTTGTACTGGGGATAGGCCGGCATGTTCAGCGACTGCCAGTGCTCGGGCAGCCGCAGGACGAGTCCGGACACGTCCGGGAAGCGGACCGGAGTGGCCGGTGTCCCGTCCGTCGCGCCGGCGGTCGGCACGGCTGTTGGCGCGGACGCGGCGGGCAGCGCCTGACCCGCGTCGTCCCGCACGGCGTCCGGCAGGAGTGCGCCGGCCACCACGAGACCGGTCACCGCCAGCGCGGCGGCGCCGGCCGCGCGGCGGCGTCTGCGGTCGCGGCCCGCTCGCTCCCGCACCTGGCGCAGTCGTCCCTCCGGAGCGGGCAGGCGCGGCACGGCCCGTTCCAGCAGGATCCGCAGCTCCTGCTCGTCCTCCGTCCCGGGCTCCCGCCGGGAGCCTCGCTCAGCCACGCCGGTCACCGCCTTCCACGGACACCGACACGGGCAGCGCGGCCCGCAGCGTGCGCAGCGCTCTCGCCGACTGGCTCTTGACGGTGCCGGTGGCGCAGCCGAGCGTGGCCGCGGTCTCCTCCACGCTCAGATCCTCGAAGTAGCGCAGCACGACCACCGCGCGCTGCCGCACCGGCAGCGCGCGGACGGCCGCGGCCAGCGACTGCTCCAGGTCCACATGCGCGTACGCGTCGACCGCGCCCGCCGACTCCGGCAGCTCTCCGTACGGCAGCTCTCCGCGCCAGCGGCGGCGCCACCACGAGGCGTGCGTATGCACCAGCGCCTTGCGGACATACGCCTCCGGACGGTCTCCGGCGATCCGCGCCCACTTCGGCCACACCTTCGCGAGCGTGCTCTGGAGCAGGTCCTCGGCAAGATGGGCGTCGCCGGTCAGCAGCCAGGCCACGCGCAGCAGCCTCGGTCCATGGGCGGCGACGAATGCCTCGAAGTCGCCGTCGCCGGGATCCATCCTGTTGTCCTCGCCATCGTGCTGTTCGGTCTTCCACGTCCCTAGAACGCGGTGGGCCGCCGCTCGGGTTGTCGCCGGACGCGAAGAGGCCCGGAACCTTTTGGTTCCGGGTCCCCGTGACGTGTACGGCTTGTGTGTTACTCGCCGGACTTCGCGACCGGCTTGCGGAGCGCGATGTTCAGCTCGCGCAGACGGCTCTCGTCCAGCTCCGTCGGCGCGCCCATCATCAGGTCCTGCGCGTTTCCGTTCAGCGGAAAGGCGATCGTCTCGCGGATGTTCGGCTCGTCGGCCAGCAGCATCACGATGCGGTCGACGCCCGGCGCGATGCCGCCGTGCGGCGGAGCGCCGAGGCGGAACGCGCGCAGCATGCCGGCGAATTCGTGCTCGACGGTCTCGCGGTCGTAGCCGGCGATCTCGAAGGCCCTGATCATCAGCTCGGGCTCGTGGTTACGGATCGCGCCCGACGACAGCTCGATGCCGTTGCAGACGATGTCGTACTGCCACGCCAGGATGTCCAGCGGGTCCTTGGTCTCCAGGTCTTCCAGGCCGCCCTGCGGCATCGAGAACGGGTTGTGCGAGAAGTCGATCTTCCCGGTCTCCTCGTCCTTCTCGTACATCGGGAAGTCGACGACCCAGCAGAACCGGAAGACGCCTTCCTCGAAGTGGCCCGCGCGCTTCGCGGCCTCGACACGGACCGCGCTCATGATCTTGGAGACCTCGTCGAACTCTCCCGCGCCGAAGAAAATGGCGTGGCCGGGCGCGAGCGCCAGACGCTCGGTGAGGACCTTGACGTTCTCCTCGGTGAGGAACTTGGCGATCGGCCCGCTGAGCGTGGAGTCCTCGCCGACCCGCACCCAGGCCAGGCCCTTCGCGCCGTGCTCGACGGCGAAGTCGCCGAGGCCGTCGAAGAACTTGCGCGGCTGGCCCGCCGTGTCCGGCACCGGCAGCGCGCGGACGTGCTTGCCGGCGAACGCCTTGAACTCGGAGCCCTCGAAGACGTCCGAGATGTCGGCCAGCTCCAGCTTGGCCCGCAGGTCCGGCTTGTCGTTGCCGTACTTCAGCATCGCCTCGCGGAACGGGATGCGCGGGAAGGGCGAGGTGACCTCACGGCCGCCGCCGAACTCGGTGAACAGCTCGGTCATCAGCTTCTCGATCGGCTGGAAGACGTCCTCCTGCTCGACGAAGCTCATCTCGACGTCGAGCTGGTAGAACTCGCCGGGTGAGCGGTCGGCGCGGGCGTCCTCGTCGCGGAAGCACGGAGCGATCTGGAAGTAGCGGTCGAAGCCCGAGATCATCAGGAGCTGCTTGAACTGCTGCGGGGCCTGCGGCAGCGCGTAGAACTTGCCGGGGTTCAGCCGGGACGGCACCACGAAGTCACGGGCGCCCTCGGGAGAGGTCGCGGTGAGGATCGGCGTGGCCATCTCGTTGAAGCCGAGCGCGGTCATCTTGTGCCGGATGGCGGAGATGACGGCCGTGCGCAGCATGATGTTGCGGTGCATGCGCTCGCGGCGCAGGTCGAGGAAGCGGTACTCCAGGCGCCGCTCCTCGTTGACGCCGTCCTCGGTGTTGATCGTGAACGGCAGCGGCGCCGCCGCGCCGAGGATCTCGACCTCGGAGACCTCGATCTCGATCTCACCGGTCGGCAGCTCCGGGTTGACGTTCTCCGTGCCGCGCGCGGAGACCTTGCCGTCGATCCGGACGACGGTCTCCTTCGTGAGCTTGGACAGCTCCTCGTTGGCCGCGGTACCGGGCCGGGCGACGAGCTGGACCAGTCCGTAGTGGTCGCGGAGATCGATGAAGAGGATGCCGCCCAGGTCTCGGCGATTGTGCAGCCAGCCGCTCAGCCGGACGTCGGTGCCGACGTCAGAGGCGCGGAGCTCGCCGCAGGTGTGGGACCTGTACCGATGCATCGTCGTTCATCCAGTCTTAGCAAGTCGGAGGTGACCGGGCCCGGGTTGTGCCGGTCCGGACAAGGCTACCGCCCGGCGACGGCGGCACTCTCGGTGGCGTTGGAGGCACATAAGTTAATAAAGTAGGACGATGCGCACGGAGCAGGTCCTGGCCGCGACCGCGACCGGTCTGTGGCACTGGGACAGGGCGTCCGGGGTGACTCTCGACGCGGAGGCGGCCCGGCTCGTGGGGCTGCCCTCAGAACCGGCCACGCTGCGCGAGTCGGCGGCCCGCGCCCGTCTCCATCCCGTCGACTGGAACGAGATCGGCGCGATCGTGCATCTCGCGATCACCGAGGGCACGGTGGCCGAGGCCCGGCTCCGGGTCATGGACGGGAACGGCCAGGTGCTGCGCACCCTGCGGGCCCGCACCAAGCCCATCGTCACCGCCAATCCGGACGGCGGCCTGGACTACACCTTCACCGGTACCGTCCAGGAGGTCGCGGAGCCGCCGCCGGGCACCACCATCGACGCGGCTCCCGTCACCGGCGACTGGCGCAGGTCGCGCGAGGCGTTTCTGCTGGACGCGGGCCGGGGGCTGGCGGAGGCGCGCTCGACCGCCGAGGTGCTGCGGGTCGCCGCGTCGCTGTCCATGCCCGGCTTCTCGCCGGACGGCCTGGCGGTCTTCAGCTCCTCCGGCGGACGGCTCAAGATCATCGGACACCATGGCCACGAGGCCGGAGACGTCGGCCCCTTCGAGGACATGTCCGTGCACACGGACTATCCGGCGGCCGAGGTCGTACGGACCGGACGGGCCGTCTATCTGCCGACGCCGGAGGCGTACCACGACCGGTATCCCTCCACCTGGCAGTACGTGCAGCGCATCGACCGCCAGTCCTGGGCCTTCGTACCGCTGATCGTGTCGGGCCGCACGGTGGGCACGTGGATGGCCGCCTTCAAGCACCGGGTGACCTTCTCTCCGGACGAGCGGTCCGTCCTGACCACGGTGGCGCGCATGCTGGCACAGGCGCTGGCCCGCGCCGGAGTCGCCGAGTCCGAGCGCGAGCTCTCGCGCGGCCTGCAGCGCTCGATGATGCCGACGCTCGGGCCGAAGATCCCGGGGATGACGGTCGCGGCGCGGTACGTCCCGACCGGCGGTGGCCTCCAGGTCGGCGGCGACTGGTACGACATGATTCCGCTGCCGGGCGGCCGGACTCAGGGCGAGGGCACCGGTTCCGGCAGATTCGCGCTGATCATCGGAGACGTCCAGGGACATGACGTACGGGCCGCCGGGCTGATGGGACAACTCAGGATCGCGCTGCGGGCGTACGCGTCCGAGGGCCATCCGCCGGACGCGGTGCTCTCCCGGGCCTCCCGGTTCCTCTCCGGACTCCAGCGCCATCCGCTGCCGGACAGCTCGGGCGGCAGCGCCGCCGCCGACGAGGACTACGCGATCAACGGCGCGCGCTTCGCGACCTGTCTCTATCTGGAGATGGATCCGGCCGCCGGCACCCTCGACATCGCCCGGGCCGGCCATCCCGACCCGGTCATCCGCACGGCGGACGGGACGGCGCTGGTCCGGCGGACCGAGGGCGGGCTGCCGCTCGGTATCGAGGCCGACTCCGACTATCCGACGACCCGGGTCATCCTGGAGCCCGGCGAGACACTGATGCTGTGTACGGACGGGCTGATAGAGACGGGCGGGCACGACTACCTGAGCGGCTGGGCACGGCTGCGGCCCATCCTGGAGAAAGGCTGCGACCAGTCGCTGGAGAGGCTCGCCGACGCCCTCGTACAGGCCGTGCACGGCCCGGCCTCCGACTACGGCACCGGGCAGTTCGCGTTCCGCCGCGAGGACGACATCGCGCTCGTACTGCTCGCCCGGGACCGCGCGCCCGCTGGCCTCGACGGCCGGCTTCAGCGGCGCACCGCGCTGACCATCGCGCAGACGGAGCCCGAGCGGCTCGCGGGCGCCCGGCGGCAGGTCCGCGAGCTGCTGCACGACTGGACGGACGGCGAACAGATCGACTCGGCGGAGCTGATGGTCTCCGAGATGATCACCAATGTGCTGGTCCACACGGACAGTGACGCGCTGCTGGTCGCGGAGGCCGGCGGAGAGCACGGCGAGCGGCGGCTGCGGGTCGAGGTCGCCGACACCAGCGACGACCTGCCGCACCGCCGGAGCCCCGGAGAGCTGGCGTCCGGCGGCCGGGGCCTGCTGCTGATGGAGATACTGGCGGACGCGTGGGGAGTGGACCCGCAGGGCGAGGGCAAGTCGATCTGGTTCGAGCTCTACGAGTCGGGAAAACCGGAGGCGGATTCCGGACTCGAACCGCTGTCAGGACCCGAGCCCGGGCCGGTGTCCGGGCCCTCTCCGGTGCCGGAGGCGCCGTTGTGGCGGCCGTAGTGGCGCCGCAGCTCCGAGACCACGCCGAAGGCGGCGGCCGTCAGCGGTACGGCGAGCAGCAGGCCCAGGATCCCCGCGACGCTCGCGCCGGCGGTGATCGCCAGTATCACCACGGCCGGATGCATCTGGACCGTACGGCTCTGCACCATCGGCTGGAGCACATGGCCCTCCAGCGCCTGCACGGCGAGGACCACGCCGAGCGTCCAGAGACCGATCGCCAGACCTCGGTCGGCCAGCGCGACCAGCACGGAGACGGCGCCGGAGAGGACCGCGCCGAGGTACGGGATGTACGCGCCGACGAAGACCAGCGCGCCGAGTCCCACGGCGCCGGGCACGCGGAGGATCAGCAGACCGACGGTGATGCAGACCGCGTCGATGAAGGCGATGACGGTGGTGCCGCGCATAAAGCCCTCGACGGCCTCGAAGGCGCGCCGCGCCATGGCCTCGGCCGTCTCGCCGGTCGCGCGCGGCGCGAGTGACCGGAGCAGGCCGGCGGCCTTGTCCGAGTCGCGCAGGAAGAAGAACATCAGCAGCAGCGCCAGCACGGCCGAGGCGATCAGTTCGCCGACGACACTGAGCCCGGTGATCACTCCGGAGGCCGCGGTGGCTCCGAACTTCGCGACCAGGTCCTTGGCGTTGGCCGCCACATCGTCCAGCGAGGTGCCGGCCGCTCCGAAGTGCCTGGCCAGGTCCTTTCCCGCCTGCCGCAGCGAGGCGACGATCTGGTCACCGGTGTCGACCAGCACGCTGACGACGATGTAGGTCGCGCCGCCGACCACGGCGACGACGGCGGCGCAGGTCAGCGCGGCGGCGAGGGACCGGTTGAGTCTCATCGCCACGAGCCGCCGGTGCAGAGGCCCGAGCAGGGCCGTGCCGAGGACGGCCAGCAGCACGGGCGTGACGGCGGTCTTGAAGGTGACGACCAGCCAGATCCCCACGGCTCCGACCGCGGCCACCAGCACCACCACCACGCACCACGCGGCGAGGCGCCGGGCGCTCTCGGGCAGGAGGGGAGACGGCGAGGGCATCTGCACCTTCCCACCCGACCACGCCGCTCCGCCGGTGTCCCGCCGGGACCCCCGCCCGGGTGACATGACGTCACATCACGACATCACGGCGCCGCCCCGCGGGGCGCCTGCCGCGGGGCGGTGCGAGGCGAGGGCCGTGGCCGCCGCCGGTGGAGCGGATGGGAGCGAAGGTCAGGCGTGGGCCGCCGGGACCGTGCCCAGACGTCCCGACTGGAAGTCGTCGAAGGCCTGCTTGAGCTCCGCGTGGCTGTTCATGACGAACGGGCCGTAGTGCGCCATCGGCTCCCGGATCGGGCGCCCGCCCAGCAGCACGATCTCAAGATCCGGCGTGTTCGAGTCCTGGGACTCGTCCGCGCGCACGGTCATCGTGCCGCCCGCGCCGAACACCGCGGTCTGGCCCATCCGGACCGGCCGCCGGTCCGTACCGACCGTGCCCCGGCCCGCCAGGACGTACGCGAGCGCGTTGAAGTCCTCCTGCCACGGCAGCGTGATCTCCGCTCCCGGCCGCAGCGTCGCGTGGATCATCGTGATCGGCGTGTGCGTGACACCGGGACCCTCGTGTCCGTCCAGCTCGCCCGCGATCACCCGCAGCAGCGCACCGCCGTCCGGCGACGTCAGAAGCTGGACCTGGCCGCCTCGGATGTCCTGGTAGCGCGGGTCCATCATCTTGTCGGACGCCGGCAGGTTCACCCAGAGCTGGAGGCCGTGGAACAGCCCGCCGGACACCACCAGCTCCTCCGGCGGAGCCTCGATGTGCAGCAGGCCGGAGCCCGCCGTCATCCACTGGGTGTCGCCGTTGCGGATGGTGCCGCCGCCGCCGTTGCTGTCGTTGTGGATGAACGTCCCGTCGATGATGTACGTGACGGTCTCGAAGCCGCGGTGCGGATGCCACGGCGTGCCCTTGGGCTCGCCCGGCGCGTAGTCCACCTCGCCCATCTGGTCCATCATGATGAACGGGTCGAGGTGCTTGTAATCGATCCCCGCGAAGGCGCGGCGCACCGGGAAGCCCTCGCCCTCGAAGCCGCTGGGCGCGGTCGTGACGGCGAGCACGGGTCGCGCCACGGCGTCGGCCGGTGCCACCACCTTGGGCAGGGTCAGCGGGTTTTCGACGGTCACTGCGGGCATGAGGGCCTCCTCGATTTTCCAGCGCTCAATTTAGTTGAATGGTGAACATCCCGCAAGGCTCCATCCATTCCCGCGCCGGATCCGCCGCGCACGACTGAGGCCCGTACCGAACCGGTACGGGCCTCGTCGTCTGCGAAAGCGCTGGTCAGCCGTACATACGGCGCATGGCGAAGTCCACCATCTGCTCGACCGCCTTCGCGTCGAACACCATCCGGTGGTCGCCCTCCATGTCGAGCACGAAGCCATAGCCCGTCGGCAGCAGGTCGATCACCTCGGCGCCCGTGATCACGAAGTACTTCGACTCCTTGCCCGCGTACCGCCGCAGCTCCTTGAGCGTGCTGAACATCGGGATGACCGGCTGCTGAGTGTTGTGCAGCGCCAGAAATCCGGGATTGTCGCCGCGCGGGCAGTAGACCTTCGACGTCGCGAAGATCTGCTGGAAGTCCTCGGCCGAGAGCGACCCCGTCGTGAACGCCCGCACGGCGTCACCGAGCGACGGAGGCGACGGCTCCGGATACAGCGGCTGCTCGCCGTAACCGCCGGGACCGGCACCGCCCATCGGCTGCTGCGGCTGCTGCTGCGCGTACTGCTGCTGCGCGCCCGGATTCTGGTCGTAGCCGTACATGAGCGCAAGAGTACTGAGGATTACCGCGAAGGGGAGCCTCGTCACAGATGGCCATAGGGGGTTGCGTCTTATTACCCATGGGTAGCATCATCGTAGCTACTTACTGGTACATGCATGAGGAATCTGCCTCCCGATCCTTACGGAGTCGCTGCCATGGGGCACTACAAGTCGAATCTCCGCGACATCGAGTTCAACCTCTTCGAGGTCCTCGGGCGCGACAAGCTGTACGGCACGGGACCGTTCGCGGAGATGGACGTGGAGACCGCCAAGAGCATCCTCGGTGAGGTCGTCCGCCTCGCGGAGAACGACCTCGCGGAGTCGTTCACGGACGCCGACCGCAACCCTCCGGTGTTCGACCCGGAGACCAGCACGGCACCGGTGCCCGCCGCCTTCAAGAAGAGCTACCAGTCCTACATGGACTCCGAGTACTGGCGGCTGGGCCTGCCCGAGGAGATCGGCGGCACGACCGCGCCGCGCTCCCTGATCTGGGCCTACGCGGAGCTGATCCTCGGCGCCAACCCGGCCGTGTGGATGTACGCGTCGGGCCCGGCCTTCGCCGGCATCCTCTTCGAGGAGGGCAACGAGGCCCAGAAGAAGGTCGCCGCGCTCGCGGTCGAGAAGCAGTGGGGCTCCACGATGGTCCTCACCGAGCCGGACGCCGGCTCGGACGTCGGCGCCGGCCGCACCAAGGCCGTCCAGCAGGCGGACGGAAGCTGGCACATCGAGGGCGTGAAGCGCTTCATCACCTCCGGTGAGCACGACATGTCGGAGAACATCCTGCATTACGTCCTCGCCCGTCCCGAGGGCGCAGGACCCGGCACCAAGGGCCTGTCGCTGTTCCTCGTGCCGAAGTACGAGTTCGACTGGGAGACCGGCGAACTGGGCGCGCGCAACGGCGTCTACGCCACCAACGTCGAGCACAAGATGGGCCTCAAGGCGTCCAACACCTGCGAGATGACCTTCGGCGACCGCCATCCGGCCAAGGGCTGGCTGGTCGGCGACAAGCACGAGGGCATCCGGCAGATGTTCCGCATCATCGAATTCGCCCGGATGATGGTCGGCACCAAGGCCATCGCCACGCTCTCCACCGGCTATCTGAACGCGCTGGAGTACGCCAAGGAGCGCGTCCAGGGCCCCGATCTCGCGCAGTTCATGGACAAGTCCGCGCCCAAGGTCACCATCACCCACCATCCCGACGTCCGCCGCGCGCTGATGACGCAGAAGGCGTACGCCGAGGGCATGCGCGCGCTGGTCATGTACACCGCCTCGGTGCAGGACGAGATCGCTCTCAAGGAGGCCGGCGGCGAGGACGTCAAGGCGCTCAACGGGCTGAACGACCTGCTGCTGCCGATCGTCAAGGGCTATGGCTCGGAGCGGTCGTACGAGCAGCTCGCGCAGTCGCTGCAGACCTTCGGCGGCTCCGGCTACCTCCAGGAATACCCGGTCGAGCAGTACATCCGGGACGCCAAGATCGACACTCTCTACGAAGGCACCACGGCCATCCAGGGCCAGGACTACTTCTTCCGCAAGATCGTCCGCGACCAGGGCCAGGCGCTGAACACCCTGGCCGAGGAGATCAAGAAGTTCCTCGCCGTCGGCACCGGCGGTACGGAGCTGGCCCCGGCCCGCGACGCGCTCGCCAAGGCCGCCGTCGACCTGGAGGCGATCGTCGGCCGGATGCTCACCGACCTCACCGCGACCGGCGAGGACGTCAAGAACATCTACAAGGTCGGGCTCAACACCACCCGCCTGCTGATGGCGTCGGGCGATGTGGTCGTCGGCTATCTGCTGCTGCGCGGCGCCGCCGTGGCCGCCGAGAAGCTGGAGACGGCCGCCACGAAGGACGTGGCGTTCTACCAGGGCAAGATCGCCGCCGCGAAGTTCTTCGCCACGGACATCCTGCCCGGCGTCTCGGCACAGCGCGCGCTCGCCGAATCCGTCGCCGGCTCCGCCGACTCCCTCATGGAGCTGGACGAGGCGGCCTTCTAGGCCGCTTCCAGACCTTCTGGGCCCTGTCCGACACCATCCACCGCGGCACCGCCGCCGGGCACCTCTCCCCAGAGGTGCCCGGCCGCTTTTCCGGCCACTTTTCCAGCCGCGCGCACCGCTTCCCGCCCTTCTCCGGTGTCTGATTCACCCATGTGCGGAGCTTGTCCCGACCCGGCCCAAACCGTTGTCTCCGCTGGCGCGCCGGGGGCCACGGGCCGTCGTTATGGTGAACCCCATGAGCATTTCCGCCCGCTTCGACCGCGGCCACACCGACGACCTCATGTCCTTCCTCGCGGCGAGCCCCTCGCCGTACCACGCGGTGGCCAATGCCGCGGAGCGCCTGACGGCGGCGGGCTTCCGCCAGGTGCTGGAGACGGATGCCTGGGACGGATCGTCGGGCGGACGGTTCGTGCTGCGCGGTGGAGCGATCATCGCCTGGTACGTACCGGACGGCGCGGAACCGCACACACCGTTCCGCATCGTCGGCGCGCACACCGACTCTCCGAATCTGCGCGTCAAGCCGCTGCCGGACAGCGGCTCGTACGGCTGGCGGCAGATCGCCGTCGAGATCTACGGCGGGACACTGCTGAACACCTGGCTCGACCGCGATCTGGGTCTCGCGGGCCGCATCACGCTGCGGGACGGTTCACACCGGCTGGTCAATGTCGACCGCGCGCTGCTGCGCGTGCCTCAGCTCGCCGTACACCTGGACCGCTCGGTCAACACGGACGGCCTCAAGCTGGACCGGCAGCGCCACATGCAGCCGATCTGGGGCCTCGGAGAGCCGGAGGAGGGCGATCTGATCCGGTTCGTGGCCGAGGAGACGGGCGTCGACGCCGCCGACATCACCGGCTGGGACCTGATGCCGCACGCCATCGAACCGCCGGCCTATCTGGGCCGCGACCGCGAGCTGCTGGCCGGGCCGCGGATGGACAATCTGCTGTCGGTGCACGCCGGCACGACCGCGCTGGCCGCCGTCTCCGGCGGGCCGCTCCCGTACATCCCGGTGTTCGCCGCCTTCGACCACGAGGAGAACGGCTCCCAGTCGGACACCGGCGCGGACGGACCGCTGCTCGGGACCGTGCTGGAGCGTTCGGTGCTCTCGCGCGGCGGCACCTTCGAGGACCGGGCACGGGCCTTCGCCGGGACGGTCTGTCTGTCCTCGGACACCGGCCACGCCGTACATCCGAACTACAGCGAGCGCCACGACCCGACGCACCACCCGCGTCCCAACGGCGGCCCGATCCTCAAGGTCAACGTCAATATGCGGTACGCGACGGACGGCAGCGGCCGGGCCGTGTTCGCCGCGGCCTGCGAGAAGGCGGGCGTGCCCTGGCAGTCGTTCGTCTCCAGCAACTCGATGCCGTGCGGCACGACGATCGGACCGATCACCGCGGCCCGGCACGGCATCCAGACCGTCGACATCGGCGTGGCGATCCTGTCGATGCACAGCGCGCGTGAGCTGTGCGGCGCGGACGATCCGTATCTGCTGACAAACGCGCTGGTCGCGTTCCTGGAGGGCTGACAGGACAGCGAGGAGCGAGGGCCCCGACGCCCGCCGCCCGCATGGCTGTTCCGGACCGGGGTACCCGCGATGTGGCCCGGAACGGCCACCACTCGTATCAGGAGGCGGGATTCATGGGCATTGGCGGATGCATCGTCCTTATCGCGGTGGGGGCGATCCTCACCTTCGCGACCGACTGGGAAGTCGACAGCGTCAATCTCGACCTGGTCGGACTGATCATGATGGCGGTCGGCATCATCGGCATCGCCACATTCACCAGCATCGCGCGGCGCCGTCGCGCCATCGTCACACCGGTCGCGCCGACAGTCGTGGAGCGGGACGAACGCTCCGGTTTCTGACCCGCGCGCCGAGCCCGGCGACGACCGGGCCCGGCGGCCGGGCGCCGGTCCCGCCGGACCGGCACCGGGGCCGAGAGGTCCTACGCGTCCATTCCGGCGAGCACCAGACCGAGCCTGGCCGTACCCGACTCCGTCACGCGGACCGGAACTCCCCAGTCCTGCTGATGGACATGGCAGGCCGGATATTCGTTGGCCGGGTCGTCGTCGCAGGACGCCGCCATCGCGGAGACATGCAGCACTCCCTCCGTGATCCCGTCGGCCAGCACCAGTTCACGGCTCAGATCCGAACCGGCGCCGCCGCCGTCCGCCAGCAGCTCGGGCGGTGTGGCGGAGACCAGCAGCCGTGTCGACGGACCGTAGCGGGTGTCCAGCTTCTGGCCGCTCGGCGCCGTGAAGACGACATCCAGCCGGAGCGCACCGGCGGTGACCTCGGTGGCGGCCCGCCGCGTCCGGTGCGCGACGGCCTCGACCCGGACGGCCTCGTCGGGCAGCCGCAGCCGGGTCAGCCGGTGCCGCGCGGACTCGACGACGACGATGTCCTCACCGACCAGCACGGCGCCGCTCGGCTCCCGCAGATCCGTGGCCAGCGTGGTCATCTCACCGGTCGCCGGATCGAACCGGCGCAGCGCGTGGTTGTACGTGTCCGAGACGGCGACGGAGCCGTCGGGCAGCGCGGTGACACCCAACGGGTGCTGGAGCAGCGCCTGTCCGGCCTCACCGTCGCGGTGTCCGAAGTCGAAGAGCCCGGTGCCGACGGCCGTACGGATGACAACGCCGCCGTCCGCACCGTCGCGCTCGGCATAACGCAGCGCGCTGGTCTCCGAGTCGGCGATCCACAGCCGGTCACCGGCCGCGGCCAGCCCGGACGGCTGCGCGAACCACGCCTCGGCGGCGGGCCCGTCCACCAGTCCCTCGTTGGTGGTGCCGGCCGCGACCTCGACCGTGCCGGTGGCCGGATCGTAGGTCCAGAGCTGATGGACGCCGGCCATCGCGATCCACACCCGGCCGGCCCACCACGCCACGTCCCACGGCGAGGAGAGGTCCACTTCGAGCGCCGGCCCGGCGGTCGGTGATCCCTGCCACCACTGCCGGCCGGTCCCGGCGACGGTCTCGATCGCGCCGCTGACCGGGTCGTACGTCCGCAGCGCGTGGTTCACGGTGTCCGCGACGATCACCTTGCCGTCGGGCAGCAGCGCCAGTCCCTGCGGCTCGCTGAAGGAGTCCCGGCCGAAGCCGCGCTCGCCGGTGCCGATCCGCCGTACGACCGTCTCGCCGTCCGGCTCCAGCTCGACGAGCTGGTGGCGGCTGGAGTCCGAGACCAGGAGATTCCCGTTCGCCAGCGCCAGCGCCTTGCCCGGAAAGCGCAGATCGGTCGCGACCGGCTCCGGCGGCACATACGGTCCGTCTCCGCGCCGCAGTGTGCCCTTCGCCGCGTGCTCGGCCTCCAGCTCCTGGACGAGCTTCTCGATGGCGTGCGCGTGTCCCTCGCCCGCGTGCTGGGCGACCACGTATCCCTCGGGATCGATCACGACGAGCGTGGGCCAGGCCCGTACGGCGTACTGCTTCCAGGTCGCCAGGTCGGGATCGTCCAGGACAGGGTGATGGACCTCATACCGCTCGACGGCGTCCACGACGGCCTGGTGCTCGGCCTCGTGCACGAACTTCGGCGAGTGGACACCGATGATCACCACCGTGTCCCGGTGCTTCTCCTCCAGCTCCCGCAGCTCGTCCAGGACATGCAGACAGTTAATGCAGCAGAATGTCCAAAAATCCAGAATGACGATGCGTCCCCGCAGGTCAGCCAAGGTGTACGAGGTGTCGCCCGTATTGAGCCAGCCACCCTTGCCGATCAGCTCGGGAGCGCGGACACGGGCACGGCGGGGCGCGGGAGAAGCATCGTTCATGCCTTAAAGAGTGCCACTGTCAGCGCTCCGGGCGACGCGCACCCCCGGCACGTCCGCCAAGGCTCGGGCGATCAGGCCAGGTCGAAATACCCCGCCGTTCGGAACAGGCCCGTGAAGGTTCCGGGGCCATGCCGTTCGTCCAGCCACGTTCCCAGCGCGGTCACCTCGCCGCTGATGATGACCGCGAGAAGGCGCGTCTGAAGGCCCTCCGCCCGCCGGCTCGTCGACCAGCCGGTCGTCCACAGACTCTGCGGGCGACGCTTCAGGCTGCTCGACGGGCTCGGAACCGGTCACATTGTCGCTGCCTTGATCGGTGCGGCCGACCTGGCGGCCTGCTCGATCTTCGCGCAGTAGGCCGCACGGGCTTCCTCGTCGATCCGCTTCTCGTGTTCGGCGCGCAACCCCGTCCGGCCGTCGAGGCCCTCGCGCAGGATATCGGCGTGCCCGGCATGCCGGATGGACTCGCCGAGGACATGGACCATGACGGCGAACAGGTTGGTGTCGGCGTAAGGCTCCGGCCACCACGGCACGTGGCCGGGGGCGTCGAGGGGAAGCTCGTTGATCGTCGCGTCCGAGTGTTCCCACGTGCGCCGGTAGAACCCGATGATCTGATCGCGGGTCTCGTCCTCGGCCGCCCACAGATCGCTGCCGTTGGAGTGGTCCTGCCACCGGGGCAGCGCTTCCGGGGAAGGGCGGTCGAAGACCTCGCCGAGGTACCTGGCCTCGACGCTGGCCACGTGTTTGACCAGGCCGAGGAGGTTGGTCCCGGTCGCTGTCAAAGGTCGGCGGGCGTCGTATTCGGACAAGCCGTCGAGTTTCCAGAGCAGCGCCTCGCGGTCCCGCCGCAGTCTCCCGTGCAGGTTGTCTTTCGCGAATTCATCGATCATGCGGCGTGAGCCTGCCATGGGCTGCTCGTGGGTCTCAAGATCCCGTACACGGTCCGCAATGACAGGCAGAGCCGAGGCCCGGCCATGGCCGCCGCCCTGGCCTGCTACACGAAGCTCGCGAAACGTGCCACGTGAGACAACCTCCAAGGGCCTTACGGACGCAGCCGTTCAGACAGGCGAATCAAACTCCAGGAGCGCTCTTGCGGACCGGGCTCGGAGTCAGCTCTGACCGAGCCAACCGAAGTGCGGACCGATGCGCGGCGACCGATTCCGCGCCGGACTCAGCTGGCGCACTTTACCTCGTTCGCCGTGGACGAACCCTCGACCTTCGGCGCTGTCTTCGGAGAGGAGAAGGACACGCCCGCGCCTTTGAAGTCCTTGCCCAAGGTCAGCGTCATCGCGGCCAGCCCCTGGGCGTTGATCACGCTCTCGCCCGGCTTCATCGCGGAGCCGCGCAGGCCCATAAGTGCGGCCAACTCCCGTGCTTGTGAAGCCTGGTCGGGGCCGTACTCAAGGGTGGTTCCGCTCTGGGTCCGGTCGTCGGGGAGGCTACCCGCGTTCTCTGACTTGAGTACGCCCTTCTTGTTCTGCAGCCACTCCAGGGTGCGCTGTGCGCTGCCGTTCTCGGCGCCGCCGTTAAGGACGCGCACCCGAACCTCGGACGCGCCTGACTTGGCGCCCTTGAGCAGGGCGGCCTCCGGGTCCTTCTCCTGCTTCTTCTCCTTCGGCTCCTTCACCTCGGTGAAGGAAACGTCGTTCTTGATTGCGTCGAAGACCGGGGGGGCCAGGTCCGGGTTGACAATGACCGTCTTGTGAATCGGACCATCCGCCGGGTTGTCCAGCACCAGCACCGTCATGAAGCTAATGTTCTTCGTCGGCACCTTCTTCAACTCCAGCGCAACATCCTTCAGCGAGCTGACTGTGCCAATCCCGGTATCCACGGTCAGCGCCTTGGTGGCGGCCTCGGCCAGCGACACCAACTTGGTTGGGCTGGTCAGGGTGTCGCCGGAGGCCATCTTGCGCATCAGTGACCCCAGGAACTGCTGCTGCACCTTGATCCGGTCCAAATCGCCCGCATTGCCCCAGCTGTG
The DNA here is from genome assembly GCF_033795305.1 of Streptomyces sp. AK02-01A. Lineage (NCBI taxonomy): Bacteria > Bacillati > Actinomycetota > Actinomycetes > Kitasatosporales > Streptomycetaceae > Streptomyces > Streptomyces sp. AK02-01A. The sequence goes on from NZ_JARBAE010000004.1 coordinate 194,944, forward strand.
TCGGGTGCGGAGAAACGCCAGCGCCTGCTCGCCCGCAATGGTGGAGTCGCCGGCGGGCAGTTTCAGGTGCGAGTCCGCGTCGTTCACTGGCTGTTCCAAACAGACGTCAACCCCTTCGACGGCCGACGTCAGCGTTTTCACCGCGTTGAAATCGGCCATCATGAAGTGGTCGACCGGGATGCCAGTGACCGCCTCCACTGTGCGCATCGTGCAGCCCGGGTCTCGACCGTCCTGGCCCAGGCTCGTGTTGAAGCGGGCACCCTCCGTGCCGGGGATCACCTTCTCGGTATCGTCCGCCAGCTTCGTCGGGCAGTCCGGTATGTCCACGACCAGGTCACGCGGAATGCTCATCGCGGTGGCGTTCGTCCGGTCCTTCGACACGTGCAGCAGGACGTTGGTGTCGGCGTGCCCGACGCTGCCCTTGTCGCCGTAACCCTCATTGCCCCTGCCGGTACGCTTGTCGGTGCCGATGATCAGGACATTGAAGGCATCATCCTTACTGAAGCCCTGCTTGCCCGCGCTACCGATGTCCGTCGTGGTGACATTGCCCTCAAGGTGCTTCAGGTACGTGTAGGCCGCGGCGCCGGTGGCGACCAGAATGAAGGCCATGGTTCCGCCGGTCCATATCAGGGCCTTCTTCGCCTTTGACTTTTTCTTCGCTGGGCGGCGGCTGCGGCGGCCGGCCGACTGCTCGGGCTTCGCCCGTTGCCTGCGCTGTAACGGAATCTCCCGGCCGGTTGTTTTGCCTGCTTCCCGTTCCAGTGTCGCCGTCCGGTCGCGCGGCGTGTGGCCGGATTCCCGCGAGTCAGATCGGCGCGCTCCGGGCGGCGGCGACTGCGGTGCGGAAGGGACCAGTCGCAGTTCGTATTCGCCGGTGTCCGGATTGAGCACCCACTGGTCTGCGGGATCGATGCTGTCTGCCCGACCACGGTCTTGCTCGTCCACGGTAGTCCGAATCCTCCGTCGCGGGCACGGCGCCTTTCCCTGCGCACGGCCCCAGGGCGGACCTCGTGGCGTGCTGCACTGGATCACTAATATTATCCGCCGAGTTCAACGTGAGGAGAGCGGTTATGAAACTTACGTGACCGTCCGCAACCAGGACTTGGCGGGAGACGCCGCGCCGGTGTGGCCGAAGTTGCCGACGACCGCGGTGGCCGCGACGACGAAGAGCGGAGTTCTTCTCAGCTCGGCCCTGCCGGGGACCTCGGAGTCATCAAGGTCAGGGAGCCGGTATCAGGCCGTGCGCACGAGCTTGTATTGAGTGAGCCTTTGATATCGGTTCACGACGGGCGCTTCAACCGACTTTGGGGCATTTATCACTGAGCCGCCTTTTCCAATCCGATGGGGCGGCAGCTTGCGGGCAGAGATGGACTGCACGAAGGAGCGAAGCTCCTGGTGGACGGGTTCACGACCAAGATCGCCCGCACCTGCCAGGCGCTTCGTGTGCTTGTCCACCCATCCGCGATCGCTCTGTCCGGTTCGAGTCTTCGGTATCCGACTCGCCACCTGTCCGCCCACGTCGGCGGCCCGGTGCCGGTGGCGCGACACCGGACAGGCCCTAGCGGCGCGGCCGTTCCAGGCCCAGCAGGCGGTCCTTCAGTACCGGGAACTGCTCGCGAGTGGTCGCGACCTTCGCCGGATCGATCTCGACGGTGAGGACCTCCTCGTCCGTCCCCGCCTCGGCGAGCACCTCGCCCCACGGGTCCACGACGACGCTGTGGCCCGACTGTGCCACTCCGGCGTGGCTGCCGGCGGTGGCACAGGCCAGCACATACGCCTGGTTCTCCACCGCGCGGGCCCGCGTGAGCAGGGTCCAGTGCGCGCGCCTGCGGGCCGGCCAGCCGGCCGGGACGACGAGCAGCTCCGCGCCCGCGTCGATCAGCCCTCGGAACAGCTCGGGAAAGCGGAGGTCGTAGCAGGTGGCGAGGCCGAGTGTGGTCTCCGGCAGCGCGACGGTGACGAGTTCGTCACCCGCGCCCATCAGTGTCGCCTCGCCCTTGTCGAAGCCGAAGCGGTGGATCTTGCGGTAGGTACGGACCAGCTCACCGGCGGGCGAGATGACCAGCGAGGTGTTGTAGAGAGTGCCGGTTCCGGACGCGGCCCGTTCCACGATGGAGCCCGCGTGCAGCCAGACCCCGGCGTCGCTCGCCGCCTTCGACATCGCCGCGAACGTCGGTCCGTCGAGCGGCTCCGCCTCGTCGGCGAAGGATTCGTAGGCGAAAGCTCCCATCGGCCACAGCTCCGGCAGCACCACCAGACCGGCGCCACGCTGCTGCCTCACCAGCGCCGCGACACGTTGTCTACGGGAATCGACCGATTCGTCCGGGTCTACTGCGATCTGGAGGAGAGAGGCGCGCACAGTACCACCGTCCTGGCATTCAAGCCGTCAACACGGGCCTACGATCGTCACACGAAAGCACTGCCGGGGTGCCACCGGGCAGCGTAACTTAGCTGCCAAACCTCCCACGCAGCCCGCAGCCAGCCAGCAAGCCAGCCCGCGTACCGCAGAACCGCCGAGGGGTCCCGTGACCGTCCATCCCAGCCTTCAAAACTACGCCGATGCCTGGACCGACTCCATCGAGGCCATAGCCGAGCTGGTGCAGCCGCTCGTCGAAGGCGAGTGGAGTTGGCGCACGCCGTGCCCGGGCTGGTCCGTCCGGGACATCGTCTCGCATGTCATCGGCATGGAGTCCGAGATGCTCGGTGATCCGCGGCCGATCCATTCGCTGCCGCGCGATCTCTACCATGTGCAGAGCGAGATCACCCGCTACATGGAGATGCAGGTCGATGTGCGGCGGCATCACACCGCACCGGAGATGACCTCCGAGCTGGAGTACACGATCATCCGCCGCAACCGGCAGCTCCGGAACGAGAACCGCTCTCCCGACACCATGGTCCGTGCTCCGCTCGGGAAGGAGCAGACCCTCGAAACCGCCATGCGGCTGCGCGCGTTCGATGTCTGGGTGCATGAGCAGGATCTGCGGACCACGCTGAACAAGCCCGGCAACCTCGACTCGCCCGGCGCCTACATCGCCCGCGACTACCTGCTGGCCGCGCTGCCGAAGGTCGTCGCCAAGGACGCGGGCGCGCCGCCGAACTCGGCGATCGTCATCGATGTGCACGGCCCGGTGGAGTTTCTCCGTACGGTCCGGGTGAACGCGGACGGACGCGGCTCGGTCGACGGTTCGCCTTCGCTCGGTCCGCTGGTGACACTGGCGATGGACTGGGAGACATACTTCCGGCTGGCGTGCGGCCGGGTGCGGGCCGCGGCTGTCGCCGACCAGATCAAGATTGACGGCGATCACGAGCTGGCGACGGCGATCCTGCGCGAGTTCGCGGTGACGCGCTGACCCGCGCGGACCGTACGGCGCGGCGGTGGCGGTGACGTGAGATCGCTCCCGGCCGGGCGGGCCGGCCCGGAGTGATCATCGCTGGTGTGGCCCGAAGGCCCTCAACCGGCGTCCACCACCGGGATCGTCGGCGCGAAGTGTGCGACGGCGGCGGTCAGTCGGTCCTTGTCGAGACGCCAGCCGCTCACCGGCCGTGAGGCCGGCACGACGTCGGCCGGCAGATGCGGCACCAGCATCCGCAGCGTGGCGCGGGCGACCCGGCCCTGGCTGGAACCGGGCGGCAGAGCGGCGTGCCGGTGCAGGGCCAGACCGACGTACGGGATCGAGGCGGCCGAATGCTGTCGCCAGAGGACCACGGCCGCGATGTCCTCCCAGGGCACCTGGGCCGTGGTCGACTCGTAGCGGGCCGGATTGCCGCCGAGGAGTACACCTGTCTCGTCGACGCGCAGCGCCACCTTGTGGCTCATCGCGGAGTACGCCATGAACAGCCCGCCGCCGCCGAACAGCGGCAGTCCCAGCAGCCGCGCGTACAGCGGGATGTCCGGCAGCAGCAGACATGCCGTGAAGACGGCGGTGAGAGCCACCGTCCAGGCCGTCTTCCGGTCCCAGCCGAACCGTGCTTCGTACACCGGAGAGCCCTCGTCTGCCATGCCCGGATCATGGCAACTCCCGGTGTCCGCCGGGAAGAGCGATGCGTGCGCGATTCCCGTCGGACACCGGAGTACGCGCGCCGGTCCGCCGTGTCACGCCGGTACGTGCACGGCCTCCACGCGGCTCGCCACCAGCCGTTCCCGTTCCCGCCGCGCCGTCCGCGCCCGCAGCCGCAGGATCTGCGCGACGCCGAGCGTCTGGAGGACGAAGAGGGACGAGAACGCGATCCGGTAGCTGTCGCCGGTCGCGTCCAGCAGCACTCCCACCGCGAGCAGCGTGGTCATCGAGGCGACAAAACCGCCCATGTTGACGATTCCGGAGGCCGTGCCCTGACGCTCCGGCGGGTTCGCGGGCCTGGCGAAGTCGAAGCCGATCATCGACGCGGGTCCGCAGGCGCCGAGGACCGCGCAGAGTGTGATCAGCAGCCACATCGGAGCACGGTCGCCGGGACAGGCGAGTGTGGCGGCCCAGACCAGCGCCGTCGCGCCGACCGTGCCGAGTGCCAGCGGCGCGCGGGCCGCGTGGTGGCGCGCGATGACCTGTCCGTACACCAGCCCGATGGCCATGTTGGACAGGACGACCAGAGTGAGCAGTTCACCGGCGGTGGCCCGGGACAGGCCCTGCGCCTCGACCAGATACGGCAGTCCCCACAGCAGCAGGAAGAACATCGCCGGGAACTGCGTGGTGAAGTGCACCCACAGCCCGAGCCTGGTGCCTGGTTCGCGCCAGGACTCGGCGATCTGCTTCCGTACATAGGCGGCGCCGGCGTGTTCGGCGGGCGGCGGCTCATGGCCTTCCGGATGGTCCTTGAGGAAGAGCAGCATCAGCACGAGGACGAGGACACCGGCCATGGCGCTGCCGGCGAAGGTCGTGGTCCAGCCGAGGCCGTGCAGGGTGCGGGAGATGAAGATGGTGGAGACGAGATTGCCCGCCATCCCGAAGAGTGCGGCGATCTGCGCGATCATCGGCCCGCGCCGGGCCGGGAACCAGCGGGTGCCGAGCCGCAGCACGCTGATGAAGGTCATCGCGTCACCGCAGCCGAGCAGCGCGCGGGAGGCGAGAGCGGTGCCGTATGACGGAGAGAACGCGAAGCCGAGCTGTCCGGCGGTGAACAGCACCACTCCGAAGGTGAGGACCTTCTTGGTGCCGAACCGGTCGACCAGCAGGCCGACGGGTATCTGCATGCCGGCGTACACGAGCAACTGGAGTATGGAGAAGGTCGACAGCGCCGAGGCGTTGACGTCGAAGCGCTCGGCGGCGTCGAGGCCCGCGACGCCCAGACTCGTACGGAAGATGACGGCGACGAAGTAGACGGCGACGCCGATGCCCCAGATCCAGGTGGCGCGCCGGCCGCCGGGTGGGTCGCCGGGCAGAGCGACGGAGGAGGCGCTCACCGGGCCTCACCCCTGACCAGCACCTTGACGCGGCTGACGTGACGTCGCACACACTGGGCCGCGCCGTCCGCGTCGCCGGTCCTGATGGCTTCGAGCAGTTCGGCGTGCTCGATGATGTTCTTCGCGATCCGGTCCGGATGCGCCTCCATCACGGCGACGCCCATCCGTAGTTGCCGGTCTCTGAGCTGGTCGTACAGCTTGGAGAGGATCTGGTTTCCGGCGTTGCGCACGATCTCGGCGTGGAAGGAACGGTCGGCCATCGAGGCGCCCGCGAGATCACCTTCTCCGGCCCGCAGCCGCTGCTCCTCCAGCAGCGCCTCCAGCCGCGCGATCAGGCGCGGCGACGCCGGTACGGCCTTGCGTACGGCGAACTCCTCGACCAGCAGCCGGGTCTCGACGACATCCGCGATCTCCTGCGCGGACACCGCGAGCACGAGCGCGCCCTTCTTCGGATAGAGCTTGATCAGCCCTTCGACCTCCAGCTTGAGCAGCGCCTCCCGTACGGGTGTCCGCGACACTCCGACGGCCTCGGCCAGCTCTCCTTCGGTGAGCAGCGTGCCGCCCTCGTAGCGGCGGTCGAGCACGGCTTCCTTGATATGGCTGTAGACACGGTCGGCGGCAGGCGGTTGCTTCATCGGAGCGGCAGGAGCGGACGGCATGAGCACAGCTTAGATACAACAGAGGTGCAACAGTGTTCGCCGTCCGGGATACGGACGGCGACGGCGGCCAGATCCTCCGGCGGCGCGGGCCAACGCTGCGGGCGCCAGGCGGATATGCCTGGCGCCCGAACGGGTGACGGCCCGTCGACCCCACCGACGACGGGCCCTCGCGGTCGCACCGCCTCCGGGACCGGAGGCGGAGACCGTTATCCGAAGAAGACGGAGGAGACGGTGTTGTCGAAGCCGATCGTGGACAGGTCGGCGACATCACCGTTGATGATCTTCGACTGGCCTGTGCAGTTCGCCTCGGACCAGATCTTCAGCGAACCGCCGGCCTGGAGGGAGGAGGCGATGTTGTCACGTGCGACGTTCTGGCAGCCCTGGCCGGACAGGCCCTGCGAGCCGTTGTCCGCGAAGTTCTTGTCGTCGAAGAGGACGGCGCTGGTGGCGGGCGCCGTCGCGCCGCCTCCGGTCTGACCGCCACCGGCCGCCTGACCGCCGGCCTTCTGGCCGTCGGGAGTGACACCGAACCACGTGCCGCCCACACCCTGGCCATTGGTGTCACCGGGCTTGAGGTCCTTGCTGAAGCGGTAGACCGGCCAGCCGCCGAGCGTCACCTGCAAGGTGCCGTCGTCGCGCTTGACCACACCGACGTCGGACTTCTTGACGCCGTCGATGAAGATCTTGCCGCGCGGGTCCACGACCACCGGCGGCCAGGTGACGGCGCAGGCGTCATTGCAGTTCGACTTCGACGGGTCCGCCGTGTCCTTGTCGAACCGGTACAGAGTGAAACCGGCGCCATTGACGACCACCGGGTTCAGATTCCCGGCCTTGGAGGCCGAGAGCTGCACCCACTTCTTCGCGACCGGCGCGACCGCCGGCTTGCCCGGCTGGTTCGCCCAGTCGCCTGTGTTCGCCGGCGCGTTGTTCTTCTTCGCGGAGCCGCTCAAAAAGGCCAGATCGCCGGTGCCGGCCGCATTGGCGGCGGGAGCGGCGGCGGCCGGAGCAGAGTCACCGGCCGCACCGTTGTCGGTACCGCCGTCGGCGCCGCCGCAAGCGGTCAGCAGCATCGCGCCTGTAGCGGCGGCCGCAGCGATCATTCCCATGCGCTTCCGGAACATTTCGTAACTCCTCAGGTCGTGAACTCCGGCACATCCGGAGCCATCGCCACCCAGTACGAGCCCGGCGTCCGGCCCTCTCAGCCGGTTACGGCCTGGTGACACAACACCAACAGCTCCCCGACAACGCCGACATGATCAAGACGAACAGGCCCGCGAGGAGCCGCGATTGTCACCTGGAGTGATCAGCGGCGAGCGCGCGATCTCGCTACTGCCTGCGGGCCCGCCAGGCGGTGACGACGGCGCCGCCGGTCAGTACGACGGCACCGCCCAGCGAGGCGAACAGCAGCGCGTTGATCCAGCGCGGGACAAGCTCGACCTTCGTACCGTCCGGCCAGGTGCAGACGGTCGACGGCGGAAAGGCCCGCCAGGTCATGACGATCCCGTCGTTCTCCGGGTCCCGGTACGCCTGCGGACTCATGTTCCCGGTGCGCTCGGTCACACAGGGCCGAGTGGGCCGCGTGTCGAATCCGCTCATGGCTCCCACGACAAAGGCGATAGCGGCCACGCAGAGGCAGAACGCGATTCCTCCGGCCCACTTGGCCCAGGAGATACGAGCGGGCACACGAGCGACGGCCGGCCGCTCGACGGCGGGACGGCGCGTCACCTTGGCCACGAGGAGGACGACGGCGGCTATCGCGAGAAGTACGGCTACTTCGAGGATGGTGTGCTCCCGGAGATCGTCAGTCCGAAGTGGCGGGGGCTGGGTCCCCGGTGTCGCCACGAAGCAGCGCGAAAGGACTCGGGCCGGTACGGGACGCGGGCAACGAGCGGTGACCGCGCCCCGTGACGGGCTTACGGACGACGCAGGCTGGTCCGGAAGACGTCCCAGGCGGCCGGAGCCAGGCGCAGCACCGGACCGGAGACGTGCTTGGAATCACGCACGGCGACAGTGCCAGGAACATTGAGGGCTACCTCGACGCACGCCCCGGTCTGGTTGCTGTAGCTGGACTTCTCGAAGCGGAACATGATCACTCGCTCCCTTGTCGAGACGGACTGACCCCACACAAGCAGGCGAAGAGGTGTGCAAAATTGACACCTTCGACCCAGGTCGGATGCGGCCACAGAGTAGTGGCCGCAGCGAGGACTTACGGGCGACGCAGCCCGGACCGGAAAGCATCCCAGGCGGCCGGAGCCAGGCGCAGGACCGGACCTGAGACGTCCTTGGAATCACGCACGGCGACCGTGCCGGGAACATTGAGGGCTACCTCGACGCAGTCACCACCGGACCCGCTGTAACTGGATCTCACAAAGTCGAACTCGATCACGGATACATCCCCTTACCAATGTCCTCGATCAGCCTCACCGAGTCCTTGGGAGCGAGGCTCAGACGGGCCGTACGGTCAAAGAACGTGCTGCACACCGCGCTTTCCTCCTCGTTCTCTACCCACACAGTAGAGGCGATCGTGTCAGCGTGGACAACGTCAACCGCCTCGGACTCGGTGAACGAGACGATGCTGAATGAGGTGGTGATGCACGGGTGGCCTCCGGACTGGAACGGCATCACCTGGATACGCACATTGGGCAGTTGAGCCATCTCCAGCACGTGCTCAAGCTGGTTCCGCATGACCTTCGGCCCGCCGACCAGTTGGCGAAGCGCGGCCTCGGAGACCACCGCGTACAACTGCAACGGCGCCTCGCCACTCAGTCGCGCCTGCCGCCTCATCCGTACCTCGACGATCCGCTCAATGTCGTCCGGGTCTTCCCACACGCCATCGCTAACGGCGAGCGAGCGCGCGTACTCCGAAGTCTGAAGCAGCCCGGGAATCAAGGAGAGTTGCCAAGCGCGCACGCGCCTGGCCACGTCCTCCATGGCGATCAGCTCCGCGAGGGCGCCGGCTTGGGGCGATTGCTGCCACCACCCCTTCGCCTTCCGGCGCTCCCGGTCCAACCGGGCCAGCTCCAGCAACCGACCGATGGTTTTCTGGTCGGCCATGCCGTAGAACTCGCACATCATCCGGATATCCGGGTCTCGCATCGGCACCCAACCGCGCTCCATCTTCACGATCTTCGAGTTGGTCGCGCTGATCACCTGAGCGGCCTGCTGCTGAGTCTTTCCCGCCGCATCGCGCAGGCGCAGCAGCTCACGTCCGAGCCTGCGTCCCAGGACAGTTGACGCCCGATTGCCTTGCTGAGCCGTTCCATTCACGCCCCAAGTGTCGCCCCGTACGCCTCTGTGAGTCGACCCACCTCCTCCGTTGGAGACAATTGGCTCCGTTTCACTTGCACCGAGATGCCGTCGCCGTTACCGTCAGTGGCCAACCGCTCGCACAGCGGCGCCGACCGGCGGAAGTGCACCGCCCCGCCATGCCACCGAGCGCGGCCGGACGCGGCATTGCCACTGCCAGGCCCACGCGCACACGTACGGGCAGATCCCGACCGCACAAGGAGATGCGTGTCCATGACCGCAGCCCACGAAGTGCCCGCGTCCGAGCCCGTCCTTCAGGAGGACTGCCTCAGCTACACACCTACCGCGCGCAGCGTCAGCCTCGTCCGGCGGCGGGCCGCGCGGCTCGTCGGCGAGTGGGGGCTTCCGGAGCTGGCCGGTGACACCGCGCTCGTGGTCAGTGAACTCGCCACCAACGCGCTGCTGCACGGCGGCCTTCGCGACCGGCTCTTCCAGGTACGGATCGTCCTCACCTGCCGCGCGCTGCGGATCGAGGTCAGCGACGCCCGTGGCGAGCGGCTGCCGACGCTGCGGATGGCCGCCGACGACGAGAAGTTCGGCCGTGGTCTGCTGATCGTCGCTCAGCTCTCGGACCGCTGGGGCGTCGAGCCCCGTACCGTCGGCAAGACCGTCTTCGCCGAGATCGGTCTGCCCGGTCCTGCGGAGGTCCTGTGAGGGCCGACCGCTCGGGACCTCGGCCGCGCGCACATGGCACACGGCACACGGCGGACGGCAGACGGCGCCGGGAACACGGAAAGGCGCCCGGGGCCGTGTCGGCCCCAGGCGCCTCGTACCGGCTCTGTCCGTCCTGTCGGACGGACACCACCGGACCGGGAGTCACTACCTCCGGGAGGTGGTGGCGGTGACGTCGCCGGAGTTCACCAGGACATACCGGTGGTTGAACTGGATGGTGTAGTAGAGCTTCGCTCCGATGACGACCGCTCCGCTGGACGGGAAGAAGTCGGCGCTGGCGAGCGGCGGCTGGTCGGCGACATAGGCCTGACCGACGGGGATCGCGTAGTTCACCGCGGCGAGCGGCTTCTGCGCCGACGGAGACAGTCCGGCCGGATACTCGGCGACGTCCGGATAGGCCGTGCCGTACACCGGCGCGGCCGCGGTACCGGCCGCCTTGATGATCCGCGCGCCCGGAGCGAGAACGGTGTTCTTGCCCTTCGGGTTGTGGATCCAGCCCTTCTGGCCGTCGTACCAGATCGCGGTCCAGTCACCCTGGACCTCGGCGACGACGAACCGCTGTCCGGCCTGGACGGTGACGCTCCAGTCATTGACGCGGTCGGTGCCGCCCGTGGCGGCCGGGTCCGGATGGATGACCGGGTCGAGGAGGAGCGGCGCGTCGGCGCTCGGAGCGCTGCGGACGAACAGAGCGCTGGACGGCTCGGTCACCTGCGTGCAGGCGGTGATGGCGCCGGTCGGGTCGTCCGAGGGACAGACCGTGTAGGTCTGGAGGTTCCGGTTGTATCCAGGAGCGATGGTCACCGCGGATCCGACGGCGCCGACACCGCGCTTGCCGTCGTCGATCGGCGCGCCGATCATGCGCATGAAGCGGGTCCAGTCCCAGCCGTTGCCCGGATCCCAGTGCATGCCCGAGAGACTGCTGGTCGAAGGACCGGGCACATTGTCGTGGCCGAGGATGTGCTGACGGTCCAGCGGAATGTCGTAACGGTCGGCCAGGTACGTCACGAGCTTGGCCGTCTGCCGGTAGGCCGCCGTCGTGTACCAGTCCGCGCCGTGCGCCGAGAAGCCCTCGTGCTCGATCTGGATCGAGTGGAGGTTGCTGTCGTAGTTGCCGTCACCGAACGCGATGTCCTTGTTGGCCACCATCTGGGTGACCGCGCCGTCCGAAGAGCGCATCACATACTGCGACGAACTCCCGCCCGGCGTCTGGAAGGTCTGGATCGCGGCGTCGTACGAACCCTCAGTCGTGTGGATGATGATCTGAGTGATCTTGATGCCGTTGTCCGGACGGTTGGACACCTGGCCGTTGGACGGCGCCGCCGGGACGAACTGGCAGTTCATCGAGCGAGGGCACTCGGCCGCCGGTGCGGAGGTGTCCTTCAGCTTGAGCTTGCCGAGCTGGCCGGAGACCGGCTTCGCGGACGGGTCGGCCTTCATCGTGACGCCGTCCGCGGTCTTCCGCCGCGCGCCGGACTTGATGGTGGCGAACACGTCGTCGACGTACGACGCGGCGGCCTTCTTGTCCGACAGCTTCCCGTACTTGGCGATCGCCGCGGTCCACTGCGACGGATCGTCGGAGGTGCCGCCGGTGAGCTGCTTCTGATACGAGGCGAGCAGTGCGGCTCCGCCGCGGATGTTGTCCCGCCGGTTGTTCTGGAGCCGCTCGGCCGGGATGCCGGTCAGCTTCGAGGCGGCCCGCAGCGTGTGCAGTTCCGGATGGTTGGTGAACGAGGCGAGGTCGGAGCGGCCCGCGGCGCCGGCAGGGCCGTCGGCCGTCATCTCCGGCGTCACCTCGGTGAGGTTCATCAGACCCCAGCCACCGGTGTTGCTGTAGCCGGAGTGCTGCTGCCAGCCGGACTCCTCGTGGGCCACGCCGAGCAGGACGGACAGCGGAACCTTGAACTCCGCGGCGGCGGCGGCGAAATCGGCCTGTGTGGTCGACGGCGCCGCACTGTTCTCGTCCTGCGCCTGGGCGATGGTCGGCAGGAAAGCGAAAGCGCCCGCGGCCAGTGTGGTGCCGAGGGCGGCCGCTGAAAGCCAGCGCTTTCCATTTCGCTTGTGCAAGATGTTCCCTTCAATACAACGATGCTTAAAGTAACGTCGGCGACGCGTTCCGTAATCGTTTCGCGCGGACGCGAAAGCGCTTCGCCGGCCGTTAGGACGGAACGGGAACGACCACGGTTCCTGCGCTCACGCACCGATGAGCCAAGGTCTCCGGTCAGGCCAATTCCCCGCTCGGGCCGAGCCGCTGACACGTTGACACCGGTGTCCCGGCTCGGCCTTCGATCCCTGAGGCAATCAGATCAGACAATGACCCGGCTGCCCATTGCGGGGCCGATACATTGCCCAATTTCCTACACGGTGTGCACGGAAGGACTACCGGAACCGCCGGAAGGCCGAATGTTCCGACACATGCCGAAAAAGGAAAAAACCCCGCGACGGCGGCGGCCGTCGCGGGGCTTGTGGTGGGACAGGATCCGGAGCGGCGTCAGCTCCAGGTGATCAACCGTTTCGGCTGCTCCAGGACCGCGGCGATGTCCGCCAGGACCTTTGAGCCGAGCGCGCCGTCGACCAGGCGGTGGTCGAAGGAGAGCGCCAGTGTGGTCACCTGGCGGGGCTTCACCTTGCCCTTGTGGACCCACGGCTGGAGCTTGATCGCGCCGACCGCCAGAATCGCGGACTCGCCCGGGTTGAGGATCGGCGTGCCGGTGTCCACACCGAAGACGCCGACATTGGTGATGGTCACCGTGCCGCTCTGCATGGCCGCCGGTGTCGTCCTGCCTTCGCGGGCCGTGGACACCAGTTCGCCCAGCGCTTCGGCCAGTTGAGGCAGCGTCTTGTCGTGCGCGTCCTTGATGTTCGGGACGATCAGGCCGCGCGGCGTCGCGGCGGCGATGCCCAGGTTCACATAGTGCTTGAGCACGATCTCCTGGTTGGCCTCGTCCCAGGTGGCGTTGATCTCCGGATTGCGCTTGATCGCGACCAGCAGCGCCTTGGCGATCAGCAGCAGCGGATTGACCCGTAGCCCCGCCATGTCCTTGTCAGACTTGAGTTCCTCGACGAGCTTCATCGTGCGGCTCACATCGACGGTGATGAACTCCGTGACATGCGGCGCGGTGAAGGCGCTGCCCACCATGGCGGCCGCCGTGGCCTTCCGTACGCCCTTGACCGGGATACGCGTCTCCCGGCCGTCGGCCGTGACCGCCACCGGTGCGGCGGCGGTGGCGGCGGGCACGACCGGCGCCGGAGCGGCCGTCGCGGCCGGAGCCGTCGCCGCGTGGACATCGCCACGGGTGATGATCCCGTCAGGACCGCTCGGCGTGATCGTCGCCAGGTCCACACCGAGGTCCTTGGCGAGCTTGCGCACCGGCGGCTTGGCGAGCGGCCGGGACGTCGAGACCGGCGCGGCCGGACCGACCCGCGGGACCTCCGGAGCCGGCGGAGCCGCGCCCGTGCGGCCGTTCATCTCGGCCTGGATCGCGGCGGCGGCCGGCGCCTGTTCCGGCACCGGAGCGCCTCTGCGCGGGCGGCGCTTGGTGGACGCCTCGGCGACTCCGTATCCGACGAGGACCGGCTGACGGCCCGTCGGCTCCGCCGGTTCCTCGGTGACGGCCGGTGGCGCGGGCGGCGCCGCCGGGGCCTCGTCGGCGGTGCCCGGTGCCACGTCCACCGTGATGATGGACGCGCCGACATCGACGGTCGTGCCTTCCCCGAAGCGCAGCTCGTGCACCACGCCGTCGTACGGGATGGGCAGCTCGACGGCCGCCTTGGCGGTCTCGACCTCGCACACGACCTGGCCGTCGGTGACGGAATCGCCCGGCTGTACGTACCACTTGAGGATCTCGGCCTCGGTGAGTCCCTCGCCCACATCGGGCATCCGGAACTCGCGGTAGCGAGTGGAAGTGTCAGCAGTCATGGTCACGGCACTCCTCAGTACGCGAGCGAGCGGTCGACGGCGTCGAGCACTCGGTCCAGGCCCGGGAGGTACTCGTCCTCCAGCCTGGCCGGCGGATACGGCGCGTGATAGCCGCCGACCCGCAGCACCGGAGCCTCCAGATGGTAGAAGCACCGTTCGGTGATGCGCGCGGCGATCTCCGCGCCGGAGCCGTAGAAGACCGGCGCCTCGTGCACGACGACCAGCCGGCGCGTCCTCTCCACCGATGTCTGGATCGCGTCGAAGTCGATCGGAGACATCGAGCGGAGATCGAGGACCTCCAGCGACTTGCCTTCGTCTGCCGCCGCGGCGGCGGCCTCCAGGCAGACCTTCACCATCGGGCCGTACGCGGCGAGCGTGAGATCCGAGCCGCTCCGGACGACCCGGGCCGCGTGCAGCGGGTCCGGGATGGCCTCGTCGTTGACCTCGCCCTTGTCCCAGTAGCGCCGCTTCGGCTCGAAGAAGATCACCGGATCGTCGCTCTGGATGGCCTGCTGCATCATCCAGTACGCGTCCGACGCCGTCGACGGCGAGACGATCTTCAATCCGGCCACATGCGCGAAGAGCGCCTCGGGCGACTCGCTGTGGTGCTCGACCGCGCCGATACCGCCGCCGTACGGGATCCGGATCACGACGGGCAGCTTGATCTTGCCGAGCGAGCGCGCGTGCATCTTCGCGAGCTGCGTGACGATCTGGTCGTACGCGGGAAAGACGAACCCGTCGAACTGGATCTCGACGACCGGACGGTAACCGCGCAGCGCGAGACCGATGGCCGTACCGACGATGCCGGACTCGGCGAGCGGCGTGTCGATGACCCGGTCCTCGCCGAAGTCCTTCTGGAGTCCGTCCGTGACACGGAAGACACCGCCGAGCTTGCCGACGTCCTCGCCCATGATCAGGACCTTCGGGTCCGTGTCGAGGGCCTTGCGGAGCGACTCGTTGATCGCCTTGGCGAGCGGGAGTTTCTGTACGGCCATGTCTACTTGCCCTCCTCGGCGGAGCCGCTCTCCACGTCCGCGAACGACGCCTGGTACGCGGCGAACTGCGCGCGCTCCTCGTCGACGAGCGCGTGCCCGTCGGCGTACACATGGTCGAAGATGGCCAGCCGGTCGGGATCGGGCATGGCCCGCACCGCCTCGCGCACCCGCTTGCCGAGCGTCTCGCTCTCCTCTTCCAGGGCCGCGAAGTACGCCGCGTCGGCCCAGCCCTCCCGCTCCAGATACCTGCGCAGCCGGAGGATCGGGTCCTTGGCCTCCCAGGCCTCCGTCTCCTCGTTGGCGCGGTACTTCGTCGGGTCGTCCGAGGTCGTGTGCGCGCCCATCCGGTAGGTGAACGCCTCGACCAGGGTCGGTCCCTCGCCGCGCCGCGCCCGGTCCAGCGCGGAGCGGGTCACGGCCAGACAGGCGAGCACGTCATTGCCGTCGACCCGGACGCCGGGAAAGCCGTAACCCTGCGCGCGCTGGTAGAGCGGCACACGGGTCTGCTTCTCGGTCGGCTCCGAGATCGCCCACTGGTTGTTCTGGCAGAAGAAGACCACCGGCGCGTTGTAGACCGCGGAGAAGGTGAACGATTCGGCGACATCGCCCTGGCTGGAGGCGCCGTCGCCGAAGTACGCGATCACCGCGGCGTCCGCGCCGTCCTTGGCGACGCCCATGGCATAGCCGGTGGCGTGCAGGGTCTGCGAGCCGATGACGATCGTGTAGAGATGGAAGTTGTTGCTGTTCGGGTCCCAGCCGCCGTGGTTCACGCCGCGGAACATGCCCAGCAGATTGGTCGGGTCGACCCCGCGGCACCAGGCGACTCCGTGCTCCCGGTAGGTCGGGAAGACATAGTCGTCGTCGCGCAGCGCGCGGCCGGAGCCGATCTGCGCGGCCTCCTGGCCGAGCAGCGACGCCCACAGTCCCAGTTCGCCCTGGCGCTGAAGCGCGGTGGCCTCGGCGTCGAAGCGGCGGGTCAGGACCATGTCCCGGTACAGCCCGCGCAGTTCGTCCGGGGTCAGGTCGATCTCGTAGTCCGGATGCTCGACGCGCTCGCCCTCAGGGCTGAGCAACTGTACGAGCGGGGGCCCGGAACTCTGTGGCTGCGGCGTCCTCTTCGCGCTAGCGCGCTTGGCGCCGCTGCTGCGTCGCGGTTTGCGCGCGGCAGTGCTCTCCACGGTCACGTGCGTGCTCCTCCGTCTGTCCGGCCCCCGGGATCCGCCGGGAACCAGTGCGGCTCGCCTGTTACCGCCGTGCGCACGGGGTGGGTGCGACCCGGTCGGGACAGGCGTGACAGGTGCCCCGGCGAGCGCCCTGTCACAGGCACGTTACCCAGTGGGCCGCATTACTGCGAAACCCCGTTTGACCTGCAATTTTGCTTGGATTTCCAAGTAAATCGTCAAAGTCGGGAACAACCACTGGTCACAGCCTTGCAGGCCGCCGGAACAACGGCACGTTATCCCGCTGATCTGCGGCAGGGAAGGGGTGAGTGTGTGAGACTGAATTCTGTGTACGAAGATGGAAAAATTACCGTATTCCTGGTTGATGACCATGAAGTCGTCCGCCGGGGTGTCTTCGAACTTCTGTCTGTGGAGGAGGGCATAGAAGTCGTAGGAGAGGCGGGCACGGCCGCCGACGCCATGGCCAGGATCCCGGCGGCGCGCCCCGATGTCGCCGTGCTGGACGTACGGCTGCCGGACGGCAGCGGAGTCGAGGTCTGCCGGGAGATCCGCTCGCAGGACGAGAACATCAAGTGCCTGATGCTCACCTCGTACGCCGACGACGAGGCGCTGTTCGACGCGATCATGGCCGGAGCGTCGGGTTATGTGCTCAAGGCGATCCGCGGCAGCGAACTGCTGGCGGCGGTACGGGACGTGGCGGCCGGCAAGTCGCTGCTCGATCCGGTGGCGACGGCGCAGGTGCTGGAGCGGCTGCGCGACGGCAACGGACCGAAGGCCGACGACAAGCTGGCCGGTCTCACCGACCAGGAGCGCCGGATCCTGGATCTGATAGGCGAGGGCATGACCAACCGCGCCATCGGTGAGCGGCTGCATCTCGCCGAGAAGACGATCAAGAATTACGTCTCCACCCTGCTGTCCAAGCTCGGGATGGAGCGGCGGTCGCAGGCGGCCGCGTATGTGGCGCGGCTGGGAGCGCAGAAGCGCTGAAGCCCGCGCTCCGCTCACGCTCACGGCAGCCGGAGGATCCGCGCCGGCGCGGGCCGGCGGAATCGAATCCCGTATACATACCGTGACAGTCCCGGTCGTAATCGGGACCAACGTCCTCTGTTTTCGGGGCCGCCTCCCCTGTTGGTCAAGGGTCCCGGTAACGGACAGTGGACTCCATGCCGACCGACGAACACCGCGCCATGGAACTGCTCAAGCGAGTCCCGTTCGGACGAGTGGCGGCCAGCATGCGCGCGATGCCGTTCGTCGCACCGGCCCGCCATGCCGTGGCGGAAGGCTGCGTCCTGCTGCGTATGCACGAGGACCTCGGCTATCACCGGCTGTCCGGCGGCTGCGTGATGGCGTACTGCGCGGACAACTTCGGCAGCGCCGACGCCGACCTCTGGTCGGTCCAGTTCACCGGGACCGCCGAGATCATCGATCCGACGGCCGAGGAGCTGAAGCTGTTCGGTATTGGCCCGCACCAGGTGGACGACGAGCCGCTTGATCCGGTCTATATGCGGCTTGTGCCGCAGTTCGTAACCGTACACATGCTCGAACACTCCCGGGAGCGACGGAGTGGACACGCTGCGTGATCTACCATCTGACAAGTGCCGCGCTCATATGAACTCGCTGCGCCTGCCGCGACCGCTCTGATTCCCCCGCCCGCCCCCGCTTCTCACTTCTCACCTGCCACTCCCGCACCACATAGAGCACCACCTGTCCTTCCGCCCTCTGCCGCCTCTCGCACCACTTCCACCACTCATGCCACCTCCGCCGCTCACGCCGCTTCCGTCTCCGCGCCTCCTGTCCGGGCGCTTCTGCGCCGCTACCGGAACGCCGGCGAGCCTCTCTCCTGTGAACCGGTCGCCCAGGGGCTGCTGAACCGCGGCTACCGCCTCGCCACCACGCGCGGCTCCTACTTCCTCAAACACCATCTCGACGGCGACCACGACGCCATCGCGCGCCAGCACCGCGCCACACAGCGGCTCCAGGCGCTCGGCGTGCCCGTCGCGCCACCGGTCGAGAACACGGACGGTGACACCGTCGCCGTCATCGGTGGCCGCTGCTACGCCCTGCATCCGTGGGTCGAGGGCCGCCACCGCGACGGCGCTCAGCTCACGGCCAAGGGCTCACGCCATCTCGGCGGGCTCCTCGGACTGGTGCATGTCTGCCTGGAGCAGGTGATGGAGCCGGATCCGGCGGGCCGGGCACACGACAGCCCGGACCCGGCCGGCACCTTCACGCTCATCGACGAACTGCTGACGCTGGCCCGCGACCGCACGCCCAGAAGCGCCTTCGACGCACTGGCCGAGCACCGCCTCGCGGAACGCCGCGTCCTGCTGGAGCGCCACGCCCACCGCCGCCCGCCGCCCGGCGCCGAACCGGCCACCGGCTGGGTGCACGGCGACTTCCATCCGCTGAATCTGCTGTACCGGGGCGCGGAGCCGGCCGCGATCGTCGACTGGGACCGGCTCGGCGTACAGCCGCGCGCGGAGGAGGCGGTACGGGCCGCGGCGATCTTCTTCGTCCGGCCGACGGGCGAGCTGGAGCTCGGGAAGGTCCGTGCGTACGCGCGCGCCTACCGGAAGGCGGCCGGCGCGGACGCCTCGGAACTGGCCGCGGCCGTGCACCGCGTGTGGTGGGAGCGGCTCAACGACTTCTGGATACTGCGCTGGAGCTATCAGCGGGGCGACCGGAGGGCCGACCCGCTGTTCGCCGCCGTGTCGGCCCTCGCGGTGTGGTGGACGCGGGAGTACGAGGCGGTGTACGAGGCGTTCACGGGCTGACGGCCGGTCCCGGGCCCCGCCATGACGGGCGGGCACCCGGGACCGCTGCCGTACGGGCCCGCGGCCGAGGCGGGCCGATCGTCAGCCGGCGCTGCCGGAAGGGCCGCCGACCTGGCCGGCGACCGTCCCGCCGGGCTCGCCGTCGGCGGTGCCTCCGGTGTCACTGCCCGTGCTCGTGCCCTGGTCGGTCCCGCCCGAGTCGGTGCCGCCGTCGGTGGTGCCCTCCGAGGTGCTGCCGGTGTTGCCGTCCGTGCCGCCCTGGTTCGACCCGCCGGTGGTGCCCGTCGATCCCGACGACTGGCTGGGCTTGGACGGCGCGAGGGTCGGCTTCTCCGTCTCACCGCTCGGCGTCTCCGACGGCGTCTCGCGCGGCGTGTATTCCGGCTGCTGATTGCCGCCGGAGGAATCGTCGGACTCCGTGTCCTGCGACGACTCCTCGTCGGACGGCGTCGGGTCGGAGCTCTGAGACGACTCGGTCGGCGAGACGACCGGCGTGTCCTTGGTCTTGTTGTTGTCCGTGCCGCTCATGCCGTTCAGCGCGTACGCGGCGCCCGCGACGATCGCGACCAGCGCGAGCGCGACGAACAGCCACATCCTGCCGCGACCGCCGCCGCCCTGGTGACCGCCCTCGTATCCGCCGTCGTCCGGATTCATCGGCGGCAGTATCGGACCCTGCGAGGTGTCGCCGTGCGGCGGATAGCCCATCGCGGTCGTGGCGGCCATGCCCATCGCGCGCGTGCCGCCGCCCGGGTGCGCCTCGACCGGGCCGGTGTTCCAGGTTCCCGTGTGGCCGCCCTGCTGCTGGAGCATCTGCATGCCGTACTGGACCAGGCCGCGCATCTCCTCGGCGCTCTGGAACCGGTCGTCGGGCTCCTTCGCGAGCGACCGCATGACCAGGCCGTCCAGCTCCGGCGGAGCGCCGTCCGAGACCTCGGAGGGCGGGACCGGGATGTCCTGGACATGCTGGTACACGACAGAGAGCGGGGTCTCACCGGTGAACGGCGGCCGCAGCGCGAGGAGTTCGTAGAGCAGACAGCCCGTGGCGTACAGGTCGCTGCGGTGGTCGACGGCCTTGCCCAGCGCCTGCTCCGGCGAGAGGTACTGCGGCGTGCCCATGACCATGCCGGTCTGGGTCATCGTCGACTGCGCGCCGTGCAGGGCGCGCGCGATGCCGAAGTCCATCACCTTCACGGCGCCGCTGTGAGTGATGATCACGTTCGCGGGCTTGATGTCGCGGTGCACGATGCCGTGCTGGTGCGAGTAGGCGAGCGCCTCCAGCACACCGGACACGATGATCAGCGCCTGCTCCGGAGGCGGTGCCTCCGCGTTGACCAGCAGATCACGGATGGTGCGGCCCTCGACCAGCTCCATCACGATGTACGGCACGGTCTGGCCGTTGACGGTGTCCTCGCCCGAGTCGTACACCGCCACCACCGCGTGGTGGTTGAGGCCGGCCACCGACTGGGCCTCGCGCGTGAAGCGCGCCTTGGAGACCGGGTCCTCGGCGAGGTCGGCCCGGAGCAGCTTGACGGCGACCGTGCGTCCGAGCCGTACGTCCTCGGCCGCGAACACCTCGGCCATGCCGCCGCGGCCGAGCCGGTGGGTCATCCGGTAGCGGCCGTCGCCGACCAGTCCACCGACCAGCCCGCCGTCGCCCCAGGATTCCGCGGCATCCGACACTCCGCCGCCTGCTTCGGGTTCGGCTGCCATCAGTCCTCGCCGTCGTTTCTGTCCGCGTGATACCCGCGTGCGCGGTCCGCGGTGTCGCTGTGTGTCTCAGGTGTGGCCATGCGTGTCTCACGTGTCGCTATGCCATGTCACGCTACAGGCTTCCCGGGACACGCCGGTTCAGGATGGACGGGCCATCAAACCCGCTGCCACCGCGCCCAGGCAAATTCTCCGGTCCGCCTGTAACGCTTCCGAGACGCTTGCTGTGCGTACGGTCACGGAACGGGCACCCGGCTTGACGTGTCGGTGCCCTGGGGCAGACTTGGCCCGTCATACGGATCATCGCGTCGACATCACAGCACCGGAATCAGTGCGGGCCTCCTTCTCACGGCGGCCGCGCCGGCACCACGCCGGCCTCACTGTGCGGCGTGCCGAGGGGGAAGCACAGTCATGAGCCAGGACGGCGCACACGGCCGCCATGCGGGCAGCTCGGTCGCGGGCGGCCGGTACCAGCTTCGCGACCTGCTCGGTGAAGGCGGGATGGCGTCCGTATATCTGGCGTACGACGTGGCGCTGGACCGCCAGGTGGCCATCAAGACCCTCCACACGGAGCTGGGCCGCGAGCAGTCCTTCCGTGAGCGCTTCCGGCGCGAGGCCCAGGCTGTCGCCAAACTTTCACACACCAATATCGTCTCCGTGTTCGATACCGGTGAGGACGAGCTGGACGGCGCGCTGATGCCGTACATCGTCATGGAGTACGTCGAGGGACAGCCGCTCGGCTCCGTACTCCAGGCGGACATCGCGCAGTACGGCGCGATGCCGGCCGACAAGGCGCTCAAGGTGACGGCCGATGTGCTGGCCGCTCTGGAGACCAGTCACGAGATGGGCCTGGTCCACCGGGACATCAAGCCGGGCAACGTCATGATGACCAAGCGCGGCATAGTCAAGGTGATGGACTTCGGCATCGCGCGCGCCATGCAGTCGGGCGTCACCTCGATGACACAGACAGGCATGGTCGTCGGTACACCGCAGTATCTGTCGCCCGAGCAGGCGCTGGGACGCGGCGTCGACGCCCGTTCCGATCTCTACTCGGTCGGCATCATGCTCTTCCAACTCCTGACGGGCCGGCTGCCGTTCGACGCGGACTCGCCACTGGCCATCGCGTACGCGCATGTGCAGGAGGAGCCCGTCGCTCCGTCCACCTTCAACCGCTCGATCACACCGGCGGTGGACGCGCTGGTCGCGCGGGCGCTGAAGAAGAACCCGAACGAGCGCTTCCCGAGCGCCGCCGCCATGCGCGACGAGTGCGCGCGTGTGACGGCGGCCGGACACACCGGCGCTCCGGTGATCGTGCCGGGCAGTCCGCGCCACAGCGGCCCGGGTGTCGGCTCGGCGGTCTTTCCGCCGGTGGACTCGACGCCGCCGCCGCACGGTGTGCGGACGCCCTACCAGCCGGGACCGTACGGACCGCCGACGCCCGCGCCGACGCCGCCTCCGATACAGACCCCGGCGCCCGGCTACGGCTATCCGCAGGCGCCGCCGCCGTACGGCAACCCGCAGTCGTACTCCGTCTCGTCGCACTCCGCCGCCGGTGCCGGTCATGGCGCTCACGGCGGGCGGCCCGGCGGCCGGCGGAACATGCCGCTCGTCGTGGGCTCGATCGTGGTCGCGGTCCTCGCGATCGGCGGTGTGATCACGGCGCTCTCCATGAACGGCGACTCGGACTCCGGCGGCACGGACGGCACGGGCATCAGCGACTCGCCGGTGGCCGGTCACCGCGCGCCGGAGCGGAACCGGACCATGGACGCCTCGGACTGCACGGACGCCTCCGAGGACGGCATCGACCCGGCCAAGGTCGAGGCTCCCGATCTGCGCTACAAGGACCTCATCTCCGTGAAGGAATGCCTCCGTGAGGCGGGCTGGAGATGGACGGTCAAGGAAGAGAACAACGGCCAGTACGCCGAGGACACCGTGATCGACCAGTTCCCGCGTGAGGGCTCCGGGATCGTGCCGAGGAATCAGGTGTTCGAGCTGACGATCTCGACGGGCGACCCGGAGTAGTCCGTCGTACGCCGGGCCTCTCCGGCGTCCGTCTTCTTTCCTGCGGCTTCCGGCCCTTTTCGCTTGCGGTCCTTTTCGCTTGTGGCTGCTGGCTTTTTCGCTTGCGGCTGCCGGCTTTTCGCTTGTGGCTGCCGGCCTTTTCGCTTGCGGCTGGCGGCTGCCGGACCGCGCGCGGCACCGCCTGATTCGTACGGATCCCATACGGCTCATCCGGGATGCCGGAGTCGCGGTCGCGTGTGACGCTGAGCCGGTGACTCCAACGCTGGGCTCCCGCTGTGCGATCACGGTCGCGTCCCTGCTGCTGGCCGCGCCGGCCGCGTACGCCGAGGAGTCCGCGCTACCCACCGCCGTACCTGCGTCGTCCCGGGCGCCGGCCAACGGACCGGCGGGCACACTCGCCGACGAACCGGCCGAACCGGTGGACAGTCCGGAGGACGGACCGGAGGAACCGGCGGACGGACCGGACGAGGAGCCCGGCGACGAGCCGCCCGGCCCGCTGGCGGGCCGACTGGCCGGCGAGGGACGCATCCGGCCCGGCAGACCGGCCGAGCCCGGGGAATGGCGGCCGGAGGACCCGGCCCACGAAACGAGTGACGACACCCGGGACGACGCCCGAGGGACCACCAGGGACGACCCGAGAGGCGAGACGGGCCTGAACCCGTCCAGGCGTCCCGGACGGTCGCCGTCTCCCTCCACGGCCCCTTCCACGGCCCCCTCGGCCTCCGCCTCCCGCACGGCGCGGCCGACGTCCGAGCCGTCCCGCGAGAGCACGGAGGACTCGGACGAGGGAGACACGCGGGAGCAGACCTGGGAGGCGGAGGACTACGCGGAGGAGTATCCGCCGGAGGAACCGGCCTCGCGCGGGACCCGGCCGCCGTCCGCCGCCCGTAAACCGGTCTCGAAGGCCATCGCCGAGTCCATCACCCGGCCGATTCCCGTGCTGACACTGGGCGCCGGAATCACACTGATCGGCCTCGGACTGGGGTTCCTCGGAGTGCGGCTCCGCCACCGCTGACCGGCGCGTCCTCCTTCCGGCGTACACGTCAGGTCCGTCTCAAGTGGCTTGCGGGCCACTTCATACTCGGTATACATACTGAGTATGTCGATTCGCCACGGGCTTCTCGCCCTGCTGGAACACGGCTCGCGCTACGGCTCTCAGCTCCGCACGGAGTTCGAGTCCCGCACCGGTGCCACCTGGCCGCTCAACGTGGGCCAGGTCTATACGACCCTCAGCCGTCTGGAACGCGACGGCATGGTCACACAGGACGGTGAGGACGACGCGGGCCATGCCCTCTACGCGATCACGGACACCGGCCGCGCGGAGCTGAAGTCCTGGTTCCGCACGCCGGTCGACCGCAGCAGCCCGCCCAGGGACGAGCTGGCGATCAAGCTCGCCATGGCGGTGGGCGCGCCCGGAGTCGACATCCGGGAGGTCATCCAGGCGCAGCGCCACCACACCGTCCAGGCGATGCAGGACTACACCAGGCTCAAGGCCCGGGCGCTGGAAACCGTCCCGGTCAACCGCGACGAGGTGGCCTGGCTGCTCGTCCTCGAACAGCTCATCTTCCAGACCGAGGCCGAGGCCCGCTGGCTCGACCACTGCGAGTCCCGGCTGGTCCGGCTCTCGCTGTTGCCGGAACGGAACGACGCAGCGGCTCAGTCGCCGGACACGCGGTCGGGCCGGCCGGCCGTGCGGCCGGAGCCCGAGGCCGTGGTCACGCCTTCCGCCGAATAGGCCTGTCGCCGGGTCCGTGTCCGGCGGTCCAGCGGCGCCGGCTCGCGGTGCGCCGCTGGTGCGGTGCGCCGCCGGGTCTTGTTGCCGCCGAGTCCGGTGCGTCGCCGGGTCTCGTATGCCGCTGAGTCCGGTGCGCCGCCGGGTCTCGTATGCCGGACCAGGAGCGGCCGGACACACCGCGCTCACCGGCGGGCGGATCCCGCCGGTGCGGCCACCGGGCCTCGGCCCGTCTCTCTCTTCTCCTCACTCACATCCGCTCGCAGCTACGCGGACCTACGCGTACGCCTCAAGGGGGACCTCTCATGCCCGACCAGTCACACCAGCAACACCAGCACCACCAGCAACAGCCCGTGCTGCAACTCCAGGAACTGACCCGTGTCCATGGCAGCGGGGCCACCGAGGTCCATGCCCTGCGCGGTATCAACCTCGATGTCCATCCCGGCGAACTCGTCGCCGTCATGGGCCCGTCGGGCTCCGGCAAGTCCACGCTGCTCACCATCGCGGGCGGCCTCGACACTCCGACCTCCGGCCGCGTGATCGTCGAGGGCACCGACATCACCGCCGTCGACCGCAAGAGACTCGCGGCCCTGCGCCGGCGCAGCATCGGCTATGTCTTCCAGGACTACAACCTCATCCCGGCACTGACCGCGGCGGAGAACATCGCGCTTCCGCGCGAGCTGGACGGCACCTCCGCGCGCAAGGCACGTACCGAAGCACTCGCCGCGCTCGCCGAGATGGGCCTCGACCAGCTCGCCGACCGTTTCCCGGACGAGATGTCCGGCGGCCAGCAGCAGCGGGTGGCGATAGCCCGCGCGCTCATCGGCGACCGGCGTCTGGTGCTCGCGGACGAGCCGACCGGCGCTCTGGACTCCGAGACCGGTGAAAGCGTGCTCGCGCTGCTGCGCACCCGCTGCGACGCGGGCGCCGCCGGTGTCCTGGTCACTCATGAGCCGCGCTTCGCGGCCTGGGCGGACCGGGTGGTCTTCCTGCGTGACGGCGCGGTCGTCGACCAGACCGTCCGCAGCAAGGCGGACTCGCTGCTCTCCGGCCAGGCGGCCGAGCTGTGAAGACCTGGTTCCACTCCTGGCGTGCCGCGGTGCGGATAGCCCGCCGTGACGCCTGGCGTTTCAAGGGACGCAGTTTCCTCGTTCTCGCCATGATCGCGCTTCCCATCCTCGGTGTGAGCGCCGCGGATCTGACGCTGCGCAGCGCGGAGCTCTCCACCGAGGAGAGCCTCAGCCGGAGCCTCGGACGGGCCGACGCCCGGTTCACCGATCCGTCCCTCGGCGGTGCGCCACTCCTCCAGAGCCCGGACGGCCAGAGCTATTCGCCGGTCGGCGACTTCGACGAAAATCCCTGGCCCGAGGGTGCCGCCGATTTCAAGAAGGCCGTCCCGCCGGGCGGCACCGTCCTGGAGGACACGCTCGGCTCCGCGAAGCTCCGCACCACACACGGTCTGCTTCCGACCGAGATCCGTGAGCTGAAGGCCGCCGACCCGATGGCC
Source organism: Streptomyces sp. AK02-01A (assembly GCF_033795305.1). Lineage (NCBI taxonomy): Bacteria > Bacillati > Actinomycetota > Actinomycetes > Kitasatosporales > Streptomycetaceae > Streptomyces > Streptomyces sp. AK02-01A. The sequence goes on from NZ_JARBAE010000004.1 coordinate 220,810, forward strand.
CGGGGCATCATGCGCCTGGACAGCGGCCGCTTCCCCGAGAAGGCCGGTGAGGTCGCCGCGACCACCCACTTCCTGGAGACCAGCGGGCTGCGGGTGGGGTCGAAGCTCACCGCCCGCGGCCTTGACGCCGACTACCGGATCGTGGGCGCGTACGAACTGCCCGATGTCCTCAAGACCGATCAGGTCACCGCGCTGCCCGGAGCGATGCTGGATCCGCTCGACAAGGCGCTGGAGGCGGACGGGCTGCCCGGCACGGACCAGCGCACCACCCTGCTGGTGAACGTGCCGGGTGGTTTCACGTGGAACATGGTGCAGCAGGTCAACACCCATGGCATCACGGTGGACTCCCGTGCCGTCGCCCTGGCCCCACCGGCCGACTCGGACGTCCCGCTGTACCAGCAGGAAGGCTGGGGCGATCGAAACGCGGCCTCCTCCGCCACCGAGCTCGCCGTGGCCGCCACCATCGTGGGCCTCGCCATGCTGGAGATCTGTCTGCTGGCCGGCCCCGCCTTCGCCGTCGGCGCCCGGCGCTCGCGCCGTCAGCTCGGCCTGGTCGGCGCCAATGGCGGCGACCGGCGCCATATCCGGGCCATCGTCCTCGCCGGCGGTCTGGTGATCGGTGTCGCGGCGGCCGTGACCGGCACGGCCCTGGGCATCGCCCTCACCTACGTCCTGCGGCCCGTCCTTGAGGAGTACATGGGCAAGCGGTTCGGCGGCTTCGGCCTCCGGCCGGCCGAACTGCTCGGCATCGCGCTGCTCGCCGTGATCACCGGTCTGCTGGCCGCGATCGTCCCGGCCGTCACCGCCTCCCGGCAGACCGTGCTGGCCTCGCTGACCGGCCGTCGCGGCGTGCGCCGGAGCAGCAGGGTCCTGCCCGTACTGGGCCTGATCGCGTTTGTGCTCGGCGCGGCGATCGCGCTGTACGGATCGGCGGTGAGCGAACAGTTCGCCATTGTCGCGGGCGGCAGCGCCATCGCGGAGCTGGGCGTGGTCGCGCTGACTCCGGCCCTGGTGGGCCTGTTCGGCCGCGTCGGCCGCTGGCTGCCGCTCTCTCCGCGGCTCGCGCTGCGTGACGCCGTACGCAACCGAGGGCGCACGGCCCCGGCCGTGGCCGCGGTGCTGGCCGCGGTCGCCGGCACGGTGGCGGTGTCCACCTACGCGGCGAGCAGCGACGCCCAGAACATGGCCGCGTACGAGCCGCAGCTTCCGCGCGGCGCTGTCTACGTCATGATCGCCGAAGACGGCGGCCGGGATGTGCCGACCGTACGCTCGGCGGTCCAGAAGACCCTGCCCGTGGACATCCGGGCCCATGTGGACCGGATCTCCGTGGGCAGGCCGAGCTGCCCGGTCTACGGCGGCGAGGACGGCTGCGGACGCTACGAAGTGGTCGTCCCGAAGCCCAATCGCTGCCCGCTGTGGGAGACCGGCGCCGTCGACCCGGCGACGAAGTTCAGCGCCGCCGAGCGCCGCAAGCTCATCAAGGACTGGCGCTGCGAGGAATCGGGCGTCTACAGCAATGTCGACGGCGGAGTCCTGATCGGTGACGCCAATGTGCTGAAGGTCCTCGGGATCAATGACTCCGCAGCGGAGAAGGCGCTGGCGGACGGCGAGGCCGTCTCCTTCGACAAGCGCAATCTCGACACCGGCGGGAAGGTCGGCATCCGCCTGATCACCGACACCGACAAGGCGGACGCCGCCGCCGGGCGGGGCCAGGACGCCCCGGGTGTGGTCAAGTCCTTCCCGGCCCACCAGATCCCGGACGGACAGAACGCGTACGGCCTCTCGATGCTCCTGACGCCGGCCGCGGCCAAGTCGGCGGGCATCGGCACCGTCCCGCTCGGCGCGTACTACACGACCAGCGCCATGCCGGACAGCGCGCAGGAACAGAAGCTGAACAGCGAGATCGACAAGACCGGTACCGAGGCCACCCTGCATATCGAGCGGGGCTATGTCAGCGAGAGCGACATCACACTGCTGGCGCTGACCGTCTTCGCCGGACTGATCACCATCGGCGCGGCGGGCATCGCCACCGGTCTCGCCCAGGCCGACGCGGAGTCCGATCTCAAGACGCTCGCCGCGGTCGGCGCACCGGAGCGGGTACGCAGGACGCTCAGCGGATTCCAGTGCGCGGTGGTGGCCGTGATGGGTGTGCTGCTGGGCTCGGCCGCCGGTGTGCTGCCGGCGGTCGGGCTGCGGCTGACCCAGCGCCGTGAAGGGCTGGCCGGATACCAGCGGACGCTCAAGGAAGGGCTGAGCGACGCCACCGCGCCGTATGTGCCCGTCGTCATCCCGTGGGAGACGCTGGCGGTCCTGCTGATCGCGGTCCCGCTGGGCGCGGCGGTCCTGGCGGCCCTGGTCACCCGCTCGCACCGGACGCTGGGCCGGCGGGCGGCCGCGTAGGACGGATCGCGAACGTCCCGCCAGGCTCGCCTCGCACGGCGAGATGTGCCTCCGTACGACGGTGGATCATCCTCGTACGGGGGCACACCGTCTGATGGCGCACATGTGCGCGACAATGGGCGCATGGAGATGCCGAGGAACGAACGGTCGCAGGAGAGCCCTCATGTCCTTGTGGTGGGACAGGACGGGATGTCGCTCGGCGGCGGTGGAGCCGACAACCAGGCACGCGAGGTCCCGGTGACGGAGATGGTCGAACAGCCGGCGAAGGTCATGCGCATCGGCAGCATGATCAAGCAGCTTCTGGAGGAGGTGCGTGCGGCTCCTCTGGACGAGGCGAGCCGGGTGCGGCTCAAGGAGATTCACGCCGGTTCGGTGAAGGAGCTGGAGGACGGGCTCGCTCCTGAGCTGGTCGAGGAACTGGAACGGCTGTCGCTTCCTTTCACCGACGAGGCCATTCCCTCCGAGGCGGAGCTGCGGATCGCACAGGCACAGTTGGTGGGATGGCTGGAGGGCCTCTTCCACGGAATCCAGACGGCGCTGTTCGCTCAGCAGATGGCGGCCAGGGCCCAGTTGGAACAGATGCGCCGGGCGCTTCCGCCGGGCTCGATCCAGGAGGACGACGGCGAGCAGGGACACGGGGCGATCCGCTCCGGCCCGTATCTGTAGACCACCGGATCGCGGGCCATCGGCCCATCGGCGCGCGGCGCGCGGTTCAACGGACGTTGTGTCCCTGGACGGTTCGGTCCCTGGCCCGGTACACCGCGCGGTGTACCGGGCCAGGGACGACCCGACGCACGGCTCAGACAGCGGCGGGCGTGAGCAGCAGGATCTTGCCCACATGAGCGCCTGCCTCCAGCGCACGGTGCGCCTCGGCCGCCTCCGACAGCGGCAGCCTCTGGTCCACGATCGGACGGACCCGGCCACTGGCGACAAGCGGCCAGACGTTCTCGCGTACACCCGCGACGATCTCGGCCTTCTCGCGCAGCGGACGGGCGCGCAGTGAGGTGGCGGTGATGGTGCCGCGCTTGCGCAGCAGCTCGCCCAGGTTGAGTTCGGCCTTCATCCCGCCCTGCATACCGATGACGGCCAGCCGGCCGTTCACGGCCAGGGCCTTCACATTCCGTTCCAGATACTTCGCGCCGACGATGTCGAGAATGACATCGGCACCGGCGCCGTCCGTGGCCTCGCGGATCTCCGGGACAAAGTCCTGCTCGCGATAGTTGATCAGGATGTCCGCACCCAGCTCGGCGCAGCGCGCCAGCTTGTCGGCGCCGCCGGCGGTGACCGCGACCCGCGCGCCGATCGCCTTGGCGAGCTGGATCGCCAGCGTTCCGATACCGCTCGCTCCGCCGTGCACCAGCAGCGTCTCGTCCCGCCGCAGACCGGCGATCATGAAGACGTTCGACCAGACCGTGCAAGCCACCTCGGGAAGGGCCGCGGCCTCGGCCAGATCCACTCCCTCCGGCACCGGGAGCAGTTGCCCCACCGGTACGGCGACCTTCTCGGCGTATCCGCCACCGGCCAGCAGCGCACACACCTCGTCGCCGACGGCCCAGCCGGAGACACCGGGGCCCAGCTCGGCGATCCTGCCCGAACACTCCAGGCCGGGATACAGGGAGGCGCCGGGCGGCGGATCGTAGAAGCCCTGGCGTTGCAGCAGATCGGCGCGGTTGACGGCGCTCGCCACGACCTCGACGAGCACTTCGCCATCGCCGGGTACGGGATCGGGCACCTCGGCCCAGACAAGCGCCTCGGGGCCACCAGGTTCCGGAATCGTGATCGCATGCATGGCCGCGAGGCTACTCCCCGGCGACCTCCGAGGCGGGTTCAACGGCGGCGTCCGTCCGGCCTGTTGCCGGTGGTCCGCCGCTCATTCCGAGTGGACCGGCGCCGGGTCGCTCTGGGCCCGGACGATGGCGATCAGACGGTCGGTCAGTTGCAGCGGGCTCGCGGTCGGGTCGTCGTAACCGATCAGGCGGTGTCCACGCAGCACGCACACCACCAGGTCGTCCGTCTCGCGCACGCTCCGTCCCACCTCCGCCTTGACCACCGGGCGCTCTATGAGGTCGAGACCGCTGCCCTGCTGGATCAGATCCTCCATCACGGCGCCCGCCCTGGGACTGAGCACCGAGAGACCGAGCAGCCGGCCGGCCGCGCTGGCGCTGGTGATGACCGCGTCGGCTCCGGACTGGCGCAGCAGCGGTGCGTTCTCCTCCTCGCGCACGGCGGCGACGATCTTCGCTCGGCGGTTCAACTGCCGTGCGGTCAGCGCTACCAGCACCGCTGTGTCGTCGCGCTGAGTGGCGATGACTATCTGCCGGGCCCGCTGAAGCTCGGCCCGCAACAGCACATCGCTGCGGGTGGCATCGCCGACGACGCCCACGAACCCTTCCGCGTTGGCCGCTTCGATCACCTTGCTGGACGGATCGACAATGACGATCTGTTCCTTCTTGATGCCTGTGGCGCAGAGGGTCTGCATCGCCGACCGTCCCTTGGTGCCATAGCCGACGATGACGGTGTGGTCGCGCAAGTTGGACCTCCAGCGGTTCAGCCGCCACTCCTCCCGGGTGCGCTCCGTGAGGACCTCAAGAGTGGTACCGACCAGGATGATGAGGAAGAGCACCCGCAGCGGGGTCACGAGCAGCACATTGGCGAGCCGTGCGCTGTCGCTGTACGGGACGATATCGCCGTAACCCGTCGTGGAGAGCGTCACGGTCGCGTAGTAGACAGAATCGAGCAAATCGACAGCGTTGTCCGAGTTGTCGTGGTAGCCCTCGCTGTCGACGAAGACGATGAACACCGTCATGGCCAGCACGAACAGGGCCATCAGCAGACGTTTGCTGACCTGCCGCAGGGGCCGTTCGACCCTCCGATGCGGAAGGTTCACCCGGGCGGTGACCAGATACTCGTCCGCATGCCTGGCCATCGCGTCATGACCGGGAAGTTTCACGTGAAACATCCGCCTTCCGCCGAGGCCGCCCACGGCAGGTCGAGAACTTCCAGCTCCTCGCCGGGCCGTCCGCCGCCCGGCGGCACGACCGCGAGACCGTCGGCTCCGGCGATACCCCGCAGCATGGCAGGGCCATTGAAGCGCAACGGCACGAGCCCCTCGTCACGGTGGACGAACGGCACCAGCCGGGTGTCCTGTGGATGTCCCTGCACCGCGTCCCGCAGGAGTGCGCGGTACGGGGTCCCGGGCGCCCGGCCCGCCAGCGCGTGAAGCACCGGCTCGGCCAGCGTCAGCAGTCCGGAGACCGCGGCGAGCGGGTTGCCGGGCAGCCCCACCAGATGCTTTCCCGATACCAGCCGGGCCAGCAGCATGGGATGACCGGGGCGGACGGCGACTCCGTCCACGAGCAGTTCGGCGCCCGCCTTCCGGAGGACCGGATGGACATGGTCGACCGGACCGGCGGCGGTGCCGCCGGTGGTGATGACAAGATCGGCCGTGGATGTGGTGACCGCGCGGTGCAGCGCGTCGGCATCGTCGCCGATCCGCCGGGTGGCGATGACCTCGGCGCCCAGAGCGCGGAGCCAGGGCGCCAGCATCGGGCCCAGGGCGTCGCGGATCAGCCCGTCATGAGGAAGTCCCGCCGCCAGCAGCTCGTCGCCGAGAACAAGCACCTCGACACGTGGGCGCGGGACGGTGAGCAGCTCGTCGTAACCGGCCGCCGCCGCGAGGCCCAGTACGGCGGGTGTCACCACGGAACCGGCGGGCAGAAGCCGGTCGCCGGAGCGGCACTCCTGGCCGCGCGGTCTGATGTCCTGCCCGGGAATCACCTCGCGCTCGGCATGGAGATGACCGCCGCTGTCCGTACGGGCGTGCTCGCTGCGGATCACCGCGGAGGTGTCGGGCGGGACACGGGCGCCGGTGGCGATCCGTACGGCGGCTCCGTCCGGCAGCGCCGCCACCGCGTCGTGACCGGCGAGAATGCCGCTGTTGTCGGTGGCATCCGCCGGCGCACCGCCGGGACGCCGCACGGACCAGGGTCCCGGTCCCGAGACCGCCCAGCCGTCCATGGCGGAGGTGTCGAAGGACGGCAGATCGGTGAGCGCGGTCAGCGGCTCGGCGAGTGCCAGGCCCACGGCCTGATCGAGAGGCAGCCGACGGGCCACGGCGGCCGGCGCCGACCGTCCCGAACGTGCCGCGAGCGCGCGGGCCACCGCCCATGGCTCCGGCCGGCGCCCGCCCACTCCGGCGAAGCCGCCGCCGTGGTCCTGACCCGCGCCATGGCCGCGGCCGGAACCATGACCGCGGCCCACGTCACGGTCCTGGCCCGGCTCACGGTCCCAGGAGGCGCCGTGTCCCGTGGGACCGTCGGACGAGCGGCCGGACTCCCGCGCCCGGCCGGCGCTCCACGCCCGGCCCGGGTCACGCGGCGCGGCCGGCTCCCTGCTGACCAGGGCCAGTGCGTCCTCGATCCCTTCGTCCTCGCCGTCCTGGGCCGTCATCCGGCGTCGGCTCCCTTGGACCCGGTCCCGCCGGTGTCCTCCGCCTCGTCCGCCCAGCGCACGGCGAGCGCCGCCGCCTTGCGGGACGCTTCGGCGACGGCCTCCGGTCCGCCTCCGGCCTTCGCCGCGGCGTAACCGACCAGGAAGGTCGTCAGCGGCGCGGCGGGCCGGGCGACGCCATGAGCGGCGTCGCGGGCGAGGTCGAGGAGGACATGGGTGTCGACATCCAGCTCGATGCCGAGTTCGTCCTTGACTGCGGTGATCCATTCATCCAGCACGGTCCCATGCTCTCTGATCCGGGCCCGGGCTGTGGAGATGTCTTCCCAGGTGTCGCAGTCGAAGGAGGCGAAGGGATCGGCATCGACCCGGGCGAGGTCAAGTTCGTGTGACAGCAGACGCAGCGGCAGACCGGCGAGCGTGCCGTACTCGGTTGCCAGCAGCGCGAGTTCGCGGCGCAACGGCTCGGCGCGGTAGGCGGCGACCAGCGGCTGGTCGCGGCCGTCCTCGTCGGTGAGCAGAGCCGCCTCCCGGCCACTGGCGGTGAGCGTCTCGATCAGCCGGCGCACCGTCGGCTTTCCGAGGAACGGGAGGTCCGCCGAGAGCACGAGCACGGTACCGGCGTCGACGCACCGTACTCCCGCGTCGAGCGCGGCCAGCGGTCCGCCGCCGGGCGGCTCCTCACGCGTCCAGCGCACCGGCCGGACCGTGGGCCGTCTGCCGCCCACCACGACCGTGCTGGCGGCCTCCTCACAGGCGGCCAGCACCCGGTCGAGCAGCGCCCGGCCTCCGACGCTCAGCCCAGGCTTGTCGGCGCCGCCGAGCCGCTTGGCGGCACCTCCGGCGAGCACGATGGCGTCATACGCGGTCATGGCTGAAGTATGGTCCGCGATCGCCCGTTCGAAGCGTCCGTGCTCAGTCGGCTTCGGTCCCGGACCGTGCTCCCGGCCGTTCCTCGCGGACCGGATCCCGCTACAGCGCGCGCAGCAGCACCGCCGGCTGTTCGACGCAGTCCGCCACGTAGCGCAGAAAGCCTCCCGCCGTACCGCCGTCACAGACCCGGTGGTCGAAGGTGAGCGAGAGCTGGACGACCTGGCGGACAGCCAGCTCACCCTGGTGGACCCAGGGCTTGGGCACGATCCGGCCGACTCCGAGCATCGCCGCCTCGGGATGGTTGATGATCGGCGTCGAGCCGTCCACGCCGAACACGCCGTAATTGTTCAGCGTGAATGTCCCGCCGGTCAGATCGCCCGGTGTCAGCGTGCCGGACCGGCCCGCTTCGGTGAGCCGCGCGAACTCCGCGCTCAGCGACTCCGCCGAGCGCGCCTGCGCGTCCCGTACGACGGGCACGACCAGCCCGCGGTCGGTCTGCGCGGCGAAGCCCAGATGCACCTGCGGCAGCCGCACGATCTCCCGGGCGGCCAGGTCCACCGTGGAGTTCAGCTCCGGATGGCGGGCCAGAGCCGCCGTACAGATCCGGGCGAGCAGAGCGAGGAGCGAGATCTTCGGACCGCCGGCGGCGTTCATCGCCGCACGGGCCGCCATGAGCTCCGTCGCGTCCGCGTCGACCCAGCAGGTCGCGTCCGGGATCTCGCGCCGGCTGCGGGAGAGCTTGTCCGCGACCGCGCCGCGCACGCCGCGCAGCGGCACCCGGACGGCACCGGCCTGCGCGGACGAGACCGCCGGAGCAGCCGAGACCGCCGGAGCAGCGGACAAGACCGCCGGAGCGGGCGTGGGCGCCGCGGCGGCGGGCGCCGGTGTCCGCGTCGCGCTCCGCCGGATCGCCTGCTCGACATCGCTCCGCAGGATCAGTCCGTCCCGGCCCGAGCCCGTCAGCTCCCGCAGGTCGAGACCGTGCTCCCGGGCCAGCCTGCGCACCAGCGGCGAGACGACCGGGACCGGCCCGGTCGTGCCGTTCACCGCCGGACCGCCGGAAACGGCGAGAGAGCCGGCGCGTGCGGCGGAATCAGTGGGCGATCCCCGCCGGACCCGGCGCCTGCGCGCCGCCGGAGCGGCCGTGCCGTAGCCGACCAGCACATTGCCCGACGACTCGTCGGAGGCGGAGGCCGTGTCAGGAGCGGCGGTCGGCGACAGGCCCGGCGCGCTCCCGGGCTCCTCGCCGCTCCCGGCCGCGGCGCCCACCGCCACGGTCAGCAGCGGCGCTCCGACCGGCAGCTCCGTACCCTCCTCGCCGTACCGCGCCGTCACCACGCCGCCGTACGGACAGGGGACCTCCACCATCGCCTTGGCCGTCTCGACCTCGACAACCGGCTGATCGATGGCGACGACATCTCCCACCGACACCAGCCAGCGGACGATCTCCGCCTCGGTCAGTCCTTCTCCGAGGTCCGGCAGCCTGAATTCGAGCACCTGGGCCATCAGCTCTCCGTCTCCCACTGAAGCCGTGCGACCGCGTCCAGCACCCGGTCCACTCCCGGAAGATGGTGCCTCTCCAGCATCGGTGGCGGATACGGGACATCGAATCCCGCCACCCGCAGCACCGGCGCCTCCAGATGGTGGAAGCAGCGCTCGGTGACCCGGGCCGCGATCTCGCCGCCGGGACCGCCGAAGCCGGTGGACTCATGGACGACGACCGCCCGTCCCGTACGCCGTACGGAGGCCGCGACCGTCTCGTCGTCGAACGGCACCAGCGAGCGCAGATCGACGACCTCCAGATCCCAGCCCTCGGCGCGGGCCGCCTCCGCCGCCTCCAGACAGACCGGCACGGAAGGGCCGTAGGTGATGAGCGTCGCGCTGCTGCCCCGGCGCCGTACGACAGCGCGTCCGACCGGCTCCACCGCGGCCGGCGCGTCCGGCGACCACTGCGCCTTCGACCAGTAGAGCCGCTTCGGCTCCAGGAAGATCACCGGATCGTCCGAGGCGATCGAGGCCCGCAGCAGGCCGTACGCGTCGTCCACCGTCGCCGGTGTGACCACATGGAGACCGGGAGTCGCCATGTAGTACGCCTCGGAGGAATCACTGTGGTGCTCGACCCCGCCGATCCCGCCGCCGTACGGCACCCGCACGGTGATCGGCAGCGGCATCGCACCGCGCGTGCGGTTGCGCATCTTCGCCACATGGCTGACGAGCTGCTCGAACGACGGATAGGCGAAGGCGTCGAACTGCATCTCCACGACGGGCCGCAGCCCGTACATCGCCATCCCGACGGCCGCACCGAGAATGCCGGCCTCGGCGAGCGGCGTGTCCGTGCACCGGTCGTCGCCGAACTCCGCGGCCAGCCCGTCGGTGATCCGGAAGACCCCGCCGAGCGTGCCGACGTCCTCACCGAGGACATGGACGGACGGATCCTCAGCCATCGCGTCGCGCAGCGCGCGCCGGAGCGCCTGCGCCATGGTGGCGGGCTTCACCGCGACCGTGGTCATCGTGGCCCACCCGGCGCTTCCCCGGCCGACGCGTCCAGCTCGGCCGCGAGCTGCGCCGCCTGCTCGCGCAACTGCGGGGTCGGTTCCGCGTAGACATGCGCGAAGAGATCCATCGGGTCGAGCACCGGCTCGGCGTTCATCCGCTCACGCAGCCGCGCGGCCATCGTCTCGGCGGCCGCGGCCGCGTCCTTGACGCCGTCCTCGTCCAGCACCCCACGCTCCGTCAGCTCCCGCTCCAGCAGCCGGACCGGGTCGTGCGCACGCCAGGCCTCGACCTCGGCGTCACCGCGGTAGCGCGTCGCGTCGTCCGCGTTCGTATGGGCGTCGATGCGGTAGGTCACGGCCTCGACCAGCGTCGGTCCCTCGCCACGCCTGGCCCGGTCCATGGCCTCGCTCAGCACCGTGTGCACCGCCACCGCGTCATTCCCGTCGACCAGCCGGCCCGGCATCCCGTATCCGACGGCCTTGTGGGCGAGCGAAGGCGCGGCGCTCTGCTTGGCGAGCGGCACCGAGATCGCGAAGCCGTTGTTCTGCACGAGGAAGACGACCGGAGCCCGCCATACGGCGGCGAAGTTCAGCGCCTCGTGGAAATCACCCTCGCTGGTGCCGCCGTCGCCCACCAGGGCGAGCGCGACCACGTCGTCGCCCTTGAGCCGGGCGGCGTGCGCCAGGCCCACGGCATGCGGCAACTGGGTCGCGAGCGGCGTGGACAGCGGCGCGATGCGGTGCTCGTACGGGTCGTAGCCGGTGTGCCAGTCGCCTCTCAGCAGCGTCAGCGCCTGGACGGGGTCGAGCCCGCGCGACACGGCCGCGAGCGTGTCGCGGTAGCTGGGAAAGAGCCAGTCCTGCTCCCGGAGCACCAGCGCGGCGGCGACCTCGCAGGCCTCCTGGCCGGTGCTGGACGGATAGACGGCCAGCCGGCCCTGCTTGGTGAGCGCGGTGGCCTGCGTGTTGTACCTGCGGCCGCGCACCAGCTCCGCGTAGAGCCGCAGCAGCAGCGCGGGATCGGCACCGGCCGCGGCGGCCGTACCCAGCACGCGATACGGCTCGGAATCGGGGAGCAGCGGTGCGGGATCGGTACGCGGCTGCCACGCCGGGGGCGGGGTGGACCGGTGGGCGGCGCCAGGCGGCTCCTGGACCGACGTACTGCTTTTCTTCACGCGTGCACCTCCTCGTGGGAGCGGGCGACAGGGTGCCTGGATGTGGCACGCCTCACGTACCGATTGTTCGGTCGGGAAGGCATTTTGGCTACAGGCACCTCCAGCCTGTGGACAAACGGTTCTCCACAGCCTGGGATGGACGCAGGCCGTCCATGGCACGGAGGCGGGGAGACATGGGAGCTGAACAAATGGCCGACGGCGACGGAGGCGACAGGGCCGGCGGAGGCAACGGAGGCGTGGAGCAGGGCCCGCCGCCGCGTCCTCTGGACGCCATCGACCGGGACATCCTCCGGATCCTCCAGGCGGACGGCCGTGCCTCGATACGGTCCGTGGCCGATCGGGTCCATGTCTCGCGCGCCAACGCGTACGCCCGGATCAACCGGCTGCTCGACGACGGCGTGATCCGTGGCTTCAGTGCCAGGATCAACCATGAACGCGCAGGTCAAGGCGCGTCCGCCTATATCACTCTGAAGATCGTCCAGAACTCCTGGCGCACCGTGCGCGAGCAGCTCCAGGAGCTGCCGGGCGCCACGCATATCGCGCTGGTCAGCGGCGACTTCGACGTACTGCTGCTGGTGCACACAGCGGACAACCGGTCCCTGCGCGAGCTGGTCCTGACCAGACTTCAGGCCATCCCCGAGGTGCTCTCCACCCGCACGCTGCTGGTGTTCGAAGAGACGGACCCGGGCCCGGGAACGGCGGCCGGTCCGCTCTAGGACGTGTCTGACACATAGCGCCGTCCGCCCGGAGGGCGGGGCCCGCGACGTCTGGTGCGTGCGATCCCAAGGCGGAGGATCATCCGTGTACTGGACGTACTCGGATGACTCCGACAACGCGGTGAGCGTGCGTGCCAGGCGTCGCAGGCCAGGCGGGATGTGTCAGACAGGGCCCAGGCCGCACCAGGCCCTATGCCTTTCGAACCGGCGTACCGGCAGCCGGCTCTCCGGGCCCCGCGGCGGCCTCCGAGGTGTCCGTACCGTCCGTACGCAGTCCGTCGAACGCGAGCCGTACGACCGCCTCCGCCACCTGGTCACGGTCGTAGCCGCCGGCTCCCAGCGGGCGGTACCACTCCACCAGCGAGTTGACCATGCCGAACAGCAGCCGCGTCGCCAGTCTGATGTCCATGTCGGCCCGCAGATCCCCGTCCGCCGCCGCGGCCTTCAGCAGATCGGCGACGCGCTGGTCGAACTCCCGGCGCCGTTCCATCGCCCAGCGCTCGGTCTGCGTATTGCCCCTGACCCTGAGCAGCAGCGTCACATACGGCAGTTCGGCCATCAGCACCTCGACCGTGCGGCGGGTCACGAATTCGACCCGCTCGATGGCCCGTCCGTGTACCGCTCCCTCCTCGTCGAGGATCCCGAAGAGGCCCTCCAGGGCGCGGCTGACCGCGCGGCGCAGCAGCTCCTCCTTGCCCACGACATGGTGGTATATCGAGGACTTGGAGATCCCGGCGGCCTTGGAGAGATGCTCCATCGAAGTGCCGTCGTAGCCGCGCTCGTTGAAGACACGGACGGCGACGGTCAGCAGGGTCTCCGGCGTATAGGTGTCACGCCTGGCGGTGGTCATGACGCGTAGCCCTCCTGCGCGGCGGCCAGCCGGCGCAGCGCCTGTGAGCAGGCGTAGCGGCCCGTCGGATACTCCTCGTGAAGGGCCTGGAGCGTGCCCGCCACCCACCACGCGCCGAGCTTTCCGCCCCAGTCCACGGGCCCGCGCGGGTAGTTGACGCCGAGCCGCATCGCGGTGTCGATGTCCTCCTCGGTCGCCACCTCGCGCGAGGCCGCTTCAAGCGCGAAATCGACGAGCATGGCGACCGTACGCGCCACGATCATGCCCGGGATGTCACCGATCACGCTGACCCGCTTGCCCAGCGCCTGGAAGAGACCGACGGCCTCGCGCAGCGCCGCCGCGTCGACTCCGGCGGCGGGCGCGAGAGCGATCCTGGTGGCCTCGCGGTAGTCCAGCGCGAGATCGAAGTGGATCACGGGCATTCCGGCGTCGTCGGCCGCGGAACCGTCCGCCAGGAAGAGCCGCGTGCCGTCGGACAGCTCGATCCAGCCCGGATGACCGGAGACGGCGTCGTCCTTGCGCACGACACCAATGCCCGCCTCCTCGATCAGATCCGGCAGCGCGGCCGCGGCGAACAGCTCACCCTGGACGACGACGGACACAGGTGCGGCTTCGGGCGCGGCGGTGTGCGGTTCGGCCGCCGCGGCTCCCTCGCCGTACGCGAACCAGCCCTGTCCCGACTTGCGGCCCAGCCGACCGGACTCCACCAGCCTGCGCTGCGCGAGCGACGGAGTGAACTTCGGGTCCTGGAAGAAGGACTCCCAGACGGACCGGGTGACAGCCTCGTTGACGTCCTGTCCGATCAGATCGGTCAGTTCGAAGGGCCCCATCCGGAAACCGCCGCACTCACGCAGGACCGCGTCGATGGTCGCCGGGTCCGCGGCCCGCTCCTCGTACACGCGCAGCGCCTCGGCGTAGAAGGGACGCGCGACGCGGTTGACGATGAACCCGGGGGTGTCGGCACTGCGCACCGGTGTCTTGCCCCAGGCCCGCGCCGTCGCGTACGCGCGCTCGGCGGCCGTCTCGTCCGTCGCGAAGCCGCTGACGACCTCCACGAGCGGCAGCAGAGGCGGCGGATTGAAGAAGTGCATGCCGACGAAGCGGCCCGGCTCGCGCAGCGCGCCGGCGACGGCCGTGACGGAGAGGGAGGAGGTGTTCGTGGCGAGCAGACAGTCGTCGGAGACGATCTCCTGCAGTGCGGCGAACAGTTCCCGCTTGACGGAGAGCCGCTCCAGGACGGCTTCGACGACAAGCGCGGCATCGGCCAGCTCGGCGAGTGCGGCGGCCGGACGCAGCCGCGCCTCGGCGGCGTCGCGCGCAGCCGCGTCCAGGCGGCCCTTATCGACCAGTCGGCCGAGTCTGGCCACGATCGCCGCGGCGGCCTGCTCCGCGCGGCCGGGCACGGCGTCGTAGAGCCGGACGAAATGGCCCGACACCAGCGCCACCTGGGCTATGCCCTGTCCCATCGTGCCTGCGCCGACGACCGCGACGACGCGGCCGGGCTCGATTGCTGTCATGGACGCAATCCTCCCGTATGAGTTGTCCACAGGTGAGTTATGCACAGGTTTCCCGTGCCCTGTTGTCCCGACCGATCGTTCGGTTACTCTAACTCTGTCTGTCAGCTCAGTCAGCTCATGTCCCTTTTCCGCCCAGCTCGACGAGGAGTTGGTCCGTCATGGCCGCCCAGCTCAGCCCCCAGCAGCTCTCCGAGAAGCACCGGCCCACACTCGACCAGGCCCTCGACGCGATCCGCACCCGCGCCTACTGGTCGCCGCATCCCGAGCACCCCAAGGCGTACGGCGAGAGCGCGCCGGCCGACGGGCTCGCCGCCTTCCAGGCGCTGCGCGGGACCCGCTTCGAGCTGGACCAGCCCGGCACCGACGGCTGGACGGGCGGCGAGATCTCGCCTTATGGCCCGGCGCTCGAAGTCGAGTATCCGCACACGGACACGGACGTCCTGCTGCCTGCCATGCGCGCGGGCATGGGCGCGTGGCGCGAGGCGGGACCGGAGGCGCGCGCCCTGGTCTGTCTGGAGATCCTGGCCCGGATCAGCGCCCGTACGCACGAGTTCGCGCACGCGGTGATGCACACCAGCGGTCAGGCCTTCATGATGGCGTTCCAGGCGGGCGGGCCGCATGCCCAGGACCGCGGTCTGGAGGCCGTGGCGTACGCGTACCAGGAGCAGACCCGGACGCCCGCCGCCGCCGACTGGTCCAAGCCCCAGGGCAAGCGCGACCCTCTGGAGCTGCGGAAGTCCTTCACCGCGGCCCCGCGCGGCATCGCGCTGCTGATCGGCTGCAACACCTTCCCGACGTGGAACGGCTATCCGGGCCTGTTCGCCTCGCTGGCCACCGGCAATCCGGTCCTGGTCAAGCCGCATCCGCGCGCCGTGCTGCCGCTCGCGCTGACGGTGCGGGCCGCCAGGGAGGTGCTCGCCGAGGCCGGTTTCGACCCGAATCTGGTGGCTCTGGCCGTGGAGCGGCCCGGCGAGGGCATCGCCAAGTCGCTGGCCGTGCGTCCCGAGATCCGGATCATCGACTACACCGGGTCCACCGCGTTCGGCGACTGGCTGGAGAGCCACGCCCGCCAGGCGCAGGTCTACACGGAGAAGGCCGGCGTCAACACGGTCCTCATCGACTCCACCGACGACTACCGGGGCATGCTCGCCAACCTCGCCTTCTCGCTGTCGCTGTACAGCGGCCAGATGTGCACGACCCCGCAGAACCTGCTGATTCCCAGGGACGGCATCACGACGGACGCCGGCGAGAAGTCGTACGACGAGGTGGTCGCCGACCTCGCGGCCTCGGTGGCCGGGCTGCTGGGCGACGACGCCCGCGCCAACGCGCTGCTGGGCGCGCTGGTCAACCCGGATGTGAAGGCCCGTCTGGAGGCGGCGGCCGGGCTCGGGGATCTCGCGCTCGCCTCGCGTGAGGTCGTCCATCCGGACTTCCCGGACGCCGTGGTCCGTACGCCCGCGATCGTGAAGGCCGACGGCGCCCGCAAGGTCTGGGAGAAGTCCTGGGAGGCCGGACCGGAAGGCGAGGCCGAAGTGGCGTATCTCGCCGAGTGCTTCGGGCCGGTCTCGTTCGCCGTCGCGGTGGACTCCACGGCGGACGCGCTGGAGCTGCTGCGGCGCACCGTGCGCGACAAGGGCGCGATGACCGTCGGCGCGTACACGACGTCACAGGAGACGGAGCGCGCGATCGAGGATGTCTGCCTGGAGGAGTCCGCGCAGCTCTCGCTGAATCTCACGGGCGGGGTCTATGTGAACCAGACCGCGGCCTTCTCCGACTTCCATGGCTCGGGAGGCAATCCGGCGGCGAACGCGGCGCTGTGCGACGCGGCGTTCGTGGCGAACCGCTTCCGGGTGGTGGAGGTCCGCCGCCAGGCCTGAGGCCCGGCCCGGCGCCGCTCGTCGGAAGACGGACGGCGCCGGGACACCCTGCCCGTCACCGGTTCGCGGCCCGTCACCCGGCCCGTTCGGGGCTCGGGGCCGGCCCTCCCCAGTGAAACAGCGTCATGGCCACGCTGGTGGCGAGGTTGTAGCTGGACACCTGTGGCCGCATCGGAAGTGCCAAGAGCGTGGTCGCCCGGCTCCGCAGCTCCATCGAGAGCCCGTGCCGCTCGGAGCCGAAGGCGAGCAGGGCGTCATCGGGGATGTCCACGGACCTGATGTCGTCTCCCTCCGGATCCAGGGCGTACAGCGGCCCGGGCGGGAAGTCGTCGAGCGCCAGCCGTTCGACGGCCGTGGCGAAGTGGAGACCGGCGCCGGCGCGGACGGCGTTCGGGTGCCAGGGATCGATGTCGCCGGTGGTGACCACGCCGGTCGCGCCGAACCCTGCGGCGAGCCGCACCACGGCGCCGAGGTTCCCGAGGTTGCGCGGGTTGTCCAGGACCACCACCGGCGAGAGCCGGGGCAGCCTCGTCAGCTCGTCCAGATTCGTCCGGCTGTCGCGCCTGACCGCCAGCGCGGCGATCTGAGTCGGATGGACCTTGGTCACCAGATCGCGCAAGACCGTCGCGGGCACCTCGACCACGGAGTCCCGGAGCACTTCGGTCAGATCTTCGGCGAGCTCTGCCGCGAGAGCCAGCACGGATTCCTTGTCGCTCGTGACGGCCAACCGCACCTCCGCACCGAAGCGCAGCGCGTGTTTCAGCGCATGGAAGCCGTCGAGCACCACGGCGCCGGGAGCGGCCTCGCGCCACTGCCGCGCGGCCGTCGTGGCATCAGCGTCCTTCATCGGCATCCCTCATCGGCTCAGACTACGGCTTGGGCGGCGCCGCCGAACCAGCCGTCCGGCGCCGCCGGGAGCCGGGACCGAAGCCGTCCTCGTGGCGGGCCGGATCCGGCCCCGGCCCGCTACGAGTGCTGGTGTTCGCCGCTCAGCCGACGAGCGTGCGGGGCCGGTCCGGACTGTCGTACCGCTGCTCGGACAGTTTCGTCCCGGCCCGGGAGAACAGCCGCCGCCACCCGGCCTCGATACCGCCGCCGAGCCACCGCAGGAAGTTCGTCGGCAGGAAAACCGCGTCGGCGGCGATCATCGCGAGCGAGAAGAACGGCAGCCCGAGCAGCAGGGCGATGCCCGCGTGCTCCAGCATCATCGCGATCAGCAGGACATTCTTGACACGCCGGTTGAACAGCGTGAACGGGAAGGCGACCTGCACGATGACCGTGCTGTAGGTCACCAGCATCACCACGACGCCGCTGGCCGCGAGAAGGCCGGAGAGATCCGGCCAGGGAGCGAAGTACTCAAGCTTGAGCGGGTAGTACAGCGCGGTGCCGTCCTGCCAGCGCGAGCCCTGGATCTTGTACCAGCCGGCGGTGGCGTACACGAGACAGACCTCTGCCATGATCACCACGAATGCGGCATTGTGGGCGAGGTTGGCGAGGACGTCCAGCAGGGCACGCGGCTCGCCTCCCGGCGCATAGCGGTTCGCCGCCCACCACAGAGCCTGTCCGGCCAGCAGCCCCCAGAAGAGGACAAGCAGCCAGGTCTCCACCTGGACGCGGTCCGTGACCGTGCCGATGAGGAGGAAGACGCCCATGATCATCCACAGCACCGGACCGACCCGGTCCCGCACGACGGCGGGGCGCGCATCCGCCGCCGTGTCCTCGTGTCCGGCGCCGTCTTCCACCGGCGCGCTCTCTTCGGCTCCGGCGCTTTCGCGGGCCTTCGCAGCGGTCCGCGCGGCCCGCCTGGCGTCCAGTGACCAGACCTGCCCGCAGCGCGTCAGCACCAGATAGACCGACATCAGATGGATGATGTTGTCCCCGCCGTCGCCCATGAAGATGCTGCGGTTCTGGAGCGACAGCACACCGAACATGAACAGCACCGACATGGTGCGCGTGCGCCAGCCGAGCATCAGCAGAGCGCTGGACAGCACGGCGACGGCGAACACGATCTCGAACCACACCATGCTGTCCGACCACATCAGTCCGGTGAACGCACCGTTCTTCGCGATCAGTTGCCGGGCCATCTCCCAGCTCCACGGCGACTCCGGCCCGTACAGCTCACGGCGGTGCGGCAGCTCGCGCAGCAGGAAGAGCAGCCAGGTCCCGGCGAAGCCGATCCGGACGACCGCGCTCTGGTACGGACCGAGGGCCGTGGACGTGACGCGCTGAAGGGCCCGGGCAGCCCACCGGTCGGGACCCGACCACTTGATCGGCTGCTCGCTCATTCGCCCGCCTCCGCACGGCCGTTCCGGACGCCGCCGGCAAGATCCGTGGCGTTCACCGTCCACCAGGGGAAGACCCGGTACGTGGGACGTGTACTGATCTTCTCCTTGCTCCACACCGGGGCCTGGACGGCGCTGGTGGCGGACCTGAGCTGGACGCGTTCCACCGGGCCGCCCAGGTCGTGGTTCTCCAGACGGAGCAGCACTATGCGGCGGACATAGCCCTCGGAGAGCCGGCCGCGCAGACCATTGGGGCGGTTCTCGGTGTCGTGCGAGCCGACGAAGAAGTCCCAGCCGCGGCGCAGCTCGTTCTGGTCGACATGGCTGGGCAGGAGATTGCCGCGGATCGCCGCGCCGTCCTCGGCGGAGAGATCGATCCAGCCGGTGGTTTTCCGTGCGCCGTCGGAGGATTCGACCTCGGCGCGCACCTGGACCGCGACATTCTGCTGGAGAGGATTGGGCGCGAAGAGCTTCCAGTTCTGCTCGAACTCGGGATAGATCCACTCGTCGACGGCCGCGCCGTGCTGCTTGGTCAGCGTGTTGGACGGAGCGACATGCAGAAACACCATGGCGAGATGGCCGCAGGTCAGCAGGGCGATGACCGCGAACGCGAGCGCCGCGGCCATCTGATAGGGGAGGGAGAGGCCGGATATCCCGACGCCGGGCGGTGACCCGGCCCTCACACCCTTGTCGTCGTACGAATCCATCCCGCCCCGATCCCCGTCGGTACCGCAGTCAGTTATCCACAGGGTTGACACCCTACGGGCCGCCGACTCACCATTGAAGTTCACGAACCGAACGATCGGTCGGTAGGGGGTCCGGATGACGGCAGTGACCGCGAGGAAAGCCGCGGAGACGGCGATGGAAACGACGGCGGAGACATTCGAGGCGGCGTTCGACGCCGCCGTGGCCGCCGACGAGCGCATCGAGCCGCGCGACTGGATGCCGGAGGCGTACCGCGCCTCGCTGGTCCGCCAGATGGCTCAGCACGCCCACTCCGAGATCATCGGCATGCAGCCGGAGGCGAACTGGATCACGCGTGCGCCGTCGCTGCGCCGCAAGGCGATCCTGATGGCCAAGGTGCAGGACGAAGCGGGACACGGCCTGTATCTCTACAGCGCGGCCGAAACGCTGGGCACCGGCCGCGAGGAGCTGCTCGACAAGCTCCACTCCGGCCGCCAGAAGTATTCGTCGATCTTCAACTACCCGACGCTGACCTGGGCCGACGTCGGCGCGATCGGCTGGCTGGTGGACGGCGCGGCGATCACCAACCAGGTCCCGCTGTGCCGCTGCTCGTACGGCCCCTACGCACGGGCGATGGTCAGGATCTGCAAGGAGGAGTCCTTCCACCAGCGGCAGGGCTATGAGCTGCTGCTCGCTCTCAGCAAGGGGACGCCCGCCCAGCACGAGATGGCGCAGGACGCCGTGGACCGCTGGTGGTGGCCGTCCCTGATGATGTTCGGTCCGCCGGACGACGAATCGGCGCACTCCGCGCAGTCCATGGCCTGGAAGATCAAACGGCATTCCAATGACGAACTGCGGCAGCGGTTCGTGGACATCTGCGTCCCACAGGCCGAGGCCCTCGGACTGACCCTTCCCGACCCGGATCTCCGGTGGAACGAGGAACACGGCCGGCATGACTTCGGGGCCATCGACTGGGACGAGTTCCGGAATGTGCTGAAGGGCAACGGCCCCTGCAACGAGGAGCGCGTCACCCAGCGCCGCCGGGCGCACGAAGAAGGCGCCTGGGTCCGCGAAGCGGCGGCCGCCTACGCGGCGAAGCGCGCCGCCGAGGCCACACCCGGCGGGACACGAAGGGAGGCGACGGCATGAGTGGCTCGACCGACTGGCCGCTGTGGGAGGTGTTCGTACGCTCGCGCCGCGGGCTGTCCCACACCCACGCGGGCAGCCTGCACGCACCGGACGCGGAGATGGCCCTCCGCAATGCCCGTGACCTCTACACCCGGCGCGGCGAAGGCGTGTCCATCTGGGTCGTGCCGTCCTCGGCGGTCACGGCCTCCTCGCCCGACGAGAAGGACCCGTTCTTCGCGTCCGCCGCCGACAAGCCGTACCGGCATCCGACCTTCTACGAAATCCCGGAGGGGGTGAAACACCTGTGAGCGACGCACCGGTGACCCTCTCGGCCGCCGCGCTGGCCCTGGGCGACGACGCGCTGGTGCTCTCGCACCGGCTGGGGGAGTGGGCCGGCCACGCCCCGGTGCTGGAGGAAGAGGTCGCTCTCGCCAATATCGCGCTGGATCTGCTGGGCCAGGCGCGGATCCTGCTGTCCCTCGCCGGAGACGAGGACGACCTGGCCTATCTGCGTGAGGAGCGGTCCTTCCGCAATCTCCAACTGGTCGAGCAGCCCAACGGCGACTTCGCGCGGACCATCGCCCGTCAGCTCTACTTCTCCACCTACCAGCTCCTCCTGTACCGGCAGTTGGCGGCCGGGGACAGCGAATTCACCGGACTCGCGGCCAAGGCGGTCAAGGAGGTCTCGTACCACCAGGACCACGCCGAGCACTGGACACTGCGGCTCGGCGACGGCACGGCCGAGAGCCATGACCGGATGCGGCGAGCCTGCGGAGCACTCTGGCGGTTCACCGGCGAGATGTTCCGGCCCGTCGAAGGACTGGACGTCGACTGGCAGGCCCTGGAAGACAGTTGGCTCGATTCCATCACCACCGTGCTGGAGCGGGCGACACTGCCACTGCCGGACGGGCCGCGCTCCGGAGCCTGGACGGCGGGCGCCGGCCGGCAGGGCCTGCACACCGAGCCGTTCGGACGGATGCTCGCCGAGATGCAGCATCTGCACCGCAGCCACCCGGGGGCGTCATGGTGACCGGCGGCGGAGCGACGACCGCGCCGGCCGCCGGCACACCGCCGACGGCGCTGGAGAACGAGCTGCGCCGCCTCGCCGGTGCCGTGCCCGATCCCGAGCTTCCGGTGCTGACACTGGAGGAGCTGGGCGTGCTGCGCGGCGTCCGGATGTCCGGCCCCGGCAGCGCCCGGGTCGAGCTGACGCCCACCTATACGGGCTGTCCGGCGATCGAGGCGATGTCCTCGGACATAGAGCGCGTGCTGCGTGAGCACGGCATCGCCGAGGTCTCGGTCGTCACGGTCCTCTCTCCGGCCTGGTCGACGGACGACATCAGCGCCGAGGGACGGCGCAAGCTCGCGGAGTTCGGCATAGCCCCGCCCCGCCCGCACCACACCGGCGGGCCGGTGGCGCTGACGCTCTCCATCCGCTGCCCGCACTGCGGCTCGGCCGACACCGAGCTGCTGAGCAGGTTCTCCTCCACCGCCTGCAAGGCGCTGCGCCGCTGCACGTCCTGCGGCGAACCGTTCGACCACTTCAAGGAGTTGTAGATGTTCCATCCGCTCCGGGTCAGCGAGGTCGAGCGGCTCACGGACGACTCGGTGGCCGTCACCTTCGACGTGCCGCCCGAACTGCGCGAGACCTTCCGGCACATCCCCGGTCAGCACATCGCTCTGCGCCGCACGGCCCAGGGCCAGGAGATCCGGCGTACGTACTCGATCTGCGCGCCCGCCGGCGCCAGCGATCCGGTGCTGCGGGTGGGCATCCGGCTGGTCGAGAGCGGCGAGTTCTCCACATACGCCTTCAAGGAGCTCGCCGTCGGTGACACGGTCGAGGTCATGGCGCCGACGGGCCGCTTCGTGCTCGAACCGCGCGCCGGACATTTCGCGGCGATCGTCGGCGGCAGCGGCATCACGCCGGTGCTGTCGATCGCGGCCACCCTGCTGGAGCGCGAGCCCGGCGCCCGGTTCTGTCTGATTCGCAGCGACCGCACCGTGGCGTCGACGATGTTCCTGGAGGAGGTCGCCGACCTCAAGGACCGCTGGCCGGACCGTTTTCAGCTGGTCACGGTGGTCTCCCGGGAGGAGCAGCAGGCAGGACTGCCGTCGGGACGGCTGGACCGGGAGCGGCTGACCGAGCTGCTGCCCTCGCTGCTGCCGGTGGCCGAGGTCGACGGATGGTTCCTCTGCGGTCCGCTGGGTCTGGTGACGGGCGCCGAGCACGCGCTGCGCGGTCTTGGCGTCGCCCGGAGCCGTATCCACCAGGAGATCTTCCATGTCGACGACGGCGCCGCCGGGGTCTTGTCGCCGGCCTCGGCGCGGGTCCCGGCCCGCAGCACGCTCACCGCGACCCTCGACGGCCGCTCCGGCAACTGGCCGGTCCTGGAAGGCGATTCACTCCTGGAGACCGTGCTGCGCGGCCGCTCGGACGCGCCGTACGCGTGCAAGGGCGGGGTGTGCGGGACGTGCCGGGCGTTCCTGGTCTCCGGCGAAGTCCGGATGGACCGCAATTTCGCGCTGGAACCGGAGGAGACGGAAGCCGGCTATGTGCTGGCCTGCCAGTCCCACCCGGCCACCGCCGAAGTGGAGTTGGACTTCGACCGCTGAACCGCGCCGGTTCCGGCCGGGCCCTGTCCGGCCGGGCCCTGTCGACCCGGGTCTCAGAGGACGAACGCCGGGCTGCCGTTGTCGGAGACCATCGGACGCCCGGCGCCGTCCCAGGCGAGCATGCCGCCGTCCACGTTCACCGCGTCGATGCCCTGCTGCACCAGATACTGGGTGACCTGAGCGGAGCGGCCGCCGACCCGGCACATCACATAGGCCTTGCGGCCCTCGGCCACCGCCTCGGTCACCTCTCCGAAACGGGCCACGAAGTCACTCATCGGGACATGGAGCGCGCCCTCGACATGACCGGCCGCCCACTCGTCGTCCTCCCGGACGTCCAGCACCAGTCCGTCGGACGGGACCGCCGCGACATCGACCGCGGGCAGCGGGGCGGAATTCATGGGCGTGCCTTCTCTCGTCTTGACGGTGTGGGAAAACGGTGTGGGAAACCGATGGCCTCGGGAAAACCTACTGCACGAGCCGGGACAGTTCCGTCTCGCGCCCGGAGACCTCCGCCAATAGCTGCTCGGCGATCTCCTCCAGCAGCCGGTCGGGGTCGTCGGGCGCCATCCTGAGCATGGCTCCGATGGCGCTCTGCTCCAGCTCCTGGGCGACCAGCGTCAGCATCTCCTTGCGTTGCGACAGCCACTCCAGCCGGGCATAGAGCTCCTCGCTCTCACTCAGCCGAGGCGTCCGCGGCGCGGGCCCCGCCGCCCACTCGTCGACAAGCTCCAGCAGCAGCGGCTCGTCCCCGCGGCCGTACGCGGCATTGACACGCGTGATGAATTCCTCACGCCGTGCCCGCTCCGTGTCGTCCTGCGCCAGATCCGGGTGCGCCTTGCGCACCAGATCGCGGTAGAGCTTGCGGGCCTCGTCGCTCGGCCGGACCCGCCCGGGCGGGCGCACGGGCTGATCGGTCAGCATCGCCGCCGCCTCCGGCGACAGACCCTCGGAGTCGAGCCAATCGTGGAACAGCTCCTCCACGCCGGGCATCGGCTGCACCAGCGCCCGCGCCTCGCGGGCCTTGCGCACATCCTCGGGATCGCCGCTGCGGGCCGCCCGGGCCTCCGCGATCATCGCGTCCAGTTCGTCCAGCCGGGCATACATCGGACCGAGCCGCTGGTGGTGCAGCCGGGAGAAGTTCTCCACCTCGATCCGGAAGGTCTCCAGCGCGATCTCGAACTCGATCAGAGCCTGCTCCGCGGCGCGCACGGCCTTCTCCAGCCGCGCCTCGGGCCGCAGCGCGTCCGCCGCGCCCGATGCCGCTCCGTGTGCCGAACCCGCCCCGCCGCTCACGCCTGCCGCCTCCGTGAATCGCGTCGCGTCCGGCACATCTCGTACGTCCTGCTCGTCGTCATTACGGATCGTCGGCTCCCCGGGGCGTCGTGCGTCACCCGTCCAGCGTACGGGTGATCGCCGGGGTCTCGGCCCCGACCCGCGCCGTCACACACCGAGCTCGGCGGCTATCCGCCCGCTCCTGACGGCTGAGACCAGCTCGGCGTGGTCCGCCTCCGTGCGGTCCGCGTACGCCACGGCGAAGGCCGCCACCGCCTCGTCCAGCTCCTCGTTCTTGCCGCAGTACCCCGCGACCAGGCGCGGGTCCACGCTGTGCGCGTGGGCCCTGGCCAGCAGCGCCCCGGTCATCCGTCCGTAGTCGTCGATCTGGTCGGCCGGCAGCGCCGTCGGATCCACGCTCCCCTTGCGGTTTCTGAACTGCCGTACCTGATAGGGCCTGCCCGCGGCGGTCGTCCAGCCCAGCAGGGTGTCGCTCACCACCTGCATCCGCTTCTGGCCGACCACCACGCGGCGTCCCTCGTGCTCCGCCGACGGAGCCTCGAAGCCGACGGCCGGCAGATGAGGCAGCAGGGCGGACGCCCGCGCCTCCTTCACCTGGAGCACCAGCGGCTCGCCCAGGTGGTCGGTCAGCAGCACCACGTACGAACGCGTCCCGACGCTGCCGGTGCCGACCACGCGGAAGGCCACATCCTGGATCGCGTACCGCGCGAGCAGCGGCAGCCGGTCCTCGGAGAGGGTGCCCAGATACTCCTCCAGCGACGCCGCCACCGCTGCCGCCTCCTCGTCCGGCACCCGCCGCAGCACGGGCGGCGAGTCGACGAAGCGCCGCGGCGTGGTCCGCCCGCCGGACCCGCTCTCGTCGGGCACCAGCACGGTCGACCTGGCCGCGAACCGCGCGCTGGTGTTCCTGCGGGCCTTCTCCGACACCCGCTCCAGCGTGCCGGCCAGATCACGGGCGTCCGCGTGGGAGACGAGCTCCTCGTCCGCGATGGCGTTCCACGCGTCGAGCGCGGGAAGCCTCGCCAGCAGCCGCATCGTGCGCCGGTAGGAGCCCACCGCGTCGTGCGCACCGCGGCGGCAGGTGTCCTCGTCCGCGCCCGCCTCGCGGCCGGCCAGCACCAGCGAGGTGGCGAGCCGCTTGACGTCCCACTCCCAGGGGCCGGCCACGGTCTCGTCGAAGTCGTTCAGATCGATGACGAGCCGGCCGCGCGCGTCCCCGTACAGGCCGAAGTTCCCGGCGTGCGCGTCACCGCAGATCTGCGTGCCGATGCCGGTGACCGGGGTGCCCGTCAGGTCGTACGCCATCAGTCCGGCGGCGCCGCGCAGGAAGGCGAAGGGAGTCGCCGCCATCCGCCCGACCCGGAGCGGTACCAGCTCGGGCACCCGGTCGCGGCTGGACTCCTCGACGGCCCGCACGGCGTCGGGCCGTCCCGCGGCGAACACCACCGAATCGTGCGAGGAGCGCGGCACCCGGGCCCGCAGCGCCTTTCCGAGCCCCTTGGGAGTCCGCGCGTCAACAGAGATTCCTCCGACGCCCCGCCCGCCCGTCAGACCGAGCACAACCTCGCCCGTGGGCGACGCGAAGCCCGGCACCACCGGAACGCGTCCGGCGCCGGAATCCGCCCGCCGTCCGGGCTCCACCGATTCGACCTCACCCATGGCCTGCGGCCTCCCCCGTACTCGCGCGACATCAACAGTCCACGACGGTACCCCTGGCCGGGACGGCCGTCCTCCCCTGTGGACAACGGCCTGTGGACAACTGAGGTCCCGGCCCGCTCAGCGGGAGGCAGAGCCACGCCGACCGGGGCGGAGCCGCGTCAGCAGCCCTCCTCGGCACTCTCCCGGAGATAGGACTCGGCCCACAGCGACAGTTCCTTCAGGGCCGGCTCCATCGCCGCCCCGGCCTCCGTCAGCCGGTACGCGACCCGCAGTGGCGGTCCCTCGTCGACCTCCCG
Source organism: Streptomyces sp. AK02-01A (assembly GCF_033795305.1). NCBI lineage: Bacteria > Bacillati > Actinomycetota > Actinomycetes > Kitasatosporales > Streptomycetaceae > Streptomyces > Streptomyces sp. AK02-01A. The sequence goes on from NZ_JARBAE010000004.1 coordinate 247,114, forward strand.
CACGACCAGCCCCGCCGTCCCGAGCTCGGTCAGCCGGTCCGACAGCATGCGCTCGCTGATGCCCGGGATCGCCCGCCGCAGCTCCGCGAAGTAGACCGCCCGCTCCATGAGCACGGAAATGATCGGTCCGGTCCACCGCTTGCCGAGCAGCTCGAAGACGCGCGTGATGCTCACGTCGACCCTCTTGCACGCTTCCTCGCTGTGGTCAGCCATGTCTACAGAGTACCGGCTTCCAGGAAGGAGATGAAAAAAAGTAAGCGACTATGTTATCTATAGGTACGAACGGAAACACCGTCCCCGCGCCACCCTCGGTGCGGCCCCCACGCACCCATGGAGAACGTCATGGCCACGCTTCTGCACATCGACTCCGCCGTCTTCCCCGAGGGCTCCGCCTCGCGCGACATCACCGCCGAGTTCGTCCGCTCCTGGCAGGAACAGCACCCGGAGGGCAAGGTCGTCTACCGCGATCTCGCCGCCACCCCGCTGCCCCACCTGGACGTCACGGCCGTCGTGGCCGGCGCGGAGAACGCGCTGCGCGCCGAGCTCGCCGCCGAGCTGGCCGAGGCGGACGCCGTACTGATCGGCGCGCCGATGTACAACTTCACGATCTCGTCCACCCTGAAGGCCTGGCTCGACCAGGTGATCATCGTCGGCCACAACGCGGGCCCCGACAGCACGCTCGCCAACACTCCCTTCACCATCGTCGCCAGCCGCGGCGGCTCCTACGCGCCCGGCACTCCGCGCGAGGAGTTCGAGTTCGTCCAGAACTACCTGGAGAAGGTGCTGACGGGCATGTTCGGCGCCACCGAGATCGACTTCATCGTCCCCGAGCTCACCCTGGCCCACTCGAAGCCGGAGATGGCCGAGTTCATCCCGCTCGCCGAGGCGTCCCGCGCGAAGGCGCGCGAAGAGGCGACCCAGAAGGCCAAGACTCTCGCCGCCCGCCTCGCGGCCTGACTTCCGCCCCGCGGCGGGCCAGTTGGACCTCACGGGCCGCATCGCGTGAACGATGAGACATGCCTCCCACCGGACTGAGCCCCGGCGGGAGGCATGTTCACGCCGATACGCTCCGAAAGTGGCCGATACGCTCCGGACATAAGGACGTAAGGACACAACCAGGACACAATGTCGCAACAAAAAGCCCCGCAGGTCCGTGGACCTACGGGGCTTCATCTGTGCGCGAGGGGGGAGTTGAACCCCCACGCCCTTTCGGGCACTGGAACCTGAATCCAGCGCGTCTGCCTATTCCGCCACCCGCGCATTGGGTGTGTCGTCCGGCGCCTCACCTGCTGGTGTGTGCTCCTGGCGACATCGAGAAGATTAGCACGGTGAGAAGGGTGGGTTCACATCCGTTCTTTCGGCCACCCGAAGGGACACCAGGGAACGAAGAGCCGCCGCACCCACTCCTCCTCGGTGGACCCGGGGTGCGGGACACTGTCATGAGTGCGCCTCTACGATCCGTGTGAGAGGTGACACTCATCGACGGGCCAGACAAGGGGAACCAGCCGATTTCCCGACGCGTGGATACGATCAGTAAGCAGTACCAGGACGCCAACGACGGAGGAGGTGCCCCATGGGAGTCATGAAGCGTTTCGAACAGCGTCTCGAAGGTTTGGTCAACGGCACCTTCGCGAAGGTGTTCAAGTCGGAGGTCCAGCCCGTCGAGATCGCGGGTGCCCTCCAGCGCGAGTGCGACAACAACGCGACGATCTGGAATCGCGAACGGACCGTCGTCCCCAACGACTTCATCGTGGAGCTGAGCACGCCCGACTACGAGCGCCTCAGCCCGTACTCCGGCCAGCTCGGTGACGAACTGTCCGGGCTGGTCCGCGATTACGCGAAGCAGCAGCGCTACACCTTCATGGGCCCGATCAAGGTCCATCTGGAGAAGGCCGAGGACCTCGACACCGGTCTCTACCGGGTGCGCAGCCGCACCCTGGCGTCGAGTACGTCACAGGCACCGGCTCCCGAGCGCGGCCCCTCCGCACACGCCGCTCCTCAAGGCGGCGCCCCCAGTGGCTACGGCTACCCGCCCGCCGCGGTGCCCCCCATGCCGGCCTCTCCGCCTCCCGGCGGCGGCCACTCGCCCGCCGGGGGCCGCGTGCCTCCCGGTCCCGGCGCGACGCACGGCCAGGTACGGCGCTGGATCGAGATCAACGGCACCAGGCACCAGATGTCCCGTGCGACGCTGGTGCTCGGCCGCAGCACCGACGCGGACGTACGGATCGACGACCCCGGCGTATCGCGCCGCCACTGTGAGATCCGCAGCGGAACACCCTCGACCATTCAGGACCTCGGTTCCACCAACGGCATCGTGGTAGACGGACAGCACACCACCCGCGCTACGCTCCGCGACGGCTCGCGGATCGTCGTGGGCAATACCACCATCGTTTTCAGGCAAGCCGAAGGGTGAAGCGGGGGCAATGTCAGAGCTGACCCTGACGGTCATGCGGCTAGGTTTTCTGGCCGTTCTGTGGCTGTTCGTGATCGTGGCCGTCCAGGTCATCCGCAGCGACCTGTTCGGAACACGCGTCACGCAGCGCGGCTCACGCCGCAGCGGCGACGCCCGCCCGCAGCAGGCCCGCCAGACCCCGGCGCCGCCTCAGCAGCGCCAGCAGCAGGGCGCCCGGCAACGCCGCGGCGCGCCGACCAAGCTGGTCGTCTCCGAGGGCACCCTCACCGGTACCACGGTGGCGCTCCAGGGACAGACGATCACGCTGGGCCGCGCACACGACTCAACGATCGTGCTGGACGACGACTACGCGTCCAGCAGGCATGCCAGGATCTACCCGGACCGTGACGGCCAGTGGATCGTCGAGGATCTCGGGTCCACCAACGGCACGTATCTCGACCGGACCCGACTCACCACCCCGACACCGATTCCGCTGGGCGCTCCGATTCGCATCGGCAAGACCGTCATCGAGCTGCGGAAGTAGTACGACAATGAGCGAGCGGAGCGAGCGAGCCGCGGCGGTACCGACAGCGGACCGCGGCAGGCTCCCGACCGGAGGGTGGGCAGTGTGGCTCGAGACCGGCTGGCGCGACAGTCGACGGGCGAGCCGACGGGCGAGGTGCGCATGAGTCTGTCTCTGCGCTTCGCCGCCGGATCGCACAAAGGCATGATCCGGGAGGGGAACGAGGACTCCGGCTACGCCGGGCCCCGGCTGCTCGCCATCGCCGACGGCATGGGCGGCCAGGCCGCCGGCGAGGTCGCCTCCTCCGAGGTGATCTCCACCCTCGTCCAGCTCGACGACGACGTGCCGGGATCGGACATCCTCACCTCGCTCGGCACCGCCGTGCAGCGCGCCAACGACCAGCTACGGCTCATGGTCGAGGAAGACCCCCAGCTGGAGGGCATGGGCACCACGCTCACCGCTCTCCTGTGGACCGGTCAGCGACTCGGCCTCGTCCATGTCGGCGACTCCCGCGCCTATCTGCTGCGCGACGGCGTACTGACCCAGATCACCCAGGACCACACCTGGGTGCAGCGGCTGGTCGACGAGGGCCGGATCACCGAGGAAGAAGCCACCACCCATCCGCAGCGCTCCCTGCTGATGCGCGCGCTGGGCAGCGGCGACCACGTCGAGCCCGACCTCTCCATCCGTGAGGTCCGCGTCGGCGACCGCTATCTGATCTGTTCCGACGGCCTCTCCGGCGTCGTCTCCCATCAGACGATGGAAGAGACCCTCGCCAGCTACCACGGCCCGCAGGAGACCGTGCAGGCGCTCATCCAGCTCGCGCTGCGCGGCGGCGGCCCCGACAACATCACCTGCATCGTGGCCGACGTCCTGGACGTCGAGTCCAACGACACCCTGGCCGGCCGGCTCAACGACACCCCGGTCGTCGTCGGCGCGGTCGCCGAGAACCAGCACCCGCTGAACACCGCGGAGAACGCCGCCGCGATGCAGACCCCGGCGGGCCGCGCCGCCGGCCTCGGCCGCGCCGTACCGCAGCAGCCCGCCGGCGCCTTCGGCCCACCCGGCAGCGGTGACGCGGGCTACGACGGCATGCCGCCAGAAGGCGGCTTCGGCGCCTACAGCGACGAGGACTTCGTCAAGCCCCGCCAGGGCGGCAGGTGGCTCAAGAGATCCTTCTACGTCGTGCTCGCTCTCGCCGTCGTCGGCGGCGGCCTGTACGGCGGCTACCGCTGGACCCAGACCCAGTACTACGTCGGCGCCAACGAACAGCACGTCGCGCTCTACCGGGGCATCAGCCAGGACCTCGCCTGGCTCTCGCTCTCGAAGGTCGAGACCGACCACCCCGAGATCGAACTCAAGTACCTTCCGCAGTACCAGCGCAAGCAGGTCGAGGCCACCATCGCCGAGGGCAACCTGGGCAGCGGACGGAACAAGATCCAGGAACTCGCCGTCCAGGCATCGGCCTGCAAGAAGGACGAGCAGCGCCGGCAGGCGGACCGCGAAGCCGACGTGATCACCGACGAGGCACAGGCCGGCTCACCGACGACCGGCACCGATCCCTCCGGCAGCACCACCGACACCAAGCCGAAAGCAACGACTCCCGCTCCGGGCCCCAGCCTCTCGGAAGAGGAGCAGAAAGTGGCCTCGAACTGCGGGAAGCAGTAGAAGCCGGCCGTAGGGGGCCTTTCACCACCATGAGCGTTGTCACCAATACGACCACCATCGGCGCGATCGAAGCACCGAGCCGCCGCAACACCGAACTCGGCCTGCTCGCCTTCGCCGTCGTCATCCCGGTGTTCGCCTACCTGAACGTGGGACTCGCCCTCGACGGCGAAGTGCCCACGGGCATGCTCGGCTACGGCCTCGGCCTCGGCCTGCTCGCCGGCGTGGCCCACCTCGTGGTGCGCAAATTCGCCCCGTACGCCGACCCGCTGCTGCTGCCGCTGGCGACCCTGCTCAACGGCCTCGGACTGGTGCTGATCTGGCGTCTCGACCAGTCACCGCGGCTCGTCCAGCGCGCCGAGCGGCTGTTCGGCTCGTACAGCCCCGACGCGCCCAAGCAGCTCCTGTACTCGGCGATGGGCATCGCGCTCTTCGCGGCCGTACTGATGCTCCTCAGAGACCATCGCATCCTGCAGCGCTACACCTACATCTCCATGGCCATCGGTCTGGTGCTGCTGATCCTGCCGATGTTCTTCCCCGCCGTGAACGGCGCCAAGATCTGGATCAGCATCGGCGGCTTCACCATCCAGCCCGGTGAGTTCGCCAAGATCGTCATCGCGATCTTCTTCTCCGGCTATCTGATGGTGAAACGCGACGCCCTGGCCCTCGCCAGCCGCCGCTTCATGGGCCTCTATCTGCCGCGCGGCCGCGACCTGGGTCCCATCCTCGCCATCTGGGGCCTCTCGATCCTCATCCTGGTCTTCGAGACCGACCTCGGCACCTCGCTGCTCTTCTTCGGCCTCTTCGTGGTCATGCTGTACGTCGCCACCGAACGCACGAGCTGGATCGTCTTCGGCCTGCTGATGTCGGTCGGCGGAGCCGTCGGCGTCGCCTCCTTCGAATCGCACGTCCAGGCCCGCGTCAACGCCTGGCTCGACCCCTTCGCCTGTTACGAGACGGACGGCGCCTGCCAGCAGATCGGCGACGCGCTGCTGTCCTTCGGCTCCGGCGGCACCCTCGGCACCGGACTCGGCCAGGGCAACTCCGACCTCATCGGCTTCGCCGCCAACGCCGACTTCATCCTCACCACCGTCGGTGAGGAGTTCGGCCTCGCCGGCACCATGGCGTTCCTGCTGATCTACGGGCTGATCGTGGAGCGCGGCGTGCGCACCGCCCTCGCCGCCCGCGACCCCTTCGGCAAGCTCCTCGCCATCGGCCTCTCCGGCGCCTTCGCCATCCAGGTCTTCGTGGTCGCCGGCGGCGTCATGGGCCTCATCCCGCTCACCGGTATGACCATGCCGTTCGTCGCGTACGGCGGCTCCTCCGTACTCGCCAACTGGGCCCTGATCGGCATCCTCATCCGTATCAGCGACACCGCGCGCCGTCCCGCGCCGGCACCAGCCCCGTCACCCGACGCCGAGATGACCCAGGTGGTCCGACCGTGAACAAGCCGCTGCGACGCATCGCGATCTTCTGCGGGCTGCTCGTCCTCGCCCTGCTGATCCGGGACAACTGGCTCCAGTACGTCCGCGCGGACGAACTGAACTCGCACGACTACAACCGCCGTGTCCTCATCGAGCGCTACAGCAACGAGCGCGGCAACATCATCGTCGACGGCAAGCCCATCACCGGCTCCGTCAAGACGGACGACACCGACTTCGTCTACAAGCGCACCTACGTCAACGGCCCCATGTGGGCACCCGTCACCGGCTTCGCCTCTCAGGCCTTCGACGCCAACCAGATCGAGAAGATCGAGGACGGCATCCTCACCGGCAACGACGACCGGCTCTTCTTCGACCGCACCATGGCGATGTTCACCGGCAAGGCCAAGCGCGGCGGCAACGTCGTCACCACCCTCAGCGGCGCCGCCCAGAAGGCCGCCTTCGAGGGCCTCGGGGACAAGAAGGGCGCCGTCGCCGCCATCGACCCGCAGACCGGCAAGATCCTGGCGCTGGCCTCCACTCCCAGCTACGACCCCGCCTCCTTCGCCGGCAACAGCGAAAAGGACACCAAGGCCTGGGTCGCGCTCGACAAGAAGAACAACCCCGACGACCCGATGCTCAACCGCGCACTGCGCCAGACCTATCCGCCCGGCTCCACCTTCAAGGTCGTCACCGCGGCCGCGGCCCTGGAGCACGGCAAGGTCACCGACATCGACGCACCGACCGAGTCACCGCTTCCCTGGATCATGCCCGGCACCACCACGCCGCTGCAGAACGAGGGCAACATCCCCTGCAAGAACGCCACACTCCGCGAAGCGCTGCGCGTCTCCTGCAACACCGTCTTCGGCAAGATGGGTTCGGACCTCGGCAAGGACAAGATGCTGGAGACCGCGAAGAAGTTCGGCTTCAACGAGGAGCAGTTCATCCCGGTCCGCGCCTCCGCCTCGATCTTCCCCGAGGACATCGACCCGTCGCAGACCGCGCAGTCCTCCATCGGCCAGTTCGACACCCGCGCCACCCCGCTCCAGATGGCCATGGTCGCCGCGGCGGTCGCCAACGACGGCAAGCTGATGAAGCCCTACATGGTCGACCAGCTCGGAGCGCCCAACCTCGACGTGCTCAGCAAGACCGAGCCCGAGGAACTGAGCCGGCCCATGAGCCAGGAGCACGCACAGATGCTCCAGAGCATGATGGAGACGGTCGTCAAGACCGGCACCGGCGGCAACGCGCAGATCCCGAACGTGACGGTCGGCGGCAAGACAGGCACCGCCCAGCACGGCGAGAACAACAGCAAGAACCCCTACGCGTGGTTCATCTCATACGCCAAGACGGACGCCGGGTCACCCGTCGCCGTCGCGGTCGTCGTCGAGGACAGCAACGCCAGCCGTGACGACATCTCCGGCGGCGGCCTCGCCGCTCCCATCGCCAGGGACGTGATGAAGGCCGTCATCGACAGCAAGAAGTGACGCCGGTCACGACCCACGTCCATAACCGCACAATGCGATACCGGTCGTATATCAGGTGACCGGTACGGGCGGAACGGATACGGCGTGCCCGGTAGCGTATGCGCGAACAGCACACCGCCGGACCACACACCGGTGCGGTCAGGACTGACGGAGAGGGCTGGAACAGTTATGGAAGAGCCGCGTCGCCTCGGCGGCCGGTACGAGCTGGGCTCGGTGCTCGGCCGTGGTGGCATGGCAGAGGTCTACCTCGCGCACGACACCCGGCTCGGCCGCACCGTCGCTGTGAAGACGCTGCGGGCCGATCTCGCCCGCGACCCGTCCTTCCAGGCCCGGTTCCGCCGTGAGGCCCAGTCGGCCGCCTCGCTCAACCACCCCGCGATCGTCGCGGTGTACGACACGGGCGAGGACTATCTCGACGGCGTCTCGCTCCCGTACATCGTGATGGAGCACGTCGACGGTTCGACCCTCCGTGAGCTGCTGCACTCCGGGCGCAGACTGCTGCCCGAGCGCACGCTGGAGATGACGGTCGGCATCCTCCAGGCCCTGGAGTACTCCCACCGCGCCGGCATCGTCCACCGCGACATCAAACCGGCCAACGTCATGCTGACGCGCACCGGCCAGGTCAAGGTCATGGACTTCGGCATCGCCCGCGCCATGGGCGACTCCGGCATGACGATGACCCAGACCTCCGCCGTCATCGGCACCGCCCAGTACCTCTCTCCCGAGCAGGCCAAGGGCGAGCAGGTCGACGCACGCTCCGACCTGTACTCCACCGGCTGCCTGCTCTACGAACTGCTCACGGTCAGGCCGCCCTTCGTCGGCGACTCCCCCGTCGCCGTCGCCTACCAGCACGTACGGGAAGAACCGCAGCCGCCCAGCGTCTACGACCCCGAGATCACGCCCGAGATGGACGCGATCGTGCTGAAGGCCCTCGTCAAGGACCCGGACTACCGCTACCAGTCCGCCGACGAGATGCGCGCCGACATCGAGGCATGCCTCGACGGCCAGCCCGTCGCCGCCACCGCCGCCATGGGCGCGGTCGGCTACGCGGGCGGCTACGGCGGCCACGACGAGCAGCCCACGGCGCTGCGCCAGAGCGACCCGGCCGGCCAGACGTCGATGCTTCCGCCGATGAACCCGGACGACGGCGGCTACAACGGCTACGACGAGCGTCCCGGCAGCCGGCGCCGCCAGAAGAAGTCCAACACCTCGACGATATTGCTCGTCGTCGCCGGCATCCTGGTGCTGGTCGGCGCGATCCTGATCGGCAAATCGGTCTTCGGCGACAAGGACGAGCCCATCCAGGTGTCCGTCCCGCAGCTCGTCGGCAAGACGGTCGCCGAGGCCGAGAAACTCGCGAGCAACGCCAGCGTGAAGGTCGCCGAGTCCGGTTCGGAGCGCTGCGAGGTGCCGAAGGGCTCCATCTGCAGCCAGACACCCGCGAGCGGCACGATGAACACCGGCGAGACCATCCAGGTCGTCGTCTCCGAAGGCGCTCCGCAGGTCAAGGTCCCCGACGTCGTCGACAAGCAGGAAGAAAGCGCGACGGAGATACTCCAGGCCGACGACTTCGAGGTCGACACCAAGCAGGTCGAGTCGGACGAGGATCCCGGCACGGTGCTCAAGCAGGACCCGGCGGGCGGTTCGCAGGCCGAGAAGGGCACCAAGGTCACGCTGACGATCGCCAAGAACACGGAGATCCCCGTTCCTCCGGTGGTCGGCCAGTCGTTCGACAACGCCAAGAGCCAGCTCGAAACGCTCGGGTTCACCGTGGTGCGAAACGACGTGGACTCGGACCAGCCCGCCAACCAGGTCACCAAGCAGACTCCGGAGGGCAACTCCTCGGCCGCCAAGAGCAGCCAGATCACCCTGGAAGTCTCCAGGGGCCCGCAGCAGCCGCAGACAAAGCCCGTCCCGGACCTGCGGCTCAAGACCCTCGGCGAAGCCAAGGCGCTGCTTCAGCAGGCCGGCCTGCAACTGGGCAATGTCCAGGGGCCGAATGACGACAACGCCCGGGTCTTCGGCCAGGACCAGCCGGCGGGACAGCAGGTCCCGCCGAACACGCCGATCAGCGTCACGACGGGCGACGGCGGCAACGGCGGTGGCAACAACGGCGGAGGCTTCTTCGGCGGCCCGACCGGCGGCTGACGCGGACACCCGCACCGTCCCGTAGGCACGCGAAAGCCCCGGCACCCACGCTCATGGGTGCCGGGGTTTTCGTGTGCGCGGACATGCCACGCGCAAACCCTCTCAAGAACCATCGTGTCTTCATATGTCCAGACTCGTTGAGCTGAATGGGGTGGGGTAGCTGACTCCGTCCCTGGCCACGCGGCCATCACCCGAAAGAGGGGGCAGGAGAATGATCAACGAGACGGTGCTGCTGGAGTCGAGGACGCTGCGCGACGGTGTCGCCGACCGGACGGATGTGCTCGACCGGGTCAAGGCACTGTCACTGCTGCCGGACGGCACGCATGTGACGACGGCGATGATCGCCGCGTATTTCCAGGTGGGGATCGAGGCCATCAAGTCCTTGGTGAAGGACCATCGAGAGGAACTCGACAGCAACGGATACCGAGTGCTGACAGGCCCGGAACTGAGGTCCTTCAAGGACCTCAGTGGGATTTCGGCACGCACAGCGACCCTCGCGCTCTTCTCCCGCCGCGCCGTCCTGAATGTCGCCATGCTGCTCCGCGACAGCGAAGTCGCACGTCAGGTGCGTACATACCTGCTCGACATGGAGTATCTGGCACGGACAGGGCCTGTGGAAAACTTTGTCCACAGGCCCCCGAACAACCTCCATGACCTCAACGACAACGACCCGGCCGGCCTGGACGACCGCATCGACCGGCGCATCACCGACGTCCTCGGCAAGACCGTCGTGCCCATGCTCAACGCGCTCATCGAGACCGCCGGCGAGCAGCGCCGCGATCTCATCTCGGTACGGGAGGACATGCGGCGCGCGCAAGGGAAGCTGGCGCAGCACACCCAGCGGCTGCACCGGCTGGAGCGTGCGCGGGAGCAGCGGCCGCTCGGCGGGGTCATGGCGGCGATGGACGCCATGACCTGGCGGGAGTTCGAGCAGCACATCGCGGGACTGCTGCGCCGCGACGGGTGCACCGATGTCCGGGTCCACGGCGGCAGCGGAGACCGCGGCGCCGACATCACCGCGCACACGGCGGACGGCCGGCGCCTTGTCGTCCAGTGCAAGAACTTCGCGCCCCACCGGTCCGTCTGGAGCGGCGAGATGCAGAAGTTCGTCGGCACCATGACGCTGCATCACGCGGAGGCGGCGCTGTACGTGGCGACCTGCCCGTTCTCACGCGAGGCGCGTGACATCGCCGTTCAGGCCGGAGTGACCGCCGTACACCGGGGTCTGCTGGAGGCCTGGAGCGCGGGGACGGCGCTGAGCGTGCTGCGGTAGCCGCACGGACCGGCGGTCGCACGGGACGGCGGTCGCACGGAACGACAGAGGCCCGAAGTCGCAAGATCTGGTTGCGGCTTCGGGCCTCGCCCATGGTATCGCTCAGCGCAGCTCCGGTGGCGGCGTACGGTTTTTGTCGACCTTCTCCGTACGGTCGAGCTCGGCCCACACGATATAGCGATAGTCCGATGTGAAGATGGGCGTACAGGTCGTCAGGGTCAGATAACGGCCCGGCTTGGTCTTGCCCGACTCCTTCGGGACCGGCTTCAGTACCTCGACGTTGTACTTCGAGGTCTTCGGAAGCTCCTTGTAGACCTTGTAGATGTACCAGGTGTCGCGGGTCTCGAAGACGACCGCGTCACCTTTCTTGATCTTGTGGATGTTGTGGAACTTCGCTCCGTGGCCGTCGCGGTGCGCGGCCAGCGTGAAGTTGCCTTCCTCGTCCCAGGGCAGCGCCGACTTGACCGGTTCGGTGTAGTAGCCGGCGATGCCGTCGTTCAGCGCCGCCGTGTCGGTGCCCTTCTTGACGAGCACCTCGCCGTTCTTCATCGCCGGGACATGCAGAAAGCCGATGCCGTCCTTGGAGTCGAAGGACCGTGGCGTGCCGTCGGTGCCGGGGCCCCGCGCCCAGTTGTGCCGTACGTCGTCGCCCTGCCTGGCGGCCTCACGGTCGGCCAGGACATTCGTCCACCACAGCGAGTAGGCGACAAAGAGGCCCAGCACGACACCCGCGGTGATGAGCAGCTCGCCGAAGACGCTGACCACGGCCGCGACACGGCTCCGGGGCCGGCGGGCCGGCGCGGGCGCCGGATCCGGCGTCGGCGGTCTTGGTGTGCCGGTCTGCCCGCCGTGCTCGGTCCTCGCTGCCACCGCACCCGTCCCCGTCCCTGTCGTGATCCCGGTCGTCTCAGCCGACGAGAGCGTCGGGCTTGCCCTTGCTGCGTGGCCGTTCCTCGACCATTTTGCCCCACACGATCATGCGATATGTACTGGTGAACTCAGGCGTGCAGGTCGTCAGCGTGATGTACCGGCCGGGCGCCGTGAACCCGGAACCCGGCGGCACCGGACGGATCACGCTCACATTGGACGGCGCGGTCTGCGGCAGGATGCTCGTCATGTCGTACGTGTAGTACGCGTCCTGCGTCTCGACGATGATCTCGTCGCCGGGCTTCAGCCGGTTGATGTAACGGAACGGCTCGCCATGGGTGTTGCGGTGACCCGCCACCGCGAAGTTGCCCTCTTTGTCGGACGGCATCGCCGTCTTGAGGCTGCCCTCGCCGTAGTGGCCGACCATGCCGTGGTCGAGGACCTTCGCCTTGCTGATCCCCTCGGCGATCGGCACCACCACATCCAGCTTCGGGATGTGCATGATGGCGAATCCCTGGCCCGGCTCGAAAGCGCCGGGCTGCCGGCCCTTCGCCCAGCCGTCCTGGATCTTGTTTGTCTCCTGCCCGGCGTACTGGTCGGCCCGGACATTCGTCCACCAGAGCTGGTAGGTCACGAACAGCAGCATCAACACGCCGAAGGAGATGAAGAGTTCACCGACCGCTCGGCTGGCGATGACGGCCGGGCTCTCCTTGAGCGCGCGCGCGGCGCGGCGCGCCTCGACACGGGAGAGTGTCCTGGTCGGCGCCGGCGACTGGGCCGAGCCCTGCTCGGCGCCGGCCGGCATGCTCCCGGGACGCTTACGGCCCCGGCCGCCCCTGGCCGCCTTGCGGCGCTCGGCGCGCCCGCCGGTACGCGGCTCGGACTCCTCGGCGTCGGCGCCCGTCCCCGTCACCGAATCGACCGCCCGGTGCACCTCCGCCATCCGGAGCGCCACCGTCCGGTCGTCCAGCGGGAGGTCGGGCTCGGAGGCCGCGGCCGGGACATCGGTGGATATCGGCGCGGGGCCCGCCGTGGCGCTCCGCACGTCCGCGGAGTACGTCTCGGGGTCCTGCCACTCCCGCTGCGCGCCCGGCGCTCTCTGGGGCCCCTGAGGGGCCTGTGCCGCGTGCTGCTCCTGCTGCTGGTAGTGCTCACCGGTCCACTGGGGCTCCGCGGCGGCTTCCTGTACCGGAGCCGGCCCGGCCTCGGGCCCCGCGGCGGGCACTTCGGTGGGCACCGCGGCAGCGCCCGGCCATGGCTCCTCGCGCGGCGCGCGGTGCCGCGGCGCCCGGAGCGGCTCCTGGCGCTGTCCCGGAAGCGGATCGTTCAGCGGGTCCGCCAGACCGTCCACCGCCGCCTCGAACGCGTCGGCGTCCCCGTACGCTCCCTGCTCGTACGAGGCTCCGTGACCGGCGTCGTGTTCGGGGCGGAGTGCCGTCACGCGAGCGCCGCCCCGCCAACCACCGGCGCCAGGCCCGCCGACCGGCCCACCGCGCCCGGATCGCCGCACTGGGCCAGCCAGTTGGCCAGCATCAGATGACCGTGCTCGGTGAGCACCGACTCGGGATGGAACTGCACGCCCTCGACCGGCAGGTCACGGTGGCGCACGCCCATGATGATGCCGTCGGCGGTCCGCGCCGTGACTTCCAGTTCGGCCGGCAGCGCCTCGGGCTCCGCCGCGAGCGAGTGGTAGCGGGTGGCGGTGAACGGCGAAGGCAGCCCGGCGAAGACGCCCTTGCCCTCGTGGGTGACCAGTGAGGTCTTGCCGTGCAGCAGCTCCGGCGCGCGGCCGACGACACCGCCGTACGCGACCGCCATCGACTGCATGCCGAGGCAGACGCCGAAGACGGGCACGTCCGTCGCGGCGCAGTGGCGCACCATGTCGACGCACACACCGGCCTGTTCGGGAGTACCGGGGCCGGGAGAGAGCAGGACGCCGGCGAAGCCGTCCTGGGCGTGTGAGGTGGCCACCTCGTCGTTGCGCAGCACCTCGCACTCGGCGCCGAGCTGGTACAGGTACTGGACGAGGTTGAAGACGAAGCTGTCGTAGTTGTCGACGACGAGGATGCGCGCGCTCATCCGGCGGCCCCCGATCCGTCGACCGTCACATCGTTGAACGGCAGCAGCGGCTCCGCCCACGGGAAGACGTACTGGAACAGCACATAGACGACGGCCAGTGCCAGCACGAGCGAAATCGCCGCCCGCAGCCATACGTTGCCCGGCAGATGCCGCCAGATCCAGCCGTACATGCTGTCCCTTCCGTTCGGTACCGCACCGGGCGGTACGGCACCAGACTAAAGGGCCGCGCGGACACATGGGCGGCGCATGGGGCAGCCGTACGGAGGTTCGGGTTTGCTGTTCGTCACAGCCGTCACCCGACCGGCTGCGCGTAGTGCAGGTCCGCCGTGCCCGAGTAGCCGGGCAGGGTCTCCCTGCCGTTGTCGTCGATCTTCCAGCCGAGGCCGTACGCCTTCACGTACAGCAGATAGTTCTGGATGGCCGGTGAGTCGGTCAGAGCCCGGCGGAGCGTGTCCCGGTCACCGACTGCGGTGATCTTGTACGGCGGGGAGTAGACGCGGCCCTGCAGAATCAGCGTGTTGCCGACGCACCGCACCGCGCTGGTGGAGATGAGCCGCTGGTCCATGACCCGGATGCCCCGGGCACCGCCCTGCCACAGGGCGTTGACGACGGCCTGCAGGTCCTGCTGGTGGATGACGAGGTCGTTGGGCTGGGGATCGGGGTAGCCGGGGTTGGCCGTGGCGTTGGGCGGGGCGTCGTCGAGGGTGACGGTGACCGCCTGGCCGGTGAGCTTGTTCGTGCCCACCGCGTCCTCCAGGGCACGCAGCCTGGCGTTCTCGGCCTCGGTGGAGCCGTCGTCGCGGCTGACGAGGGCGTCGATGTCGCGCCGTACGGCCGCGGTGGTCTCGCCCAGCTCCGCGTTCTTCCGGTCGCGCTCGTGGATCAGGTCGGAGAGCTTCAGCAGCGAGGCGTCGGTACGGATGTTGGTGCCCTTGGCCGTGTTGAAGCTGGTCACGAAGATCAGGCCGGCCAGCGCGAAAACGGCGGCCGTGAGCAGCCGGACCGGCCGCCTGATCGGGCGGCGGACCGGCCCTCGGGGGGAGTCGGCGGAATTGCTCAACGTACCCTTATCTCCTTAGGCGCCGCGGAAGCACTACGCTAACGGACGCCCGGGGGCGGCGGTGTTCCCCCTGCTCTCCGTCCCGGCACCCCGTTACAGTTCCCCTGCGCGGTCACGCAGCGCATCGACAGGAGAGTCCCTCGTGCCGAAGTCACGTATCCGCAAGAAGGCCGACTTCACGCCGCCTCCGGCCCCGAAGCAGGCGACCACCATAAAGCTGACCAACCGGAGCTGGGTGGCTCCGGTGATGCTCGCCATGTTCCTGATCGGACTGGCCTGGATCGTCGTCTTCTATGTGACCGAGGGCGATCTCCCGCTGGAGAGCTTCGGAAACTGGAACATCGTGGTCGGGTTCGGCTTCATCGCCGCCGGCTTCGGTGTCTCCACTCAGTGGAAGTAACCGGTCCGTCCGCCCGTCGTCAAGCTCTGCCCTGACTTATCCACAGCGTTGTCCACAGCAGGGGAAAAGGTCTGACGATCTGTGGATAACTCCACGGGATGTTGACGCCGGTGTGACTGCACCGGCTTTCCCAGGGCTCCGGTATCCCCTTGTCGCCGCTGGTCAGACCCATATTGGCGACAAGGGGTACTGATGTTCCACACAGCGTGCACACGATCCGTCTCTCGCTGTGGACAACATGGTGGGAACGGGCGGCTCTCGTGCCGTCACGCTCAGGTGTAAGCGTGCCGACGGCGGCGCTCCGGCTCATCGGTCGCGCTCAGGTGAGCGACGCTGTCCTGACGACGACGATCACGATCGTCGCCGCCAGCACCAGCGCGCTGGTGCCGTACTGCACCAGTGCCCGGTGCTCGCGCGGCGCGTGCGTCATGCCGATGGCGATCAGTGTGCCCGCGACCAGGCCGCCGACGTGTGCCTGCCAGGCGATGCCGGACCGGAAGCTGAAGAGCAGGTTCAGCACCAGCAGGATGATGACCGGCCGCATGTCGTAGTTGAGCCGGCGCACCACCACGGCGGTGGCTCCGAGCAGTCCGAAGATGGCGCCGGAGGCGCCCAGCGACGGTCCGTTCGGCGGAGCGATGAGATAGGTGAGCGCGCTGCCCGCCAGGCCGGAGATCAGATAGAGCGCGAGAAACCGGACCCGGCCGAGCGCCGCCTCCAGCGGCCCGCCGAGCCACCACAGGCCGAGCATGTTGAAGGCGATGTGCCACAGCTCCTGGTGCAGGAACACGGCGGTGAGCAGGCGGTACCACTGGCCGTCCGCGACACCGACGACCTGGC
The DNA here is from genome assembly GCF_033795305.1 of Streptomyces sp. AK02-01A. NCBI lineage: Bacteria > Bacillati > Actinomycetota > Actinomycetes > Kitasatosporales > Streptomycetaceae > Streptomyces > Streptomyces sp. AK02-01A. The sequence continues at coordinate 263,269 of NZ_JARBAE010000004.1, forward strand.
CGAGCTCGGGGTTGTAGGCGAGGCCGATCAGATCGAGGTCGCCGACGAGCCGGCCGTGGTCGTCGACGGCGAGAACGGCGATGAACACCGCGACATTGATGGCCAGCAGGATCTTGGTGAGCAGCCGGGGGTCGGCCGCGATCGTGCCGCCGGCGAGGGTGCGCGGCCGGGCGGCGGCCGGAGCGTGATCCGTACCGGAACCCCGCCGGACACAGTCCGGGCACTGGAAACCGACCGAGGCGCTGACCATGCACTCGGGACAGATGGGGCGCTCGCAGCGGGTACAGCTGATGCCCGTCCGCCGGTCCGGATGCCGGTAGCAGCCCGGAGGGCCCTCGGTGACGGCGGGCTGGTCCTGGCCTCCATGGCCTCCTGGCGGCTGCTCCATCGGTCCCCTCGGTCTTCATGGGGCGGACGGCACACTGCGCACCGCCCCGCCCGTCCGGTATGTAACCACTACGGACGGGCAGGGCGGGAAGGTTCCCCGACCTCGGAACCGGACAGGCCCGGATCGTCAGCGGGTCTCGACGACGACCGACTCGATCACCACGTCCTGCACCGGGCGGTCGGTGCGCGGGTTGGTCTGGGTGCCGATGATGGCGTCCACGACCTTCTTGCCGGCCTCGCTGCTGACCTCACCGAAGATGGTGTGCTTGCGGGTCAGCCAGGCGGTCGGCGACACCGTGATGAAGAACTGCGAGCCATTGGTACCCGGGCCGGCGTTGGCCATGGCCAGCAGGTACGGCTTGTCGAAGGCGAGGTCCGGGTGGAACTCGTCCTCGAACTCGTAGCCGGGACCACCGGTTCCGTTGCCCAGCGGGTCCCCGCCCTGGATCATGAAGCCGCTGATCACACGGTGGAAGATGGTGCCGTCGTACAGCCGGTCCGTGGTCTTCTTACCGGTCTCCGGGTTGGTCCACTCCCGCTCGCCCTGCGCGAGCTCGACGAAGTTCCTGACCGTCTTCGGCGCGTGGTTCGGCAGGAGCCGGATCTCGATGTCGCCTTGGTTGGTCTTCAGGGTGGCGTAAAGCTGCTCGGCCACGATCTGCCTTCCGTAAGTCTTCTCTGACTCTCACGATCCTCGCACGGAAGGCACGCTTGTCGCCCGACCCCTGCCCCGGAAAGGGCTTTGCGCCCGTCTTGGGGCGTTTTCCCTGAGGCGTGTTCGGGGCCGACGGGCGGATTTCGGGCCGGCTGAGGCAGGAATCACGAAAAGACCGTCCCCCGGGTCCGGGCAGAACGGCTGGACGGCGCGACCGCGCGTGAAGGCGGCCCATGGCGGACAGGCGAGGAGCGTACGGCCGGATCGCACCGGACCGGCGCGAGCCGGGACGAGGCGTGGCCCTGTCGTCCATGTCTGAAGGTGTGACGGCTTGACGGCTTGACCCTTTGACGGTTTGAAGGTTTGACGGTTTGACGGTTTCCGGGAGCGCGGTGCCCGGGAATCACCCGCGTCGCCTTCCATGACCCGGATGCCCGCACCGCATGCCGGGACCGAGCCCGGCAGGCATGATTTCGAAAAGGATGGACAGGCGAATTACGGAACGCCACCGAGGAGGATGATCCTGTGACCCGCATGGACAGCGTGCGCGCCGCTACCGGTTCGGCGAAGGAGAGCGTGCAGCACGCCGCGGTAGCGGTGGCCCCTTACGCCGGTACGGCCAAGGAGCATGCCGCTCTATATGCCAACGAGGCGCGCGTACGGCTCGCCCCGACCATGTCCAAAGCAGCCCAGCAAGCACGAGTTCAGTACGGCGCCCTTGTGGCGCCTCATGTGCCTCCCAAGGTCGATGACGTGGCTCACCGCGCTGCCGTCCGCACCCGTACGGCCGCCCGTCAGGCGGCGGAATACACGGTGCCGCGCGTCGGTCATGTGATGGCCACCGCACAGCCGATGGCGGAGCAGGCCGCGGCACGGTCCGTGGCCGCTGTGGCCGCTCTGCGCGGACAGGTCACGGCGAAAGAGATCCAGAAGCTGGTGAGGAAGCACGAGCGGCGGGCCAGGGCCGGACGGCTGGCCAAGGGCCTGACGATCCTCGGTGCGCTGGCCGGTGGAGCTTTCGCCGCCTGGAAATGGTGGGACAAGCAGGCCAATCCGGACTGGCTGGTGGAACCGCCCGCCGCTACCGAGGTCTCGGAGCGTGAACGGCTGTCGTCCGTCGACGGCAGCCGGGACGGAGTGGATCCGCTCGATCCGCAGGCGCCGGTCAAGGGCACCGAGACGGACACCGACGGTCCGGACCACCGGGGCGATCGTCCCTGATCAGACGCCATGCGTCGGGTTCGTGCCAGATGTCGGGGCGCGGGTGTGCCGGCTTCGGTGGGCGCCGGAAGGCCGTAAGGTCCCCGGCGCCTCATACGGCGGTGAGTGCCGCGCCCGCGGCGTAGGCGGTCCCGCGGCGTGCCGTGCCGGCCGCGTAGGGGGTTGTGCGTGCCGTGCGTGCGGCGTAGGCGGCGGTCCTGCGTGCCGCGTCCGCCGCGTAGGCGGTTCCATGCGCCCTGCTGCGGGCGTGCATACCCGTACCGCTCTGTGTTGCCGTACCGCTGCGCACACTGGTTCCGCCGCGAATGCCGGTACCGCTCGGCATGCCCGCGGGCAGCAGGCGGGCCGAAGGTGATGAGCCGTGTGCCTCGGCGTGGATGCGCTGTTTGATCGTCGGCGGCAGTGACCGCCCGCGTTGTGGTGCCCCGGCCCCTGGCGCCCGGTCCGTGGTCTTCTCGCTTCCCTCCGCCGCGGCGGGCGCCGGTACCGGCTGCTCCGTCGGCTGCTGTACGGCGGTTCCTCCGGCCGCGGCCGGGGCGGTCAGCCCCAGGGAGGCGAGTACCGCGAAGAACGCGGTGATGAAGGCGGTCCACATGTGCTTGACCTTGAAGGCAGCCATGACCCCTCGCTTTCGGGTTTGGGCGATCTATACCTTCCTTATGATGAGTACGCATCCTGGGAATCCACGGAGCGACGCCGACCCTCCGCAGCTCTTCGGATGAACACCACTCGTACGGTCCAACCGGGCCGTTGGGCTCCGCCGGGAACAGCGCCGCGGGCCCGGCGGCGGACCGGTTCCTAAAAGGCGGCGGCACCGTTTCGTCGCGTACTCGCTTCCGTACTGGACGGTCCGGCCGACCGGGTGAGCTGATCCCCGCTCCGGCCCGGCGGTACGGCAGGGCGTTCGCTCCGCCGGAGGTTCGGGGACGTCAGCCGTCGGCGCTGCGGCGTGGCCGGCGGTTGCGGTCGGCGGGCCCCGGCAGGGGCGCCGGTCCTCCGGCGTGGCGCCGACGGTGGCCCATGCGGGGGCGGGCGGTGATATGCGGAGCGTGCAGGTACCGCGGCGAGGGAGCGCGCTCGACGACCAGAAGGGCGGCGTCGTCGGTGGGCGGCTTGCCGGTGTGATCGAGCAGATCGTCATGGATGCGGCGCAGCAGCGTTTCAGGGCTGGACGCGGGGAAGGACGCGACGCGTTCGGCGAGCGGGTAGAAGGCTCCGGTCGGTGAGCGGGCCTCGATGACGCCGTCGGTGTAGAGCAGAAGGGCGTCGCCGGTTTCGAGGGTGAACGGATCCGTGCGATGGCTCAGCGCGGCCGGTTCGCCGACGCCCAGCGGCGGTGCCGGGCTGTGGGAGTGCAGCACCCGGACCTCGCGACCGCGCACCAGCAGCGGCGGCGGATGACCGCAGTTGATCATCTCGGCCTGCGGGCCGTGATCGGGGATGTCGAGTACGAGAGCGGTGATGAAGTGCTCGCCCGGGTCGTGCTCGGTGTCGGCGACCTCATCGATGCTCCGGCTGACGCTGTCCTCCAGCGCCGCCACGAGTTCGGGCAGCGTGGCGCACCGGTGAGCGCCCTCGCGAAAGGCGCCCAGCACCACCGATGCCTCGCCGATGGCGTTCAGCCCCTTGCCCCGCACATCGCCGATGACCACGCGGCTGCCGGCATGCGGAGCGCGCGTGACCGCGAACAGGTCGCCGCCGATCTGGGTCTCGTCCTCGGCCGTCAGATACAGCCAGGCCACCCGCAGCGGCCCGACCCGGTGAGGCGGCGGCCGCAGCAGAACCCGCTGCGCCGTCTCGGCCACCGAACGCACCCGGATCAGCGCCCGGTGACGCCGATCCCGCACCACGCAGTAGAGGACCACCAGGGCGGAGAGCACGATCAACGCGATGATCTGCGCCATGGGGTTGATCGTGTCCTGCCAGCCGTGGATCAGCACGATCAGCACCATGACCACCACCGCCAGAACCCCGGTCACGGCGGTCAGCCGGGGCCCGGCGAAGGAGGCGGCGAGAGCGGGCGCGATGATCAGCAGCGGGGCCAGATGGGCGTACGTGGGTACGAGAAAACACAGCGCGCCGATCACCGCGATCAGCACGAACGGCAGCGCCACCAGCCTGCGATCCAGTGGATGCTCCAGGAGACGGTCCGCCCACAGGCGTCTATCAATCATCTGCCCCTTTTACCCCATTTGAGGTAATGCACACTCTCTCCGGGATGCCCATACGTGACGAGGCCCGCGCGGATCATCGCGAGCACGGACCGGCGGCCCCGGCCGGAGCGGCGGAACAGCCCGACGAGCGTGTTCCGTGTCTCCTGCCACACGTCGGTCGCCATCGTCGTGACCAACGCCGTGGCACCGCCTCGGCCGGCACCGTCAGTTCGCCGTTCACGACAGCTCCCCTCACGGCCTTCCGGTGATGTTGATGTGCTGGGTGCCGCGCTGTACCGCGTAGATGGAGCTGTTCTCGGAGGCCCTGCTGATCATCTTCGCGCCGGCAAGGGGTTCCGGTACGGCGGCGGCCTCCGGGGCCGCGTCCGCCGGCTCCGGCACCATGGGCCAACCGGGCAGATGGAGCCAGGCATCGGCGGTGTGTTCCTTCACCGTGAAGGTGACCTGGCGGAAGTCCTCGGGATACAGGCCGTGGTAGCCGTTGCGCACCGTCTCGTCGTAGAAGTGCCGGGACAGCAGCAACGAGGCGGGCACCGTCTCCGGTGCCTCGGCCAGAGCCGTCCGGGCGGGCGGCGCGTCAAGGAGGCGGGCCAGCACCTCCAGGGGGCTGCCGACGACCTCACCGTTCGGAGCGAGGTGCACGTCGCCCGCGTGCAGCGCGATACGGACGCGGATCATCCGGCGGGGCGCCGCGCCCCGGTTGTGGGTGCGCAGACGAAGCGCGAGTTCGCGGACCAACGGGTGGACCAGGGCCGTCTTCCGGGTCCCGGCCGGTGCCGTCACGCGCAGGCCGTCGCCCAGATCGTGACGCAGGCACGCCTCCCAGTCGACGCCGCTGGCGAGAAACGCCTCTCGGAGCATCTCCGCGAGCTTTCCGCGGATGTCCATCAGGGCCTCGTCCCCGCGCCCCGCCGACCGCTCGATGTCCACGGCCAGGACCGCCCGGTACTCCAACTCTGTTTCCATGCGCCCTTCTTCGGCTCGCCGGATGGGACTCGGCTCCAGTGTTCCCGCTGCGCGCGGCACGGAACTCGTAGGAATACAGGGTTCGTCGGGGGATCCTGCTCGACGGGGTGGTGAAGGCCACCGGGCGCACCGAGGACGGCCGCGACGCCCTCCTGGCCGTCCGGATGGACGGGGACCTGGTGGGCGAACTCGCCTCGATGGACGCCCGGCCCCGCTCGGCCACGGTCACGACGTGCGGGCCCGTCACCGCCCGAAGAGTGATCCGCGCCGAAAACCTCAGCCGGTTGCACCGCATCGCCTGTCCCGAACCCTGAACTCGCTTGTGCGGAAGCTGTGCTGCTTGCACATGGGCATCCCGGAAACCGTACTTTGACGGCAGGCGGGCACGCGCCCGTGGCTAGCGTGACGCTGCACAGCCAACATCACGGCGTGATCAGTACAGCGGGGGTTTCCATGGCACACGAGGACGAGACCAGAGCCGTAGCCGCGACGGGCACGGGGCAAGGGACACCGCCCGGCTCCGGGCACTCCGACCGGCGGATCGACATCGCGGGGGACGCCTCGGGCCCGGTGGTCGCGGGCAACCACAACGTGGTCATCGACGCCGACCACGGATCGACGGTGACCCTGCTCGTGGGAGGCGAGCGCCCCCAACCGGTCCGCCGCGCCCAGGTGGCCCTCCTGCCCCGGCGCCAGGCCGCACCCCTCGGCCGGGACGCCGAGCTGCGCCGGCTCGCGACCGCCGTCCGGGAGGGCGGCCCGGTGCAGGTGTGGGGCGCGCCGGGAGTCGGCAAGAGCGCACTCCTGCGGCACACGGCCCGAACCCTCGCCCCCGGAGCGGACGGAGTGGTCTTCCTCGACGCCGCCCAACGGGAGCCCGAGGATCTCGCACAGGACATCTTCGAGGCCTGTTACGAGGCCCGGGGCTACGCCCCGTCCAGCCCCGAACTGCGCCGCCTCATGGGCGACATCAAGGTGACGGTGTACGTCGACAACGCCGAGTTCAGCGCCGAAGGGCTGCGCCATCTCATGGACGCGGCCCCCGACGCGACCTTCGTCGTCGCCGGCCGGGAGAGAACGCTGCTCGGGGAGGGCAGCGCACTGCGTCTCGAAGGGATCGACCGGCACGCCGCGCTGGAGCTACTGGCGCGGGAGCTGGGCCGCCCCGTGGCGGCGGAGCCCGAGTCCGACACCGCGGCCACCCTGTGGGAGACCGCGGTGGGGCGGCCGCTGCTGCTGTTGCGCGCGGCGGCCCTCGCCCGGCTGGACCCGTCCGGCCGGGCGGTGCTTCCCCGGCCCGGTGATGTCGCCGACCTGCTCCCGCTGCTCTTCGACCGGCTGGAGGGCGGCCCGCTGCGCGCGCTGCACCTCCTCGCGACCCTCCAGGACGCCGAACTGGACCCGGCCCACGTAGGCGCCCTCACCGACGCGTCCGACCCGTCGGCCCTGTGCGCCCGGCTCGCCGGCCTCGGCCTGGCCGAGCAGACCGAGACGGGCTACCGCGTCGTGCCGGACGTCGCACCCGCGTTGCGGGAACGCGAGCTGGAGCCCTTCCCCGTGGACCGGCTGTCCGACCACTTCGCCGAGTGGATAGCCCGCCCCTCCACGACCGCCGTCCAGGTCGCCCAGCACGCCCGGGCCCTTGAGCAGGTCGCCGAGCTGGCCGAGCAGGCGGGGCGGCCGGAACTCGCGGTGCGGATCGTCCGGGCCGCTTCTCCCGCCCTGGCCCGCTCGCTGCGTTTCGGCGTCTGGGGCCGCCTCCTGGAACGCGGACTGCCCGCGGCCCAGCGCGCCGGCGACCAGCAGGCCGTCGCGTACTTCACCCACGAGCGGGGCATCCGCAATCTTCTGACCGGGCGCCGGGTCATGGCGGGGGTGTTGCTGGCGGAGGCCGCCTACCTGTGGCAACAGCTCGGCGACCTCCACGGCGCCAACGCGGCAGCGGGAGCGCAGCAGTACGTGCCGCCGACAACGACGGGAACGCCGGTCACGGGACCGCACACGGACGGGGCGGCGCAGAGCCTGAACACCGGCGGGGGGCCTGACCCGGCTTCGGCGCATGCGGGGACCGCACACGACGCCGGGTCGGCTGTCGATCCCGGCACGGCGGCTGACCAGGCCGGGACGCCCGTCGATCCCGGGACAAGCGCTCACCAGGCCGGTGTGTCGGTCGATCCCGGCACGGCGGCTCACCAGGCCGCGGCGCCCGTCGACCCCAGCACGGCGGCTCACCAGGCCGCGGCGCCCGTCGACCCCAGCACCGCGGCTCATCAGGCCGGGCTCCACCAGGCGGGGACCCCCGGCGCGGCCGGGGCTCATGGGACGGCCGGGGCGACGGCGGCGGGCGCGTCCACCGCCGGGGCGTCCGCCGCCGGGGCGTCCGCCGCGTCCGTGGCGCTGATGAAGGTGATCGCGGTGATCGTCGCCGTCGTCATCGGCGGGATCGCCATCCACCAGGCGCAGACCTCACGGGACTCCAGCGGCACCTCGCCGTTGGCCGGCCCGACCGGTCTCGCCGGGGTATGGCGGGGCAGTGACGGGAATATGTACGAGTTCAAGGATTCGGGCACCGGGTCCTACACGCAGACCGGCGCCGACGTCTGCGGCAACACGAGCACCGTCGAACTCACCGGCAGTAACGGCACGTACACCACGATCGGCTCCCTGTACGACAGCGACGGCGGTTCTTGCGGGGCCGTCATCGGCGAGGTCACCACGACGGTCACCCTCAGCGCGAGCGGTGACTCCGCCCAGCTCACCAGCGAGATGACATCGAGCAGCGACCAGTACGAGCAGGTGCAGTGCTACTCGTGCGGGACGATCACCCTGACCCGCGAGCGGTGACAGCCGGAACCCGAGGAGTCTCGATGATGAAGTCAAGCCCCCTGCGCGGCCGGCTGGTCTCGTCGACCACCGCCGCCCAGTGATGGCCTTTACCCGCGCCGGTACCAGCCCAGACCCGGACCCGTCGCTCTGTCACGTGCCCCTCCGCCCGCCGAACAGTCTTCCGTCGGCCCGAGGAACACCCCGCTGTCATCTCCGTGATCAGCGACCGGGACACACATCTCAATCATCTCCCAGGGCGCCCCGGAGAGCCGGACGGCCCGGAGCCACGACGGCAAGACCCCATACGCCACATCCGGCCCTCCCGGGCCATCCAACACCTTACGGAGAGCCCCATGAGCCGAAACACCGTCCGCATCGGCGGCAACGCCTCCGGCCCCGTCGTGGTCGGCGACGACAACCGCGTCGAGGTCCGCCAGGCCGCGCCCGATCCCGAACCGGCGGAGAGCGGGCCGGTCCAGATCAACATCGCCAGGGATCACGGCACCCTCTTCGCGGTCCAGGAGGGCAGCCAGGACGTCGACCAGGACGTCTCCGGCAGGTCGGAAGAGGGCTGACGCCAGGGCCGCACGGGTGGTGTCATCGATCGAACTTCGTCCCGATATGCGTTCATCCGATTGAAATGTCTGTACCGCCTGACCCAAAAGGAACCGCCTGCGCACCGGGCCAGCCGGGTGCCACGCGGCGAGCCACGCGGCACCTTCCCGACGTACGCGTCGGCGTCGGCCGGCTCCATGTCCCACAGGGGGCCGGCCGAACCAGGTCCTGATCCAGGACCTGACTCGCCCACCCCTGATCTTCGGACTCCGACTCCTGATGGTCCCGTTCTTCCTCGGGCGACCCACGGCGGAGCCCATCCCGGAAAGATCGAGGAACACCACACTCCCAGTGGACGCCGATGTGCCCGCCGATGGGCACAAAAAACACCCCCTGAAACTGCGTTTCCGCAGGTCAGAGGGTGTTTAGCAAGTGGAGCCTAGGGGAGTCGAACCCCTGACATCTGCCATGCAAAGACAGCGCTCTACCAACTGAGCTAAGGCCCCGAGTGGGTGGGCATGAGCAAGCAGCCGAGCACTGCCCGTCCATCACCGGGAACCAGCGTACCGGGTGTTTCCCCGTGATCCCGCAAAAGGATTGGGACTCCCCGTGCGCGACCACGCTCCGTAAGATGCCCCACGAGGTTCGCAGCAGCGAAGCTGCCGCAATGGGGAAGCGATGGGGAGACGCGCATGGACGCCACACAGCAGGAATCGACTGCCAGAGCCAGAGAGCTCCAGCGAAGCTGGTACGGAGAGCCCCTCGGCGGGCTCTTCCGTCGTCTGATCGACGACCTGGGGCTGAACCAGGCCCGGCTCGCCGCGGTCCTCGGGCTGTCCGCCCCGATGCTCTCCCAGTTGATGAGTGGTCAACGCGCGAAGATCGGCAATCCCGCGGTGGTCCAGCGTGTCCAGGCGTTGCAGGATCTGGCGGGCCAGGTGGCCGACGGCAGTGTCAGCGCCGGAGAGGCCACGGACCGGATGGAGGAGATCAAGAAGTCACAGGGCGGCTCCGTCCTCACCGCGACCAGCCAGACGACGAACAGCTCCGGTGCGCCGACGGTGCGCCGCGTCGTCCGCGAGATCCAGTCCCTCCTGCGATCGGTCGCGGCGGCGGGCGACATCATCGATGCGGCGGAGTCCCTCGCCCCGACCCAGCCCGAACTGGCAGAGTTTCTCCGGGTGTACGGCGCCGGGCGCACCGCGGAGGCGGTCGCCCACTACGAGGCGCACCAGAGCTAGGCCAGGGCCGGGGCCGGCAGGCCGCCGGCGGGACAACGGGGAGCGGGCGCGGCGCAATGGGTGAGGTCTTCGCGGGACGGTATGAGCTGATCGACCCGATCGGACGCGGTGGTGTCGGCGCCGTCTGGCGTGCCTGGGACCAACGCCGCCGACGCTATGTGGCGGCGAAGGTCCTCCAGCAGAGTGACGCGCACACCCTGCTGAGGTTCGTCCGGGAGCAGGCGCTCAGGATCGACCACCCGCATGTCCTCGCCCCGGCCAGTTGGGCCGCGGACGACGACAAGGTGCTGTTCACCATGGATCTGGTGAGCGGCGGATCGCTCGCCCATGTCATCGGCGACTACGGCCCGCTGCCACCACGCTTCGTGTGCACCTTGCTCGACCAGCTCCTGTCCGGTCTCGCCGCGGTGCACGCGGAAGGTGTCGTGCACCGCGACATCAAACCCGCCAACATCCTGATGGAGGCCACCGGCACGGCACGGCCGCATCTGCGGCTGTCCGACTTCGGCATCTCCATGCGCAAGGGCGAGCCGCGCCTGACCGAGACCAACTATGTCGTCGGTACGCCCGGTTACTTCGCTCCCGAGCAGATGATGGGCGCGGAGCCCGACTTCCCGGCCGACCTCTTCGCGGTCGGTCTTGTCGCGCTGTATCTGCTGCGGGGTCAGAAGCCGGACTCCCAGGCCCTGGTCGAGCATTTCGTCACGCACGGCACCCCCGGGGCGCCTCAGGGCATTCCCGAACCACTGTGGCAGGTCCTGGCGGGCCTCCTGCAACCCGACCCGAACGCCCGGTTCCGTACAGCCACAGGCGCACGCAAGGCGCTGACCGCGGCCGTGGAACTGCTGCCCGAGCCCGGCGCCGACGACGAACCGGTCGAGATCTTCGACCAGATCGGTCCGCTGCCCTCCGCGTTCGGCCCCTCCGGTCCCGTCCCGGACCCGCAGCCGGCGGAGCCCTACACCGACCCACGCACCGACCGCCGGACCGACGGCCCGGCACCCGCACAGCAGCCCTCCTCCCACCAGGCACCCCCCATGCC
>NZ_JARBAE010000050.1:0-48176 GCF_033795305.1 Streptomyces sp. AK02-01A
TTAAGACAAGTGTCTGTGGCAATGAGAATTGGAGGCTAAGGGCCCGCCCCGTAAACCGTTTTGGCGATAGCTCCCCGCATCCCATATGCTTCTCACGTCCCCGACGCGCTGCAAAGCGCCCAGGCGGGCCCTTAGCCCTCATCGTCTAGTGGCCCAGGACGCCGCCCTTTCAAGGCGGTAGCACGGGTTCGAATCCCGTTGGGGGCACGCAACACGTGTGCGAGACTTGTGCTCGCACATTGCTTGGTCCTGTGGAGCAGCTTGGAGTGCTCGCCACCCTGTCAAGGTGGAGGCCGCGGGTTCAAATCCCGTCAGGACCGCTGCAGCCGCGAGGTTGCGTGGCTGGGTAGCTCAGTTGGTACGAGCGATCGCCTGAAAAGCGATAGGTCGCCGGTTCGATCCCGGCCCCAGCCACCAACGCCCGTCCAGGGCAGAAAGCCCCTTACCGAGGTCCTCGGCGAGGGGCTTTCGCATGCGCCCGTCCGCCGCTCGAAATGGGTTCGCCTCCGCCGAGCCACGGGTGAGATCCTGGTTCCGGTATGTCTACTTCCTTCGCCGACCTCCAGACCCTGCTGGCCGACGTCTCGCTGCGTGACGCGCAGCGGCTCGGTCGCCGGCTTGAGGGCGCACGGCGCATTCGTAAACCCGACGCGCGGCAGGCCGTGCTGGACGAGATCGCGGGTCAGGCCGAGAAGGCCGCCGAGCGGACCCGGGGCCGCAGGTCCCGGGTGCCCGCGGTCACCTATCCCGAGCAGCTTCCCGTCAGCCAGAAGAAGGACACGATCCTGGAGGCGATACGCGACCACCAGGTCGTGATCGTCGCGGGTGAGACCGGATCCGGCAAGACGACCCAGATCCCGAAGATCTGTCTGGAGCTCGGCCGCGGTGTCCGCGGCATGATCGGCCACACGCAGCCCCGCCGGATCGCCGCCCGTACCGTCGCCGAGCGGGTCGCGGAGGAGCTGGAGACGCCGCTGGGTGAGGCCGTCGGCTGGAAGGTCCGCTTCACCGACCAGGTGAACCAGGACTCGACCTTCGTCAAGCTGATGACCGACGGCATCCTGCTCGCCGAGATCCAGACGGACCGTGAGCTGCTCGCGTACGACACGATCATCATCGACGAGGCCCATGAGCGCAGCCTCAACATCGACTTCCTGCTGGGCTATCTGGCCCAGCTCCTCCCCAGACGCCCGGACCTCAAGGTCGTCATCACCTCGGCGACCATCGACCCCGAGCGCTTCTCCCGCCACTTCGGCGACGCGCCCATCGTCGAGGTCTCCGGCCGTACGTACCCGGTCGAGGTGCGCTACCGGCCGCTGCTGGAGGAGGACGGCGACGAAGGCGACCGCGACCAGATCACCGCGATCTCCGACGCCGTCGACGAGCTCCAGTCCGAGGGCTCCGGCGACATCCTCGTCTTTCTCTCCGGTGAGCGTGAGATCCGCGACACCGCCGACGCGCTGGAGAAGCGCAAGCTGCGCCACACCGAGGTGCTGCCTCTCTACGCCCGGCTCTCGCACGCCGAGCAGCACCGTGTCTTCCAGCGGCCCTCGGGAAACGCGACCCGCAGGATCGTGCTGGCCACGAATGTCGCCGAGACCTCGCTGACCGTCCCGGGCATCAAGTACGTCATCGACCCGGGCAATGCCCGTATCTCCCGGTACAGCCATCGCACCAAGGTGCAGCGGCTGCCGATCGAGCGGATCTCGCAGGCCAGCGCCAACCAGCGCAAGGGCCGCTGCGGCCGTACGTCGGACGGCATCTGCGTCCGGCTCTACTCCGAGGACGACTTCGTCTCGCGTCCCGAGTTCACGGACGCCGAGATCCTCCGTACGAATCTGGCCTCCGTCATCCTCCAGATGACCGCCGCCGGCCTGGGCGACATCGAGAAGTTCCCGTTCATCGACCCGCCGGACCACCGCAATATCCGCGACGGTGTACAGCTTCTCCAGGAGCTGGGCGCGTTCGACCTGGAACAGAAGTCCGCCCAGGACGGCAAGAAGGGACAGCGGCTGACCCAGCTCGGCCGCAAGCTCTCCCAGCTTCCCGTCGATCCGCGCCTCGCGCGGATGGTCATCGAGGCCGACCGCAACGGCTGCGTACGCGAAGTGATGGTGATCGCCGCCGCGCTCTCCATCCAGGATCCGCGCGAGCGCCCGGCCGAGAAGCAGGCCCAGGCCGACCAGCAGCACGCCCGGTTCAAGGACGAGACGTCCGACTTCCTCGCCTTCATCAACCTCTGGCGGTACATCAGGGAGCAGCAGAAGACGCTGTCCTCCTCCGCCTTCCGCCGTATGTGCAAGTCGGAGTATCTGAACTTCCTGCGGATCCGGGAGTGGCAGGACATCTACTCCCAGCTCCGTACCGTCGCCAAGCAGCTCGGTATCCATCTCAACGAGGAGGACGCGGCCGACCAGGCCATCCATGTCTCGCTGCTCGCCGGGCTGCTGTCGCACATCGGCATGAAGGATGTGAAGACCACCGGGAGCGAGAGCGGCAAGAACACCGGCGCGGAGAGCGGGAGGAACGCGGCGGGCAAGAACGAGTACCTGGGCGCCCGCAGCGCGAAATTCGCCGTCTTCCCGGGCTCCGCGCTCTTCCGGAAGCCGCCGCGTTTCATCATGTCCGCCGAGCTGGTGGAGACCTCGCGTCTCTGGGCACGGGTCAACGCGAAGATCGAGCCCGAGTGGATCGAGCCGCTCGCCGGACATCTCCTCAAGCGGACCTACAGCGAGCCGCACTGGGAGAAGGACATGGCGGCCGTGATGGCGTACGAGAAGGTGACGCTGTACGGCGTGCCGATCGTCGCCCAGCGGAAGGTCAACTTCGGGCGGATCGATCCGGAGGCGTCCCGGGAGCTGTTCATCCGTAACGCGCTCGTCGAGGGCGACTGGCGCACGCACCACCAGTTCTTCCATGACAATCGCAAACTTCTCGGCGAGGTCGAGGAGTTGGAGCATCGCGCGCGGCGCCGCGACATCCTCGTGGACGACGAGACGCTCTACGACTTCTACGACCAGCGGGTGCCGGACGACGTGGTCTCCGGCGCGCACTTCGACTCCTGGTGGAAGGCCAGGCGCCGGGAGGATCCCGAGCTGCTCGATTTCGAGCGGTCGATGCTCATCAACGAGAAGGCCGGGTCCGTCACCAAGGACGACTATCCGGACTCCTGGCGTCAGGGACAGCTCAAGTTCCGCGTGACGTACCAGTTCGAGCCGGGAGCGGACGCGGACGGCGTGACCGTCCATGTGCCGCTCCAGGTGCTGAACCAGGTCACCTCCGAGGGTTTCGACTGGCAGATCCCGGGGCTGCGCGAGGAAGTGGTCATGGAGCTGATCCGCTCCCTGCCGAAGCCGATCCGGCGCCACTATGTGCCCGCGCCGAACTACGCGAGGGCGTTTCTGGAGCGCGCGTCGTCACCGGAGGGCCGCGATCCGGCCCAGCCGCTTCCCGAACCGCTGCCGGTGACCCTCGCCCGCGAACTCCAGCGGATGGTCGGGGTGCCGGTCACGGGCGACGACTTCGATCTGTCCAAGGTGCCGGGACATCTGAAGATCACGTTCCGGATCGTCGACGAGCGGCGGCGCAAGATCGCCGAGGACAAGGATCTCGACGCGCTGAAGCTCCAATTGCGGCCCAAGGCCCGCCGGGCCCTCTCCAAGGCCGCCGCGGCCACCGCGGAGCGGTCGGGCGGCGAGGCGATCGAACGCACCGGCCTGACCGACTGGACGATCGGAACGCTGTCCCGGATCTTCGAGACCCGCCGGGCCGGCCAGCCCGTCAAGGCGTATCCGGCGCTGGTCGACCAGGGCGCGACCGTGGCCGTACGGCTCTTCGACACGGAGGCCGAACAGCAGCAGGCGATGTGGGCCGGTACGCGGCGGCTGATCCTGCTGAACATCCCGGTCAGCCCGGCGAAGTTCGCCTCGGACAAACTGACCAACCAGCAGAAGCTGGCGCTGTCCCGTAATCCGCACGGCTCGGTCCAGGCGCTGTTCGAGGACTGCGCGACGGCCGCCGCGGACAAGCTGATCGCGGATCACGGCGGCCCGGCCTGGGACGAGGAGTCGTATCGCAAGCTGTACGACTCGGTCCGCGCCGATCTCGTCGACGCGACCGTACGGACCGTCGGCCAGGTCCAGCAGATCCTGGCCGCCTGGCAGGCCTGTGAGCGCCGTCTGAAGGCCACGAACAGCCTGGTGCTGGTGAACAACGTCCAGGACGTGAAGGACCAGCTCGCGGCGCTCGTGCCGGCGGGCTTCGTCACCCGTACCGGGCTGCGCCGGCTGCCGGACCTGATGCGCTATCTCGTCGCGGTGGACCGGAGGTTGCAGCAGATGCCGACGAGCGTCCAGCGCGACACCACGCGGATGGAGAAGGTCCACGAGATGCAGGACGAATACGCCTGGCTGCTCGGTGAGCTGCCGCCGGGACGGCCGGTGCCGCAGGAGGTCCTGGACATCCGCTGGCTGATCGAGGAGCTGCGGGTGAGCTACTTCGCGCATGCCCTGGGCACGGCCCAGCCCGTCTCCGACAAGCGCATCCTGAGGGCGATCGACGCGGCCGCGCCGTGACGCGCTCGTCGCCAGGCGTGAGTTCGACCGGACCCTTCGAGCTGCTGTACAGTCTGTCTCGCAGCCAAGAGCGGCGACACCGGGTGACTCAGTCACAGGTGGCCGTGGCCCCTGGTCCTGTGGAGCAGCTTGGAGTGCTCGCCACCCTGTCAAGGTGGAGGCCGCGGGTTCAAATCCCGTCAGGACCGCAGTAATGAGAGAGCCCGCATCCTCACCGGATGCGGGCTCTCTCGCTTTCCGTCCGTCCATGACGCGTCCGGGCGCTCAGGTCGCTTCCGCCGGCCCGTGGCGGACCGCATCGGTCACGGCAAGTGCCGTCGATGCCGCGGCAACGCCGCAGTAATGCCGGGCCCAAATCCGCCGGCCCCGGCCCCGTCCGTCTTGACGGCGCCATCCGTCGGGGGTACTCAAGCATCAGGACTCCTGATTCCTCGTATCCAGGGCCCACCGGGGGGTGGCGTTCGTGACGGCATCGACAGTGAGACACGAGACCCGCGCGCTGCTGCGCGCGCATCTGGCGGCCGCCTCCGGCCATCCGCACCGCACCGGCCACTGCCCGGTCTGCCATCGCCTCCAACGGCTCGTCATGGAGCCCGTGTCGGCCGAGGACGACTTCCCTGACGAGGAGTTGAGCGACGGCCAGAGCTCTCCGACCCCATGACGCCGTGGTCCGGCAAGGGCCGGACAGTGTGACGGGAGTCACCGAACGGGTTTCTGGAATGGCGGCGCTTACACCCTGCCTACAATGCACCAATTTAATATGTGCAATTGCACCCACTCCGCACCCTCACCCGAAGCACCCGCCTCACCCTCAACACACGGGCCGAGCAGCACCGGGACAGCACCTTCGCGGCACACAAAAAAGATCGCGCTGGACTCGGCGGAGTCCAGCGCGATCGACGACTTACCCGTGTTGCGAGGGCATGGGGCCTGTTGGGGCAGGCGCCCGTCGTGTGGAGCTATGGGTCGGGACGACCGAGTTGGGGGACCCGGTTGTGCCCTGCTTGTAGAGCTCTGTTGAGCCCTGCTGGGGTGTTCAGGCCTCGCTGCGCTGCTGCGGAATACCCGCAAGCAGTGCGCGGACCTCTGCCTCGCGATACCGGCGATGCCCACCGAGCGTGCGGATGGACGTGAGCTTGCCGGCTTTTGCCCAGCGAGTGACCGTCTTCGGGTCCACGCGGAACATCGTGGCAACCTCAGCCGGGGTCAGCAGCGGCTCGGCATCAGGGGTGCGAGCGGTCATGAGCGGCCTCCTCGGGAGAACCGAACCATCTCGGTTCTTTCCTCTAAATTCTGCACCTTGACCCGCGTTGCCCGAAATGGCGGACGCGGGCCGAGTCGGTTATAGGACGAACGGCTTGTCCTCGGCACTACAACTACACCATCCGTCCAGCCACGTCGGCCAAACCGATGGAATTGCCCTCTGAGGTGTTCATCAGCGGCGGAAGCCGATGGACCATGCCATAGCGGACAGTCACGTCACAGATACGATCAGTCACAGAGCGATCAGGAGTCACCAGGCCCCCACACAGAGTGCAATACAGAGCATTCCGCCCCTACCCGTACGGAAGGAGCCCCAACCGGACTCCTTGTCCTATTTTGACACGAGGGTGGGCGATGGGCGCAAGGGCCCCGTTAGTGCGGTCCGTCACGCTTGAGTCAAAGGCCCGGATCGGGACCTCTGCCCTAGGGCGTGCCCAACGCGGGGCTCAGTTCGCGAACTGGCGGTCGCTCACGGCCCGCCAGCGCTCCATGAGCCGTCCGTACGCCTCGGTGGCTCCCTCGCCGTTTCCGTCCCGCAGCGCGGCGATACCGGCCGCCACATCGGCCGCGGAACGGTCCTCCGCGAGCTGGGTCCCGGACAGGGCGTGCACCAGGCCGCCGTAGTCCAGCTCGACCAGCGAACGCGGATGGAACTCCTCCAGCCACCGTCCCACATCCACCAGGCCCGCGATCAGCGGGCCGTCGTCCACCGTGTCCCGCAGGGTCTTCAGCGCGCGGGCCAGCCGCCGCCGGGCCTGGACCATCGGCGTCCGGTAGCGCAGCACCGGCGCCTCCGGCCCGCCGGCCTCGTACTCGCGCTCGTCGTCCGAGAAGAGCGCGAACCAGCGCACCGGCACCTGCCAGACCGCCGTCCTGATCCACGGCCGCGCGTCCGGATTGCGGTCCCGCCAGCGCTCGTAGTCCGCCGCGGCCTGGCCCCGCACCACCGGCGGCAGCACCACGTCCAGCAGCGGCGTCGGCAGGACCTTGCCGAGCTCCTCCAGCGCCAGCCAGCCGCGCAGCCGGGTCCGCCACGGACAGACGCACACAACTCCGTCCACCTCGGTCACAAACGCGTCCGCGCTCTCGTGGACCGGCACCGGCATCGGCGGGGTCGGCAGCAAGTCGGCCAGAGAACGCCGTAGTTCGTCCTGTGCGGTGGGCGTACGGTCACGCCGGGCGTAGCGTGCCCAGTGGCCTCTCTCGGGCTCCGGGAAGGCCGCCAGCGGCTCGTACACCCGCAGGTAGGACGCGTAAGGGACAAGCACAGAAGACACCGCCGGCATTGGGCGATCGTCCCACGCCCGTACCCGCCAGGGGGGTGATCCTCGGCACTGCGGCTGATCTGTCTCGGCGCAGGACTTACTCTCTTGCCCAACTGGTCCCTCCCCACCCGCAGGAGGGGCTTCCCACCGCCGCTTCGTACTTGGGAGTCACCACAGTGACCGATGTGACCGACGGCGTCCTGCAGACCCTGTTCCGCTCGGAGCAGGGAGGACATGAACAAGTCGTTCTGTGCCAGGACCGCGCCAGCGGGCTCAAGGCCGTCATCGCCCTCCACTCGACCGCCCTGGGCCCCGCCCTCGGGGGCACGCGCTTCTATCCGTACGCGTCCGAGGACGAGGCCGTCGCCGACGCGCTGAACCTCTCCCGCGGCATGTCGTACAAGAACGCTCTGGCCGGGCTCGACCACGGCGGCGGCAAGGCCGTGATCATCGGCGACCCCGAGCAGATCAAGACCGAGGAGCTGCTGCTGGCCTACGGCCGGTTCGTGGCCTCGCTCGGCGGCCGGTACGTCACCGCCTGCGATGTCGGCACCTATGTCGCCGACATGGACGTCGTGGCCCGTGAGTGCGCCTGGACCACCGGCCGCTCCCCGGAGAACGGCGGCGCGGGCGACTCGTCGGTCCTGACCGCCTTCGGCGTCTTCCAGGGCATGCGGGCGAGCGCCCAGCAGCGCTGGGGCGACCCGTCGCTGCGCGGCCGTACGGTCGGTGTCGCGGGCGTCGGCAAGGTCGGACACCACCTGGTCGGGCATCTGCTCCAGGAGGGCGCGCGGGTCGTGATCACGGACGTACGGGAGGAGTCGGTGCGCCGGATCACCGACCAGCACTCGCAGGTGGCCGCGGTCGCCGACACCGAGGCGCTGATCCGTACCGAGGGGCTGGACATCTACGCGCCGTGCGCGCTCGGCGGTGCGCTGAACGACGCGTCCGTGCCCGTCCTGACCGCGACGGTGGTGTGCGGAGCGGCCAACAACCAGCTCGCCCACCCGGGTGTCGAGAAGGATCTCGCGGACCGCGGCATCCTCTACGCGCCGGACTACGTGGTGAACGCGGGCGGCGTGATCCAGGTCGCCGACGAGCTGCACGGATTCGACTTCGAGCGGTGCCGTGCGAAGGCCGCGAAGATCTTCGACACCACGCTGGAAATCTTCGCACGTGCGAATGAAGACGGTATTCCGCCGGCTGCGGCGGCGGACCGGATCGCCGAGCACCGCATGGCGGAGGCGCGCCGCCGCTGAGCCCGGTGAGGTGGCGGCCCGGGCGCCGGGGAGACGAGACTCACGCCGGTCGGCGGGTCGCCCCTCAAGAAGAGGTTAAAATCGCAGCTGACCAGCGAGGACGGGGCGCCCCGCTGGTCCTGCTCCGGGGCGCGTCATGCGGGCGGCGTACCGTATGGCCGCGGAAGCAGGTACCGTTGAAGCCCTACGGACGGGTCTCTCCGCGGAGAGCTCGTTCGGATTCATGAACGCGTGTCAAGACTCTGGGGCCGTCGAGCCCCGTCACCGAGGGGGTCGAGCCATGGGGCGCGGCCGGGCCAAGGCCAAGCAGACGAAGGTCGCCCGCCAGCTGAAGTACAACAGCGGCGGGACTGACCTGTCGCGTCTGGCCAACGAGCTGGGCGCATCGCCTTCGAGTCAACCGCCGAACGGCGAGCCGTTCGAGGATGACGACGAGGAAGATGACCCGTACGCACAGTACGCGGATCTGTACAACGACGACGAGGACGAGGACGACGAGTCCGGGCCCTCGGCGCAGCGCCGCGGCGCTTGACGTCCGTATACCTCGATCAGTCACCGACCCGGTCCGGGGCCTTCCTCCTGGACCGGGTTCAGTGCTGCCCGCGGGCGCTTCGCCGTCGGCCGATACCGCAGGACCGGCCGACGACAAGGAGCGCTCGGGCCGTCAGCTCAGATAGTCGCCGGTCAGGGCCGCTCCGGTGGCATGACCGGCGCGCTCCGTGATCTCTCCGGCGACCCAGGCTTCCACGCCTCGGTCGGCCAGTGTGGTGAGCGCGGTGTCGGCTGAGTCCGCCGGGACGACGGCGATCATGCCGACGCCCATGTTCAGCGTCTTCTCCAGTTCGAGGCGCTCCACCCGGCCCGCCGTGCCGACGACGTCGAAGACCGCGCCGGGCGTCCAGGTCGAGCGGTCCACCGTGGCGTGCAGATGGTCCGGGATCACCCGGGCCAGATTGGCGGCGAGACCGCCTCCGGTGACATGGCTGAACGCGTGCACCTCGGTGGTCCTGGTCAGCGCCAGACAGTCCAGCGAGTAGATCTTGGTGGGCTCCAGCAGCTCCTCGCCCAGGGTCCGGCCGAACTCCGCGACCTCGCGGTCCAGCGACCAGCCGGCCCGGTCGAAGACCACATGCCGGACCAGCGAGTATCCATTGGAGTGAAGCCCGGAGGACGCCATGGCGATCACCGTGTCACCCGTACGGATACGATCCGCGCCGAGCAGCCGGTCCGCCTCGACCACACCCGTACCGGCGCCGGCGACATCGAAGTCGTCCTCGCCGAGAAGTCCGGGGTGCTCGGCGGTCTCGCCGCCGACCAGCGCGCAGCCGGCCAGCACACAGCCTTCCGCGATGCCCTTGACGATGGCGGCGACACGCTCGGGATGGACCTTGCCGACACAGATGTAGTCGGTCATGAAGAGCGGCTCGGCGCCGCAGACGACCAGGTCGTCGACGACCATGCCGACAAGATCGTGGCCGATCGTGTCGTACACGCCCATCTTGCGGGCCAGATCGACCTTCGTCCCGACACCGTCGGTGGCGGAGGCGAGCAGCGGACGCTCGTAGCGCTTGAGGGCGGAGGCGTCGAAGAGGCCGGCGAAGCCGCCGAGACCGCCGAGGACCTCGGGGCGCTGCGTCTTCTTCACCCACTCCTTCATCAGCTCGACCGCGCGGTCACCGGCTTCGATGTCGACGCCCGCGGCGGCATAACTGGCACCAGTAGTCGTCTCGGACATTGCTGGGAACTTTCCTGTCGGCATTCGGTCGTCGGACGGGACTGTTGTCACGGACGGCGGAGCGCTTCGGCGGCCGCGGTCTTCGCGGGGCCCGCCGCCAGCTCGGTCTCCAGGAGCTGCTTGCCGAGCAGCTCGGGATCGGGAAGCTCCATCGGGTACTCGCCGTCGAAGCAGGCGCGGCAGAGATTCGGCTTGGCGATCGTGGTCGCCTCGATCATGCCGTCGATGGAGATGTACGAGAGGGAGTCGGCGCCCAGGGAGGCACCGATCTCCTCGATCGTCATGCCGTTGGCGATCAGCTCGGCCCTGGTGGCGAAGTCGATGCCGAAGAAGCACGGCCATTTGACCGGCGGGGACGAGATCCGGATGTGGACCTCGGCGGCGCCCGCCTCACGGAGCATCCTGACCAGGGCGCGCTGGGTGTTGCCGCGGACGATCGAGTCGTCGACGACCACCAGGCGCTTGCCGCGGATGACTTCCTTGAGCGGATTCAGCTTGAGGCGAATGCCGAGCTGGCGGATGGTCTGGGACGGCTGGATGAAGGTCCGGCCGACATAGGCGTTCTTGACGAGGCCCGAGCCGTAGGGAATGCCGCTGGCTTCCGCGTAGCCGATCGCGGCCGGCGTGCCGGACTCCGGAGTCGCTATGACCAGATCCGCCTCGACGGGCGCTTCTTTGGCGAGTTTCCGGCCCATTTCCACGCGGGACAGATAGACGTTCCGCCCGGCGATGTCCGTGTCGGGACGGGCCAGATAGACGTACTCGAAAACGCAGCCCTTGGGCTTCGCTTCCGCGAATCGCTGCGTACGGAGACCGTTCTCGTCGACGGCGATCAGCTCGCCCGGCTCGATCTCACGGACGTACGCCGCGCCGCAGATGTCGAGAGCGGCGCTCTCGGAGGCGACCACCCAGCCGCGCTCCAGACGGCCGAGCACCAGCGGGCGGATGCCCTGCGGGTCACGGGCCGCGTAGAGCGTGTGCTCGTCCATGAAGACGAGCGAGAAGGCGCCTCGCACGTCCGGCAGTATTTTCGCGGCGGCTTCCTCGACCGTGAGGGGCTTGCCGTCCTCGTCCGTCTGGCCGGCCAGGAGAGCCGTCACCAGGTCGGTGTCGTTGGTCGCGGCGACCTGGGTCGACCGGCCGTTCCGCTTGGGCAGATCCGCGACCATCTCGGCGAGCTGGGCGGTATTGACCAGATTGCCGTTGTGTCCGAGCGCGATGGAGCCGTTGGCCGTGGCCCGGAAGGTCGGCTGCGCGTTCTCCCACACCGAGGCTCCGGTGGTGGAGTAGCGGGCATGGCCCACCGCGATATGGCCCTGGAGGGAGCCGAGGGAGGTTTCGTCGAAGACCTGGGAAACCAGGCCCATGTCCTTGAAAACCAGGATCTGGGAGCCGTTGCTCACTGCGATGCCCGCGGACTCCTGTCCACGGTGCTGCAGGGCATACAGTCCGAAGTAGGTGAGCTTGGCGACCTCTTCACCCGGGGCCCAGACTCCGAAGACGCCGCAAGCGTCCTGGGGGCCCTTCTCACCGGGGAGCAGGTCGTGGTTGAGTCGTCCATCACCACGAGGCACGCCACCGAGTGTAGGCGAGATCGACCACTGGTCCGAATTGGGGATACGGCCCGGGCCTCCGGATCACTTCCCGGACGGGGCCGCGACAGCGCTCAGGCCTTGGCCGTCCGGGGTCGTGAGGGTCAGACCGCGGTGGTGCAGGTCATATGTGACCTTCCCCTCCAGCACCTTCTGCACCTGGCGTTCCAGCGTCATCTCCGGCCCCGGACAGAGCTTGCGCGTGGCGGAGATCCGGCCGAAGGTGACCGTGGACCCGGAGATCTCCACCGGACCGCTGAAGCGGTTGCAGCCGAGGCTGCCCTCCACGGAGCCGTTACGGAGCGTGAAGTACGCCTTCCCGTCCGTCCCTCCTGGCAGGGACTTCGCGGTGGCGCCGGCGACCAGGGCGTTCACGGTCCACTCGGTGCCCGCGAGAGGCGCCGGCGGCTCGGAGGTCAGAGCGATGGAGTCGCCGCCCGCCGTGGTGAGCGTGAGGCGTTTGTCGTCCACCTCGGCCTTCAGCTTCCCGGAGAAGGCGCCGTTCAGAGCCTTCTCGAAGTCCTTGAGCTTCTCGGGACAGCCGATCAGCGTGGACCGCTTGTCACCCACGGTGATCGTGTCGCCGTCGACGGTGACATCCGCGCCGATGGAGTTGCAGCCCGTACGGGCGCTGGCCCGGCCCTCGGTGCCGATCTCCACGCTGGCTCCGGCGGGCGCGGCTGTCTTCTTGCCGCCGACGGTCACGCTGTCGACGTTCCAGCGGACATCGGTGAGCGGAAGCCCGGTCCGTACCGAACCTCCGCCGCCTCCCGAGCCGGACCCGGGATCCGTGCCGCACGCGGCGAGCGTGAGCAGTGCGACGGCAGTGACAGTGATGATCTGCTGCTTCTGCATGCCGATGGGACGAGGCCCGTGGGACTCCGGTTCCGTCCTCCCGGCGCCCGTCACCCGCTTGCCGGTGCGCCCGCCGCTCCGTCCCGCTCCGAGTCATCCCATGAGCGGCAGGAGCGCGGAGAGATCCGCGCGCTCCCCGCTCGCGCTCACCCGCGCCGTGTCCAGCGCCTCGCTCCAGGACATACGGCCGGTGGCCAGCCGTATCCAGGTGATCGGATCGGTCTCGACGACATTGGGCGGCGTGCCGCGAGTGTGCCGCGGGCCTTCCACGCACTGCACCACCGCGTACGGCGGCACCCGTACCTCGGTCGACGCGCCGGGGGCCTTCACCGCGAGGGCGTCGGCCAGCAGCCGTGTGCAGACGGCGAGCGCTCCTCGGTCGTACGGGATGCTCAGCCCGGCCGCCCGGTTCAGATCGTCGGTGTGCACGACCAGCTCGACGGTACGGGTGACCAGGAGGTCCGCCAGCCGCATGGCGCCGAGGCGGAACGCCACCGGCCGGTCGTCCGGCGCTCCGGGCAGCAGCCGGGCGATCCGGTCCGCGGCGCGCTCGAACAGCTCGTCCGGTGCGGACGACGCCGAAACCGCCCGGATGTCCTCGGCGATGGCGGCGGCGCGGGACGCCGTCGCGAACGGCCACTCCAGCGGAGTGATCAGTGGACCGGCCGGCGCCGGCTGTTCCAGCCCGCGGTTCACGGCCTCGACCGCCATGGCCAGATGCGCGGCCAGCTCGCGTACGGTCCAGTCACCGAGCGCGGTGGGCAGTGCGAGCTGGTCCGGTGTGAGCGCGCCGACCGCTTCGCGTACGTTCCCGAACTGGGCCAGCACGGCGGTACGGGTCTTGGCTGGGTCGTAGCTGCGGGTGCGCTTCTTGGCCGGTGGCATAGCGGCGAGGCTAACCGACCCCGGTGAGCCGGGCCGCCCGCCGGCCGCGTGCGCGCGGACGACGGGCCACTTGCCGGGAGATCACGCCTGGCGGGGACGCTCCAGGGTGAGCAGGAGACCCTCCACCGCGCCGGGACCGATACGGCCCTTGACGTCGGCGGCCGTGATGGCCTTGAGGGCCCAGCCGTCCTCCGCGTGCTTGTTGAGCGTCTTCTCCAGCTTGTCGCTGTCCAGGGCGTCGCCGATGAGCGACTCCCGGAATGTGACGACCTTGTATTCGTACGACCCGGACATGGGCCCTCCCCTTGTCGGTGGCTGGTGCCGCACGGCGAACGCGTGCGGCACCAGCCAATCACGAGAAGGTGATCACCAGGCGGTCAGGCGAGCAGCGCCGGGATGGCCGCCTCGTGCACGTCCTTCAGCTCGCTCAGCGCGAGGCTGAACTCACCCTGGACCTCGACACCGTCGCCGTCCACGACGCCGATCCGGGTCGCGGGCAGCCCGCGCGCACCGCACATGTCGGTGAAGCGGAGCTCCTCGCTGCGCGGGACGGCGACGACCGCGCGGCCCGCCGACTCGCTGAACAGGAACGTGAAGGCGTCGAGCCCGTCCGGCACCACCAGACGCGCGCCGTTTCCGCCGCGCAGGCAGGACTCGGTGATCGCCTGGATCAGACCGCCGTCGCTCAGATCGTGCGCCGCGTCGATCATTCCGTCGCGGGACGCCGAGATCAGGATCTCGCCGAGCAGCTTCTCCCGGTCCAGGTCCACGGCCGGCGGCAGCCCGCCGAGGTGGTCGTGGACGACCTGCGACCAGGCCGAGCCGCCGAACTCCTCACGGGTGTCACCGAGGAGATAGAGAAGCTGTCCCTTCTCCTTGAAGGCGATCGGGGTGCGGCGGGAGACATCGTCGATCACACCGAGGACGGCGACCACGGGCGTGGGATGGATCGCCGCCTCGCCGGTCTGGTTGTAGAGCGAGACATTTCCGCCGGTCACCGGAGTGCCGAGCTGGAGACAGCCGTCCGCCAGACCACGGATGGCCTCGGCGAACTGCCACATGACGTCCGGGTCCTCCGGCGAGCCGAAGTTCAGACAGTCCGAGATGGCGAGCGGCCTGGCGCCGGAGGCGGCGACATTGCGGTACGACTCGGCCAGCGCGAGCTGCGCGCCCGTGTACGGGTCCAGCTTGGTGTAGCGGCCGTTTCCGTCCGTGGCGATGGCGACGCCGAGGCCGGTCTCCTCGTTGACGCGGATCATGCCGGAGTCCTCCGGCTGCGCGAGGACGGTGTTGCCCTGGACGAACCGGTCGTACTGGTCCGTGACCCAGGACTTCGACGCCTGGTTCGGCGAGCCGACCAGCCTGAGGACCTGCGCGCGCAGCTCCTCGGAGGTCTCCGGCCGCGCCAGCTTGTTCGCGTCGTCGGCCTGGAGGGCGTCCTGCCAGTCCGGACGGGCGTACGGGCGCTCGTAGACCGGGCCGTCATGGGCCACCGTGCGCGGGTCGACGTCGACGATCTTCTCGCCGTGCCAGAAGATCTCCAGCCGGTCGCCTTCCGTCACCTCACCGACGACGGTGGCGATGACGTCCCACTTCTCGCAGATCTCCAGGAAGCGGCCGACCTTGTCCGGCTCGACGACCGCGCACATGCGCTCCTGCGACTCGCTCATGAGGATCTCCTCGGGCGAGAGCGTGGAGTCGCGCAGCGGTACGTCGTCCAGCTCGACCCGCATACCGCCGGAGCCGTTGGACGCGAGCTCGCTCGTCGCACAGGACAGACCGGCCGCGCCGAGGTCCTGGATACCGACGACCAGCTTCTCGGCGAACGCCTCCAGGGTGCACTCGATGAGGAGCTTCTCCTGGAACGGGTCACCGACCTGGACGGCCGGACGCTTCGACGGCTTGCTGTCGTCGAAGGTCTCGGAGGCCAGGATGGAGGCGCCGCCGATACCGTCGCCGCCGGTGCGGGCGCCGTACAGGATCACCTTGTTGCCCGGACCCGAGGCCTTGGCCAGATGGATGTCCTCGTGCCGCATCACACCGATGGCACCGGCGTTGACCAGCGGGTTCCCTTGGTAACAGGCGTCGAAGACCAGCTCGCCGCCGATGTTCGGCAGACCCAGGCAGTTGCCGTAACCACCGATGCCGGCGACCACGCCGGGCAGCACCCGCTTGGTGTCGGGGTGGTCGGCGGCGCCCATCCGCAGCGGGTCGACGACCGCGACCGGCCGCGCTCCCATCGCGATGATGTCGCGCACGATGCCGCCGACGCCGGTCGCGGCGCCCTGGTACGGCTCGACGTACGACGGGTGGTTGTGCGACTCGACCTTGAAGGTGACCGCGTATCCCTGGCCGACGTCCACGACGCCCGCGTTCTCACCGATGCCGACCAGCATCGCCTCGTTGGCGGGGACCTTCTCGCCGAACTGCTTGAGGTGCACCTTGCTGCTCTTGTACGAGCAGTGCTCGGACCACATCACGGAGTACATGGCCAGCTCGGCACCGGTCGGGCGGCGGCCGAGGATCTCGCGGACCCGGACGTACTCGTCCTCCTTGAGGCCGAGCTCCTTCCAGGGCTGCTCGACGTCGGGCGTCTCGCTCGCGTGCTTGACGGTGTCCAGAGTCATGAGGCGCTTACCAGCTTCTTCAGGATCGAGGTGAAGAATCCGAGGCCGTCGGTACGGCCCGTACCGATCAGCGGCTCCACGGCGTGTTCGGGGTGGGGCATCAGGCCGACGACGTTGCCCGCCGCGTTGGTGACACCGGCGATGTCGCGCAGCGAACCGTTGGGGTTGCCGTCGAGGTAGCGGAAGGCGACCCGGCCCTCCGCCTCCAGCTCGTCGAGGACACGCTCGTCGGCGACGTACCGGCCGTCGATGTTCTTGAGCGGAACCGAGATTTCCTGGCCGGCGGAGTAATCCGCGGTCCAGGCGGTGTCGGCGGTTTCCACCCGGAGTTTCTGGTCGCGGCAGATGAAGTGCAGATGGTTGTTGCGCAGCATCGCGCCCGGGAGCAGATGGCTCTCGGTGAGGATCTGGAAGCCGTTGCAGATCCCGAGAACCGGCATGCCGGCCTTCGCCTGCTCGATGACCGTCTCCATCACCGGCGAGAAGCGGGAGATGGCTCCGGCGCGCAGATAGTCGCCGTAGCTGAAGCCACCGGCCAGGACCACCGCGTCGACCTGCTTGAGGTCCTTGTCGCGGTGCCAGAGCTGGACGGGCTCGGCCCCGGCGATCCGGGCGGCCCGCAGGCTGTCCCGGTCGTCGAGCGTGCCGGGGAAGGTGACGACTCCGATACGAGCGGTCACGACTCCACCTTCACGATGAAGTCCTCGATGACGGTGTTGGCGAGGAAAGTCTCGGCCATCTCGTGGATGCGGGCGAGGGCGGCGTCGTCGACCGGCCCCGCCACTTCGAGCTCGAAGCGCTTTCCCTGGCGGACATCGGCGATCCCCTCGAAGCCCAGACGGGGCAGTGCGCGCTGCACCGCCTGTCCCTGCGGGTCGAGGATCTCCGGCTTGAGCATGACGTCGACTACGACGCGTGCCACTGGCACTCCCGGTGGTGTGGTGCGGCTGGTTCTGCTGCTGTGTTCTCCGGGGAATCCCCCGGCCCCCCGAGCTTCCCTCAGCGTACCCGCCCGGAGAATCTACGCGGGTAGATATGGTGTCCGCAGATCACGCCGCGATTTCGGCCGGCGGACAACGACCGGAAAAATCCAGGGAAAAAACCGGACTCCCCATTGCCTGAGGACACGCTGATGTAATTGGCTGGGCTTCACAATGCGACGCTTGCCGCTGTACAAAGGAATACAGAGGAAAGCAGCATTGCCCCTTAACAGCCGGAAGGCCGGTATCGCCGCACGTCAGCCGTGTTTCCTACACGTAGCGGGCAGGGTGGTACCGCAAGAAAGGACCAATATCCGTGGCGCAGCGCGTGGTGGTCTCACTCTCCGACGACATGGACGGCGGAGCGGCGGCGGAAACGGTCACGTTCGGCCTGGACGGGAAGTCGTACGAGATCGACCTCAATCCCGCCAATGCCAAGAAACTGCGCAAGGCCCTGGCCCCGTTCATGGCCGCGGGTCGAAAGCAGACAAACGCTGGCAAGTACGGCAAGTCCCGCATCACATACCGGCACACCTCCCTCGCGCCCGACCCGGCGGCGGTCCGCGCGTGGGCGCTCTCGCACAAGATGGACGTACCGGCCCGCGGCAGGATCCCGAAGCGGGTCTACGAGGCGTTCCATGACGCCAGTTGAGGGACGCGGATCCGCACCGAGTTGCGAACCACCCCCGTTGATCGGCTAGAGTCTGGAGCACGCCGAGGGGCAAGGCCGAAAGGCCCGAACCTCACGGAGCGTGCGGGTGTAGTTCAGTAGTAGAACGCCCCCTTTCCAAGGGGGAGGCGCAGTGTGCAATTCCTGTCACCCGCTCCGCATCGCTCTCCGACCACTCCGGTGGATCCGGTAGAGTGATGGCCGCACCAGAGGTCCGGTGCGCTGCGGACGTAGCTCAGTTGGTAGAGCGCAACCTTGCCAAGGTTGAGGTCGCCAGTTCGAACCTGGTCGTCCGCTCAGAAGAAGAAGCCCTCAGCCGAATCGACTGGGGGCTTCTTCGTGTTCTGTCGGCCGAGTTGGCCGCGACCGGCGTTTCTGGCGGTCGACGTTTCTGGTGTCCGGCGTTCGTGATGTCCGGCGTTCGTGATGTCCGGCGTTCGTGATGTCCGGCGTACGTGATGTCCGGCGTACGTGATGTCCGGCGTACGTGATGTCCGGCGTTCCTCGCACCGGCGCCGATGACAAATGTCATGAGCGGTGATGACGGCGCGCACTGTCCGGCGGCCCGGTCCGGCGGAAATCTGGAGGACATGACTGAGTCTTCTTGGAACGGCGGACACGACCGCCATGCGGACCGGCCGGTGATCGAGCCGGTGATCGAGGTGGACGAGCTGCGGCGCGGCTACACCGACGGCTACGAAGCCGTGCGCGGTATCTCCTTCTCCGTGGCGCGGGGTGAACTCTTCGCGCTGCTGGGCACGAACGGCGCGGGCAAGACCTCCACCGTCGAGCTGCTGGAAGGTCTGGCCCGGCCCAGCGGCGGTTCGGTACGGGTGCTGGGCCACGACCCGTACACCGAGCGGGCGGCCGTCCGGCCTCGCGTCGGTGTGATGCTCCAGGAGGGCGGCTTTCCCTCCGATCTGACGGTCACCGAGACCGTACGCATGTGTGCCGGCTGCACCAGTGGCGCACGGCCGGCCGCCGAGGCGCTGGAGCTGGTGGGCCTCGGCAAGCGGTCGGGCGTCCGGGTCAAGCAGTTGTCCGGCGGTGAGCGGCGCCGGCTGGATCTGGCGCTCGCGCTGCTCGGCCGGCCCGAGGTGCTCTTCCTCGACGAGCCGACGACCGGGCTGGACGCCGAAGGACGGCGGGACACCTGGGAGTTGGTACGCGCGCTGCGGGACGGCGGTACGACGGTCCTGCTGACCACGCATTACCTGGACGAGGCCGAGAGCCTCGCGGACCGGCTGGCGATCATGCGGGACGGACGGATCGTGGCCGCCGGCACCCCGGCCGAGGTGACCGCCGCGCGGCCGGCCCGTATCTCCTTCGTCCTGCCCGACGGTGTCGGCGCGGCCCGGCTGCCGCTGACGCTGCGGGCGGCGGCGGACGGCTCCCGCGTCGAGATCCGTACCCGGCGGCTCCAGCGGGACCTGGGCGAACTCCTGCGGTGGGCCGAGGAGTCGGATGTACCGCTCGCCGGACTGGACGCACGGACCGCCTCCCTCGAAGAGGCGTTTCTCGATATCGCGGCGCGGAGCGCGGAAACGGTGGACGCACGATGAGCGCGATGGCGGTCTCGGAAGGCACCACGGTGACGGGACGTCTGGGCGCGCTGGGACGAGCCGAGTTGACGCTGCTCGTGCGGAACAGGGCGGCGCTCTTCGCCGCGTTGTTCGTGCCGGTGGCCATGATCGGAGCGATCAGGGCGTCGCTGAGCGGGATCGACCTCGACGGGACCGGGATCAGTGTCGCCGAGGCATCGATGACCGGCGGGATCGGCATGGTGCTGATCATGGCCGTGTACGCCAACCTCTCCTCCGCCTACACGGCCCGGCGCGAGGAACTGGTGCTCAAGCGGCTCCGTACGGTCGAGGTGTCCGACCGGGAGATCCTCGCCGGCACCGCGCTGCCCGCGGCGGCGCTGGCGTTCACTCAGTGTGCCGTGCTGGTCGCGGCCGGGATCGCGTTTCTCGGGCTGAGCGCGCCGCGGTGGCCCGTGCTGCTTGTCGGCGGAGTGCTGGCGGGTGTGGTGCTGCTCACCGCGCTGGCCGCCGCGACCTCGGCGTTCACCCGCACCGTCGAGAGCGCCCAGCTCACCACCATGCCGCTGTTTCTTCTCTCGGTGGCCGGCTCGGGCCTGTTCGTGCCGCTGGAGGCGCTGCCCGAGCGGGTCGCGTCCTTCTGCGAGCTGCTGCCGGCGACCGGCGCCATGACCCTGATCAGGGCGGGCTGGCTGGGCGGTGTCGAAGGATACGACCTGCTCGGCGCGGGACTGAACGCACTGGTCTGGACCGCGCTCGCAGTGTTTGCTGTAGGGCGGTGGTTCCGCTGGGAGCCACGGCGCTGAGGCACGGCGCGCTCGGAAGAGAGGAATCGATGTTCTGGCTGACGGACTTCTGGCGCTGGCGAAGCAGATGGAAGAGAAACAGGACCAGGAGCAATACGTTCAAGGTCGAGCTCTACACCCGCTGGTCGTTCCACTCCTTCGGCGGCTTCGAGGCCGGCTTGATCGGCGTCCCGGCGCTCGGCGCCGGTGGCGGGCGACTGGGCGGCTGGCTGTTCCTGCTGGTCTGCGCGCATGCCGGGCTGTGCACCGTCCTCCAGTCCCGGGCCCTGGACTGGCGGCTCGGCCGGCGCGAGCGGCCCGTACGGCTGCTGCTGGGCACGGCCGCGCTGTCGACGGCGGCCGTCCTCACCGTCCTTGCCCTGCTCAGCACGGGAGCCATTCCACGGAATGAGGACTACGCGTTCCTGCTGACGGGTTTTTCCGGCTTCGGTCTGGCGTCGACCGCGCTGGGCCTGCGGACGACCGCGCACATGGCGTACGCCGTGCTCGGCGCGGCGGCCACCACGGCGCTCGCCGGCCTGCTGTTCGGGCTGGGGGCCGGCAGTGTTCTGCCCCATGCGATCGGGGTCGCCGCCTCGGGCACCGGCCTTGTCTTCACCTATGTCTTCTCGGCCTGGCTGGTCCACGCCGTCTGGGAACTGGAAACAGCCCGTGAGCTGGCGACCCGGCTCGCGGTCGCGGAGGAGCGGCTTCGCTTCGGACGCGATCTGCACGATGTCATGGGCCGCAATCTCGCGGTGATCGCGCTGAAGAGCGAGCTGGCGGTCCAGCTCGCCGAGCGCGGCCGGCCGGAGGCCGTGGCCCAGATGACCGAGGTGCAGCGGATCGCGCGGGAGTCGCAGCGGGAGGTCCGGGAT
Source organism: Streptomyces sp. AK02-01A (assembly GCF_033795305.1). Lineage (NCBI taxonomy): Bacteria > Bacillati > Actinomycetota > Actinomycetes > Kitasatosporales > Streptomycetaceae > Streptomyces > Streptomyces sp. AK02-01A. The sequence goes on from NZ_JARBAE010000050.1 coordinate 20,910, forward strand.
GTCGTACGCGGCTACCGGGAGGCGGATCTGCGCAATGAGCTCGAAGGAGCGCGCGGCGTGCTGAAGGCGGCGGGCATCGACTGCCGGATCGAGGGAGACGACGGCGGAGCGCTGTCGGCCGAGGTGCAGTCGGCCCTGGGCTGGGTGGTGCGCGAGGCGACGACAAACGTACTGCGGCACGGTGACGCGCGGCGGTGCACGGTGCGGCTGACGGCGCCGGCGGGACAGGAGGAGCGAGCGGCCGTGCTGGTCGTCGAGAACGACGGCGCACCGGATCCGGCCGCCGCCGGTGCCATGGCTCCGGCTCGTACGGGCTCCGGGCTGGCCGGACTGCGGGAGCGGCTGGCCGCGCTGGACGGCACCTTGGAGGCGGGCCGGACGGACGACGGCCGCTTCCGGCTGACGGCCCGGGTGCCGCTGCCCGCGCCGGGGCCGGCCGGCTCCGTGTCCGGTGATTCCGTGTCCGGTGATTCCATGTCCGGCCACGGCTCAATGTCCGGTGACGAGGTGGCCGCGTGACATCCGTACCCGCTTCCTCCGGGCCCGCGCCCGTGCGCGTCCTGCTCGCCGACGACGAGCATCTGATCCGCGGCGCGCTGGCCGCGCTGCTCGCGCTCGAAGACGATCTGGTGGTGGTCGCCGAGGCGGCCTCCGGCCCCGAGGCGCTGGCGATGGCCCGGGCGCACCGGCCCGATGTGGCCGTCCTCGATCTCCAGATGCCGGGCGCGGACGGTGTGAGAGTCGCCACATCGCTCCGTACCGAACTGCCCGGCTGCCGGACGATGATCGTGACAAGCCACGGCCGGCCCGGCCATCTCAAGCGGGCGCTGGCCGCGGGCGTCCGGGGCTTTGTACCCAAGACGGTCAGCGCACGGCAGCTCGCCGAGATCATCCGTACCGTGCACGCCGGAAACCGCTTTGTCGACCCGGAATTGGCGGCCGACGCGATCTCCGCCGGTGACTCGCCGCTGACGGCGCGGGAGGCCGAGGTGCTTGAGCTCGCGGAGGACGGCGCTCCGATCGCGGAAATCGCGGAGCGCGCCTCGCTCTCGCCGGGGACCGTACGTAACTATCTGTCCTCGGCCGCCTCCAAACTGGGAGCGGAGAACCGTCATACGGCAGTGCGTCTCGCCCGCGAGCGGGGTTGGGTATAGTGGTGCTCGCGCCACGGCGCATGCGGACGTAGCTCAGTTGGTAGAGCGCAACCTTGCCAAGGTTGAGGTCGCCAGTTCGAACCTGGTCGTCCGCTCAGAAGAAGAAGTCCCCGGTCGATTCGGCCGGGGACTTCTTCGTGTCCGCCGCTTCGGCGGTCTGCCGGTCTACTGCCAGCTCGTGCCCGTGAGGCGTTCGTACGCCTCCAGATACTTGGCCCGGGTGGCGTCGACGACCTCCTGCGGCAGCGCGGGCGGCGGCTGCTCGCTCTTGCGGTCCCAGCCGGAGGCCGGCGAGGTCAGCCAGTCGCGTACGTACTGCTTGTCGTACGACGGCTGGGCGTGGCCCGGCTCCCAGGTTTCGGCGGGCCAGAAGCGCGAGGAGTCCGGGGTCAGCACCTCGTCCGCGATCACCAGCCGCTCTCCGTCGAAGCCGAATTCGAACTTGGTGTCGGCGAGGATGATCCCGCGGTCGCGGGCGACATCACGGGCCCGGCCATAGACGTCGAGAGTGGTCCGGCGCAGCAGTGCGGCGGTCTCGGCGCCGACCTGGCGGGCCACTTCCTCGTACGGCACATTCTCGTCGTGGTCGCCGACGGCGGCCTTGGTGGCGGGCGTGAAGATCGGCGCGGGCAGCTCGGAGCCGTCCACCAGGCCCTCCGGCAGCGCGAGTCCGCAGACGGTGCGGGACTCCTCGTACTCGATGAGGCCCGAGCCGGTGAGATAGCCGCGGGCGACGCACTCCACCGGGACCATCCGGAGCGATGTACAGACAAGCGTGCGACCGGCCCAGTCGGCGGGAGCGCCATCGGGAAGATCGGTCGAGATCACATGGTTCGGTACGAGGTCCTGGAGCAGGTCGAACCACCAGAGCGAGAGCTGGGTGAGGACCCGGCCCTTGTCGGGGATCACGGTGGGCAGCACCCAGTCGTACGCGGAGATACGGTCGCTGGCGACCATCACGAGGTCGCCCGCCTCGTTCTGGTACAGATCACGCACCTTGCCGGTGTGGATGTGCACCAGACCCGGCACCTGAAGGGGCTCGGGCTTTTCTACGAATCCGGACACGGTTCCTCCCCGTGGTTCTGTCCGATCTTGGAGATCGTCTCGATTCTCCCGTATGCCGGAAGTCGGGGCTCGCAGGGGTGGCGTTCGCCGGTTCCGCGCCGCGCGGACGGGCGGCGTCAGTCCCGTTTGCAGATCCGGTCCAGGAGGTTGGCGGTCGCACGCTGGACGCGGGAGTCGACATGGCCCGGGCGGTCCAGCTTCGGGGACCAGGCGAAGGTGCCGGAGGCGAAGACCAGGGCTCCGGACGGCGCGCGGTAGAGCGAGGTCTCCTGGTGGCGCCGGGCGTTCTCGCTGTCGCGGTACGGGGAGTGCGCGAGCAGGATCCGGTCCTGGTGCTCGGGCAGGGCCGTGCGCGGGAAGTAGCGGTCGGCCTCGCCGGCGACCAGTCCTTCGATCTCGTCGCCCTCGCCCGCGCCGGTGGACTCCCAGAGCCAGTGATCGGCGTTCCGTACGACCAGCGGATGCGGCTCGGGGACCCGGCCCGCGTACTGGATACCGAGCAGTTGCTGCTCCGGCTTGTCCATCTCACGCCAGAGCGTGGGCCGCCCGGGGCCACGGCGCTTGAGGCAGGTGAGCAGCCGGTCGGGGACGCCGGAGGCCGACGGCCCCAACTCCACCTGCCAGTACATGGTGTTCGCGGAGAGGAAGACGAGGGACGTGCCCTGCTCGCGCGCCAGCTCGACCGTGCGCCGCATCGGAACCGACCAGTACTCGTCGTGGCCCGGGAAGACCAGGCCGCGGTAGCGGGTCGGATCGATACGGCCGGCGTGCAGGTCGCGGGTGTCGGCGTAGGCGAGGTCGTAGCCGTAACGCTCCGCCCAGCGAATGAAGTCGTAGGCGTGACCGACATGCATCGGCAGGCCCGCGCCCGCGTAGGGACGGTCGAAGGAGACCGTGGTCGCCGCGTCCTCCTCGCCGAGCAGCCGGCCCTGCTCGTCCCAGGCGTGATAGAGGCTGGCGCCCGTGTGACCGTCCTCCGGATAGAGGTTGTACGCCTGCCAGGTGATGTCGGGCAGCAGAAGAAGCAGATCGGCCGGCCGGTTGTCGCGGACGGTGAAAGGGATGTGGGAGCGGTGGCCGTCGAGCGTGGTGAGCACCGCGACATAGGCGCCGAGCGACCAGTGTGAAGGGATCTGGAGCCGCCACGACAGCCACCAGTGGTGGCAGGAGAGCGTGCGGTCCGCGGCGAGCGGAGGCGGCTGGACGATGCCGGAGAGCCGGGGGCTGGTGGTTATCTTGAAGGCGCCGTCGCCGCCGTAGTGTCCGATCCGGTAGACGTCGACGGAGAACTGCTGGGGCGGGTCGACGGTGACATGGAAGTCGATCGCCTCGCCGGGAGCGACGGCGCCGTTGGACGCGAAGCCCTTGATCTGACGGCGTACGTCGTCGGCGGTACGCGGGCCGCCGCCGCTGCGTCCCAGGCTCGGGTCGGCGTACCAGGGCACGACCTGGCCCGTGTCGTCGAAGTAGTTCTCGCTGCCGCGCAGCCAGGGCAGTGGGCCCTGGCCGAAGGGATCGCTGATCGCATGGGCGAGAGCGCCCGATTCCCATCGCCTGATGTGGTCCGCCCCCATGTGCTCCCCTCCTCCGAGCCCCCGTGCCAACGGTTGGCGACAACAGTTGGCACGGCCGCTGATACGAGCGTTGATGTGAGCGTCGACGAGCCGGTGATACGACCGTTTATCCGGCCGATGACGCGGCCGGCTGCGAGCCCCGACCCCCAGCACATCACATAACGCACGCGGTCCGTCACCGTTCGTCGCGAAAAGACGTTAACGGAACGTATTGGTTCGCGTGCGGAGTGTGGTAGGGCGTGCGTGTCGGAGTGCGGGAACGGACAGATGTGGTGAGGGGAGTGGACGGGGAGCGTAGGTGTTGCGTAGAGGCGCAGAAGGCGGCTCGTGGGGCGCGGGAGGCGCGAGGGCGGCGCGGGGGCTCACACGAGTCGTACCGGTTTCTCGGCGCGCACTCCCAGCGCGGCCAGCCAGGAGCGCAGTGGCTCGGCGTCGCCGTCCTCGACCAGGCTGAGGACGCGTCCGCCCAGATCCGTGCGGCGCCGGCCGTCGACAAGCAGAGCCGGACCGTCGAGCCAGTCCAGGCCGGGAGCGGCGCCCGCCGTGTCGACGGCCGAACAGCAGACCATCGCCGTGACATGGTCGGCGAGCAGCTCGCGTTCGGTGCGGGGCGGCTGAAGCGGGAAGAGAGGCAGCGGCTCGGCGCCCCAGAGCGCGAGAGCGTCGCCTCCGCCCTCGGCCGGCGCCGGTGGGCTCGCCGCCTCCTCGCGGGCCAGCTCCGCGCTGATCCCGGCGGCCAGAGCGGCACCGGCCGGCCGGCCTCCGGCGGATCCGCTCTCGTATCCGGAGAGGTGGTCCAGCACCCGCTCCAGCGTGGGGCCGGGCGCCAGGACGGCACCCGAAGGATCGACCGAGCGCCGTATCCCCATGGCGTCCAGGACGCGGTGCAGCCTGGCGGCTTCCGTACGCCACTTACGGTCGACGACCTCCTCCGGATACTGCTGCCAGTCGACCGGAGACCAGTCGGAACCGGACCCGGCCGGACCGCCGTGGAAGAGGCGCGCGGCCAGCAGGGAAGCGGCCTCGTCGATCGCGCCGGGTTCTTCGAGGAGATCGCAGGCGGGCCGCTCGCCGAGCCGGGACGCGAAGCCCTCGGCGAGGCGGTCGCGGCGCGCGAGCTCGGTGAGGGCCGACACCACGCCCGCGTCCAGCCGGGAGGGCCAGCGGCCCATGCGCCAGGCGGGCAGGGCGACCCGGGTCAGCAGCCGGTCCCAGCCCGCGTAGGCGAGGCCGACCTGCTCCTGGGCGACGATCCGCACGCCGTAGTCCACCGCCTGCGCACGCTCGGACGCGGCCGCCGCCACGCCACGCTCCATCTGCGCGGCATGCTCGCCACAACTGCGCAGCAGCAGCCGGGCGACACGGCCGACGATCCCGAGCACCGCGCCGCGTACGGTCCAGCGGCCCGGTCTGGACGCGACGGCGACCGCGGCGTCCAGGCCGCGGACGAAACGGCGGGCGGCCGCTATGTCCGGATGCGCCGAAGGCCCCGTACCGGCGACGACCGGGGCGAGCACCGCGCGCAGCTCGGCGACCCGCATCCACCAGAGGAACGGCGAGCCGATCACCAGTACGGGTGTGGCGGCGCTCCGTGCGCGGCCTCTTCGGCGTCCGGCGCCCGGGAGGGGGCGCGGATGGGCATGGGCGTGCGCCGGATGCGTACGGTCCTCCAGCCAGCTGTCGCAGTCGGGCGTGAGGGCTATGGCGGAGGGAGCCGGTACGTCCAGCCGCTCCGCGAGATCGCGGACCAGCCGGTAGAGATCGGGCGCGGCCTTCTCCGTGAGCGCCACGGTGGGGCTGAGGGCGGGCCGGGCGCGGGCGACGACGGCCGCGACGGCGCCGGCGAGGACCAGCACCACCAGCGCGAGGGCCGTCACGACCCAGCGGGCGGCGTCCCAACTCCCGCCTCGCATATGGCCGGTGGCCTCACCCGCGAACAGCACGACCGCGAAGGCCGCAGGCAGCAGGGCGACGGCAACCGCCCTGCTGCGGATACGCAGCACGGCGAGGGCGCGGGCACGGGCACCCAGAGCACCCATTTCCTCGCCGATACGTGAACCGGAACCGGACATGGTCGGACCTCACCCCCTCTGCCCTGCGGCGGTGTAGCTCACTCCCCCACTGTGGCACCCGCCACCGACATCGCAATGCCGGTGGGCCAAGTGCCGGAGCGCTTGCGCCGCACCCTAGTTGGGCTCCGGAGACCCGTCATCCGGATGGACCATCCATCACCCGATGGAATGGCTCTGGTCAAAGCCGCTGACGCGGCGGGGTTCGGGCCCAGGTTTGAGGGCGTTCCGGCCGCGGGCGCCGCCGGAACGCGCGGGCGCGTGAGCCGGAGTGCGGGCCGGGATCCGCCGGTGACCTGCGGGGATGGGCGCGCCCGGAGCGGACAGGACCGGCGCTCCGGGCGCGCCATCGGGCGGCGTGCGCGAGAGTGGGAATCCCTGTCCCGTGACGCCGGGGCACCGGGCCACCGGAACACGCGGGACAGAGTGCCGAGGACCCTGGCGAGGTCCGCCGTACGACGATGTCCGCCGTACGGCGGGGAGCGCGCGACATCCGCCGTAGGACGAAGGCCGCGCTCTGTACGGCTGAGGCCGCGCGCTGTACGGCTGGCCGCGCGCCGGGTCAGGCGGTCAGGCGCCCGCTGCCTCGCGGGCGATGTCCGTACGGTGCTGGGAGCCCGCCAGGCGGATCCGGCCGAGCGCCGTGTACGCCCGCTCGCGGGCCTGTGTCAGGTCCTTGCCCGTCGCCGTGACCGACAGCACGCGGCCACCGGCGCTCACGACCGTGTCGCCGTCCCGCCTGGTCCCGGCGTGCAGGACATACGCGTCGGGCGCGTCCCGCGTCACGATCTCGTCCAGGCCCTCGATCGGGTCGCCGGTGCGCGGTGTGTCCGGATAGTTGTGCGAGGCGACAACGACGGTGACCGCGGCGTCGTCACGCCAGGCCAGCGGCGGCAGATCCGCGAGCGTTCCCTCGGCCGCGCCCAGCAGGACACCCGCCAGCGGCGTCTTGAGCCTGGCCAGGACCACCTGGGTCTCCGGGTCGCCGAAACGGGCGTTGAACTCGATGACCCGTACTCCGCGGCCCGTGATCGCGAGCCCCGCGTACAGCAGGCCCGAGAAAGGCGTACCGCGACGGCGCAGTTCGTCGACCGTGGGCTGGAGGACGGTCTCCAGGACCTCGTCCACCAGCTTGGGATCGGCCCAGGGAAGCGGGGAGTACGCGCCCATGCCGCCGGTGTTGGGACCTTCGTCGTTGTCGAGGGCGCGCTTGAAGTCCTGCGCGGGCTGAAGCGGAAGGACCGTCACGCCGTCGGTGATGGCGAAGAGCGATACCTCGGGACCGTCGAGAAACTCCTCGATGACCACCCGTCCACAGGCCAGCGCGTGCTCGCGGGCCACGGCGAGATCCTCGGTCACGACCACGCCCTTGCCTGCGGCGAGCCCGTCGTCCTTGACGACGAACGGCGGACCGAAGGCGTCGAGCGCGTCGTCGATCTGCCGCGGAGTGGTGCAGACATAGCTACGGGCCGTCGGCACGTTCGCCGCGGCCATCACGTCCTTGGCGAAGGCCTTGGAGCCCTCCAGCTCGGCCGCTTCCCGCGACGGGCCGAAGCACGGGATGCCCGCGTCCCGTACGGCGTCCGCGACCCCGGCCACGAGCGGCGCCTCGGGCCCGACGATGACAAGCCCGGCCTCCAGCTCGGTCGCGAGCCGGGCCACGGCCGTCCCGTCCAGCGCGTCCACCGGGTGGAGCTCGGCAACGTCGGCGATCCCGGCGTTGCCGGGCGCGCAGTACAGAGCGGTGACGTCGGGGTCGAGGGAGAGAGAGCGGCACAGGGCGTGTTCGCGGGCGCCGCCGCCGATGACAAGGACCTTCACGTGGGGCAGCCTAGCCGGGACGGAGGCCGTCTTCGTTTGCGGGCCTTGGAGGGGCCGCCGAGAGACGGCCCGCTACTCGTTGGTGTATTCCTCCACAACCGTCGCGCCCAGCTCGCGCACGATCAGGTCATGACCGGAGAGCGCGGAGTCGACGAGATCCGGATCGTCCTCCTCCGGAGTGTCGTCCTCCGGGGCCACCGGAGGCGGTGCGACGGGCGAGCCGGATCTGCCGTCCGGCGGCCGTGGCGGCGCGGAACGCGACGGTGCGGGGCCGGTGGACGCCTGAGCCGCGGGCGGCGGCGACGGTGCGGCGGGAGGAGCGGGGCGCTGCGCCGAGGGCGAGGCCTGGGCCGGGCCGGCCGGCCCGGCGATGTATCCACCGCCGTTCCCCGCTCCGCCGCCGTAACCACCGCCGCCGCTTCCGGCGCCACCACCGCCGTACCCGCCGCCACCGGCGAATCCGCCACCGGTCCCGCCGCCGCCACCGGCCGTCACCGGCTGCGGAGTGCCGCCCGACGGGTCGACGATCGCCTCGATCTTCCACCGCACGTGGAACTGCTCGGCCAGCGCCTGCTTGAGCACTTCCTCGCTGCCGCTGCTGGTGAAGTTGTCACGGGCTCCCGCGTTGATGAAGCCGATCTGGAGCGTCGTCCCGTCGAAGCCCGCGACCTGTGCGTTCTGGCTGAGCAGGATCCAGGTGAACCGGCGGCGGTTCTTCACGGCCTCCAGGATGTCCGGCCACATGTTCCGCACCTGGCCGGCGCCCTGCGCCGCGCCGGAGCCGGCGACGGCGGGCGCGGGAGCGGCAGGCGCGGCGGGCTCCGGCGCGGCAGCGGGTACGGGCTGTTTTGTTGCCTGGCCCTGACCCTGGCCCTGCCCCTGGCTCTGTCCCTGGCCCGGTGTGGACGCGGTGGGCCAGCCACCGGGACGGCGACCGGCCTCCGGCGCGGCGGCACCGGGCGCGGCGGCACCCGGCACGGCGGCACCCGGCCAGGCGCCGGGCCGCGCCGGCTCCGCGACGGGATCGGACACGGGCGGGGCGGCGGGCGCGGGCATGGCAGGCGCGGGCATGGAGGGCACGGGGCCCTGCGGCGGCGCCGGATCCGGGCCGCCACGCATCGACGGTGGTGCGGGAGCGTGCGGCCCCGGCTGCGGCACGTATCCCATCGCGGAAACCGGGCCTCCGGCCGAGAAGGCGGCCGCACCGGTGGAGACGGCGGCCGCGGCACCGCGCTCCAGCCGGTCGAGCCGCGCCTGCACCGAACGCTCGTCGTCGAAGGCCGCCGGCAGCAGCACCCGCGCGCAGATCAACTCCAGTTGCAGCCGCGGCGACGTGGCACCGCGCATCTCGGTCAGCCCGGTGTTGACCAGATCGGCCGCCCGGCTCAGCTCGGCCGCGCCGAAGACCGAGGCCTGGGCCTGCATCCGCTCGACGACATCGGCGGGAGCGTCGATCAGCCCCTTCTGCCCGGCATCCGGCACGGCGGCCAGGATGACGAGGTCGCGCAGCCGCTCCAGCAGGTCGGCGACAAAACGCCGCGGGTCGTTGCCGCCCTCGATGACCTGATCCACGACCTCGAACGCCGCGGCTCCGTCACCTGCCGCGAAGGCGTCGACGACGGAGTCCAGCAGCGATCCGTCCGTATATCCGAGCAAGGACGTGGCCATGGCGTACGTCACACCGTCCTCGGCCGCGCCGGCGAGGAGCTGGTCCATGACGGACATCGAGTCACGCACGGACCCGCCACCGGCCCGTACGACCAGCGGCAGCACGCCGTCCGCGACGGGGATCTGCTCCTTCCCGCACACTTCGCCGAGGTAGTCGCGCAGCGTCCCCGGCGGCACCAGCCGGAACGGATAGTGGTGCGTACGCGACCGGATCGTGCCGATGACCTTCTCCGGCTCGGTGGTCGCGAAGATGAACTTGAGATGCTCGGGCGGCTCCTCGACCACCTTCAGCAGGGCGTTGAAACCCGCCGAGGTGACCATGTGCGCCTCGTCGATGATGTAGATCTTGTACCGGCTGCCCGCCGGGCCGAAGAACGCCTTTTCCCGGAGGTCACGGGCGTCGTCCACACCACCGTGCGAGGCGGCGTCAATCTCGATGACATCGATCGACCCCGGACCGTTCCTGGCCAGGTCCTGGCAGGACTGGCACTTCCCGCACGGCGTCGGCGTGGGCCCCTGCTCGCAGTTCAGACAGCGGGCGAGGATGCGCGCGCTCGTCGTCTTCCCGCAGCCACGCGGGCCACTGAACAGGTACGCATGGTTGACCCGGTTGTTCCGCAGCGCCTGCTGCAGTGGATCAGTGACATGCTCCTGCCCGATGACCTCGGCGAATGACTCGGGGCGATAACGGCGATACAGCGCAAGGGACGACACACCTACGACGATATCGGCCCGCTCCGACAACGCACCCGTACCACCACCCCACGCAAGCGCCCCTCACGCACCCGCCAGAGCCGACCTACCCTTGCTGCCTTCCGGCCCTGGGGGAGTTCAGTCAGATAGCGCCACGTGAGGGGCTCCGCACACAGTACCCGATGCCAGAGGTGGGGAACGAGTTCGCGAGCACTCCTCGGCGTCTTGTATTGTTTGCCGCGGAGGATTCGCCTAGAGGCCTAGGGCGCACGCTTGGAAAGCGTGTTGGGGGCAACCCCTCACGAGTTCGAATCTCGTATCCTCCGCCATTGCTCTCACCGGGCAATACGAAGAAGGCCCTGACCAGTTTCGACTGGTCAGGGCCTTCTTCGCGTGCCGGTCCGAGACCGGGCAGTGAGACATCACACGCGGCGACGCGGTGGGCCCTTCGTGATCTTCCGTCTCAGTTTTCGTCTCAGTTACGGTCTGAGGGGCCCTCGTTCGAGCCGTCTCCGCTGTCTGCGCTCGCTTCCGGCGCAGGGCCCCAGAGCGCTTCACCGACCTGCTGCGCGACGTTCTTCAGCATGGGTCCAGTGACGTGCATGTACCGGGCCCTCATCCGTGCTGAGCCGCCCGGCTCCCATCCCATGATGGCGTCCACGACCACATCGGGAACCCCGAGCAGGAGCAGCACGGTCCCGGCGGTGTGGCGCGCATCGTGCAGGCGCCCGTCCCGTACGCCCGCGTCCTTAAGGAGTTGCTTCCAGCGGTGGTAGTCCGTGTTCGGGATGAGCGGTCCGCCGGTCGGCTGCGCGAAGACGTATCCCTTCTCCTCCCACAGCTCACCGGCTGCCTTCTTCTCTCCTGCCTGTTCCTCCATGTGCTTGCGGAGCAGCTTGATGAGCGGGCTCGGGAGACCGATGGTCCGACGGCCGGCACGGGACTTGGTCTTCTTGAACTCCCGGCGGATCTGCTTGCGCTCCGGGCAATAGCCGGGCTTCCGGCCGCACTTGTCGCCACAACCATGCTCGTACCGCGGGCGCAGGCGGTTCTTGCGGATACGGATGTACCCGGCGTCCAGATACACGTCTTCCCACATCAGCCCGAGCGCCTCACCCTGGCGCAGGCCGAGGGCAAGGGCGATGACCCAGCGGGTGCTGTTCCGGAGCTTCGACGCCTCCAGTAGGAGACTCTGGATCTCCTCGATGGTGTACGGCTCGATCTCCTCCTCATCGAGGCTCGGGGCCTTGGCGATCTCGGCAACGTTCTTGGTGACGTGGCCGCGACGGACCGCCTCGCTCAGCGCGACGCGGATGGTCCTGTGAACGTGGTGGGCGGTTCCGGCGGCGCTGCCGCTCTTCTGCATCCGCTCGTAGAACTCTTCGAGGTGTTCTGGCTCCAACCTCTCCAGCTTGTGGGCACCGAGGCCGGCCACGAGGTGGACTCTGACGTCCACCTCGTATCCGTCGTAGCTGTTCTCGCTGACGTACTTCTTGGCGATGTTCTGGACCCAGTGCTCAAGCCAGGTCTTGACGGTCCACTGCTGCCCCGCCTTCCGTACCTTCCCGTCCTTGCGCTGACGCTCCAGCTCGCGAACTGCCTCGGTGACTTCGGCGCGGGTCTTTCGCTCGACGTGTCGGCGGTCCGGCTTGCCGTCAGAACGGACGCCGACGGTGACGCGGCCGTGCCACTTACCGTCATTGCCGAGGTAGATGGACGAGGCACCATTCGGCTGGCGTGTGCGCTTCTTCTCTGTCACAGACAGCCTCCTCAGGCAGCGGAAGTGAGAGGGGTGTGCCGGGATTGGCGAAGTTGGGCGACGTAATCGATGACCGCATCCGCTGGAATCCGGCGGAGACGGCCGACGGTGACGGACTCGATCTGCCCTGAGCTCACGAGGCTGTAGCAGAGCGTCCGGCCGATGCGGAGGCGCCTGGCTGCCTCTTCCACCTTCAGGAGGACAAGGGTCTGGTCGTAGTCGGTGAGCGTCGCAGCGCTCTCAGGGGCGTTCATGGGCTCGCTCCTCTGCGTGCCGCCACAGAAACCACGTAATACACAGAAAGCCGGGGTCGACGGTTTGATCTGCGGTTTCGTGGACTGTTGGGCGGTTGGGCTGGCTGCCACAGAAAGGATTGGAAGTCCCACAGAAATAAGGCGCGGGTATTTTGTGTGACTTCCGGGTGTTTCTGTGGCAGGGGCGCAGGACCCCCGGTTGGGGGTTCCGGTGCTGGTCAGGGGGTTGCAGTCGGGTTTTTGTGTATTACGTGGTTTCTGTTACGCGGTCCGGCCCGCTCAGCCGGTGGCGACGCCACAGATGCGGGGGTGAAGGAGGTAGCGGGGGGAGGGCGGCCGGCCGCGTCCGCCGGTCCGCTGGACCGGTTGCATGCGCACCCAGCCGTGGTCGTCGAGGAGATCGAGGGCGGGTTCGAGGTCCGCGACGGTGGCGAACTCGGAGCGCGAGAGCTTGACCAGCAGATCGCGCTTACTGATGTCCACCGCGTCGTGCTGGCGCAACGTCTCCAGCACGGTGGTAGCGCGGGCGACGGTGGGATCGGCTCCCATGCGGTCGAAGACGGCCAGGGCGTGTGTGGCGAAGTACTCGCCCAGTTCGATGGCCGCGCTCACGGTGTCCGCCGTAACGGGGCGGGTGTGGGCGTTGGTGCCGTGCTCGGCAAGGTGCAGAAGCCCGGCGATCCGGGCGGTCGCGCCGACGAGCTTTCCCGCCCAGTCGCTGATGTGCCCGAACGCCCCACCCCTCGCGGCGAGTTTGGGCTCTACGCGGTCCTGGAAGGCCAGGAGAGCCGCGTCCGCGTCAGTGGTGAGCTGAAGTACCGCCGGGTCCGTCCAATCGGCCAGGAACAGCGTCAGATCGATGATCCGCTGCGTGTACTTCTCACGGACTTCCGCCGGGATGGGGTCCGGGGCGGACTTGCGGCGACCGACCATCGATTCGGGCAGCGAGTACAGGAAACGCCCGAGCAAGCCACGACCGCGTCCGCCTTTGATGCGGCCGATGTCATCCAGAACCTGAGGTTGCACGCACAGGCCCATGGTCAGCGCGGGGTGGTCGATGTACTCCCTTCTCGTCTGCCGGTCCACGCGCAGCCGGTCCCCGGCGTGGCCTTTGAGGAACGGCCCCATGTTCGGGGCGCCGGAGTAGCGGCCCGCGATGATGTCGAAGATCTCGCCTTCCGCCGACATGACGGAGATGCGTCCGCCCTGCTCTGCCATGCGGGAAATGACGGTTTCCGCCGTGGCGTCGTCCGCGAGCAACTGCGGCTCCACCGGGATAGTCACGGCTTCGGCGGCCTCCGCCATGCCCACGGCCGTTACTACAAGCGCGTCGCGCTGTCCGGCATCGGCGGACGCCGCTTTGGTCGCGGCTCGTTCTGCTGCTTCCTTGGCGATGCGGGCGGTCATCTGCGCTTCGGCGATGGCCGGTTGGGTGTTGGTCTTGAGCTGCTTCTCGGCATCGAAGATGGGGCCGGTCAGCAGGTCGAAGACGGCGGACTTCCGGTTGGCCGGCGGCAGCGCGGTGACCGTGAACAGGTTCGTCGGCTCGCGCCAGTTCCCCCGGATATGGACCACCGCACGCCCACCGGCGGCCGTGGCCAGCACTGACAGGGCGACGCATCCGGCGAGGTCCACCGGGGTCTGAGTCTCCTCAGCCACCGCCTCGACAAACTCCCGCACCCACGCGGGGAACGTGTGGGAGGGGAAGTCGCGCAGCTTCCGGTTGCCGGTGAGCGGTACGGGCTCCTCCCACACCGGCGGCAGCACCTCGTCCGCCTCGGGCGGGGACGCGTCGTCCCACAGGTCGGTGCTCATGCCGCACTCACCCTTTCCAGGGCACCGCCCCGGGTGAGTCCGGAGCAGACAGCGGTGCGGCACTCGCCCGCCGACAAGCCCAGCGCCATCCCGGCCGCCGTGAGTTCGCTGGTGACATCTGCCTCGGTGAGGTCTTGCGTCCGTACAAGCCGGGCGAGGGCGTAGGCGGCGAAGTACAGAGCACGATTACGGCCGCCCTCGCGGGCGGACTGCACCTTTTCCAGCTCCCCACGAAGAGCGACGGTGCTGTAGGCGGTGGCGTTGCGCATGCGGGCGGCCAGGTCCGCGAGCGGCATCGGGGCCAGTGCGGGCGGCGGGGTGAGCAGGTCAGTAAGCCACGCAGGGAGGGGGATCGGGGGCGCGTCGTGAATGACCTCGTACTGGCGGTTGCCCACGATGCTGCCGACCGCCACCACGTACCCGCCCCAGGCCCGGGTATCGACCTTCCACCCCAGGGCATCCGCCGTGCTGCGTAGCCGCTTTCCCTCAGGCGCCGTGAAGTAGAGCTGTTGCCCACCGCTTCGGGTGCGCACGGTGTACGTCTCGGTCGGCATCCGCGCTCCGGCCCGCTCGCACAGCACGGCGAACACGTCCAGGCCGTCCGCGACGCCCAACGCGGCCCACTCCGGCGGCGGGACGTCATCGGCACGCTTGGGCAGGTCCAGGTCCACCACGACAAGCCCGGCAGGTCCGGTAGCAATACCGACGTTGTACGGGGCCCTCTGCCAGCACGTGGTGATGGTGGCGGTGTCGAGGGTCGCGCGCTGCTCGGGGGTGCGGTGACCGCTTGCGCAGCGGCCGGTGCGGGGGCAGTGGCGTTCGGGGTGTCCTGTGGGCCGCTTGTCGCTGGGGCGCAGAGGGAAGACGGGCCAGCCGTGTTCGGCTGCGCTCAGCGCGGCGGACAGCAACGCGGTTGCGGGGGGATGGGTCATGCTGGCGGTTCTCCTGTTCTGTGATGGAGCGGGGAGAGCCGGGGCGGTCCGGGACTTTGGCGAGGCACGGACCGCCCCGGGCGTAGCTACTTGGCGGCGCGGCGGATCAGGCTGGCGATGACCGAGACGGTCGACCAGTCCCATCCCGCGAGCCAGTCCACGATCCGCAGGTCGTAGGTGCCGAGATCGACGCCTGCCGCTTCGAGTTCGCTCAACAGGACGTCGCGCTGCCCGGCGTCGCCGGCAAAGCCGAACGGTGGGGCGGGGATCGGTCCGTCGGAGACGGGGTCATTGGCCCTCATGCCGCGTCCTTTCCGGCGGGGAGTTCCGGCAGTCCGGCCTTTTCGAGCGTCTGCGGATTGAAGCCGGGCAGAGCGGCGCGGGCAGCCAGTGCCTGCGCGAGCGCTTCGGCATACGCCGCTCCCTCGCGCGCTACCTCGATCTGCGTGTGGCCACGGATGGTCTCGATCCGTTCCACGTGCGCGTGTTCCTCGTGCCGGATCGTGGTGCCGCGCTCGTAGGCGAGGGTGTCCCGCCGGTCGGTGCGCCAGTACCGGGCAGCGATCCCGTACGCGACGGCCGTCGCCACGGCCCACAGCAGGAGGGGGAGCGGCAGTCCGTCGGCGTATCCGGCGACCCCTGCGAGAGCGAGGCTCCCGGAGGTGGCGAACGCGATTCCTGCGAGGACCCCGTCACCCCCGGAGCGGCCGGCCGCCGCGAACACCCCGGCGACTCCAGCTCCAGCCGAGAGCACGATCATCAACGCGGCGTTGCCGACGCTGTGTTCGGCCCCGTTCGCGTTCCAGATCCTGCCGAGGATCAGCACCGTCGATGTCGCGACGGCGGGTACCACCTTGGGGGCGGCGTGAGCGAGCCAGTGGGAATGGGTCAGTGGTTCGTTCATGGTGGGCCGCTCCTTCACAGGTTTTGGACGGCGGTCATCACGGCGGTGGCGAGTTGGTTGATGGGCCCGGCCGCCCCGGTCGAGGCGAGGAAGAACCCGAACATCACGGCGATGAACGCGGCCCCGTAGCCGAGGGAGTTGGAGCGGAGCAGGAAGAACAGGACGAGGCCGAACAGGAAGACGAGAGAGATGGTCAGAGCCACGGCAGCGGGCTCCCTTCGGTGAGGTGAGGCAGGGGCGGTCAGTTGGTCCCGTCGTGGTGGATGCGGGTCGCGACGTTGTAGAGGTGGCGGCCGACGCGTATGCGCTTGCCGGTGGCCTTGCAGCGGCGGCAGTCCTTGCCGCGCTTGGCCCGGCCCTTGCGGTCGGTCTTCATCACGAAGCCCCACCCACGGCAGCGGCGGCAGTTCCCGAACGGGGACACCGCACACCACCCGACATAACAGAACGTGACAGCGAGAAGGAGTGCGCTAGCAGCGAAGACAGGGGTCATCAGAGGCCCTCCCGGGCAGTTTCCAGGGTTTTCGCAGGCAGGCCGCTATGCGCTAGCGGCCTGATCAGATACCGAATGGGCCGCTATCGGGGCTGCTATCGATAGCAGGTGCAGGCGCTATCGATAGCAGCCCCGGACGGTCAGCTCGCGTCCCGGTTTTCGTCACGCTCCGCAACAGCAGAGGCGATGTCAGCTCGCTTGATACCGCGCTTGTTGACGAACTTTCCGTCGATGCGGCGCCCGACCTGCCCCACTGCGATGCCATACGGCTTGAGGGCAGCCGTCAGGTGCGCGGTCTGCTCCTCACCCGACATACGGGCCCAGTCGCCGTACCGCTCCGGGCGCAGGTCCGCGAGGCGTTCGACCACGCTCTCGTTCCACACCTTCGCCTCATCCGCCGGGATCACGGCGAGGACGTCCGCCAACAGCGTTTCCCCGCTGGTGTCGCTGACCTCGAAGGCTTCGCCGAGCGCGTACCCGGAGAGCGTGCCGGCCGCCTCGCGCAACTTGCGGGCCCGCAGGGCAATCCGTTCGGCTACTACCGCGTCGATGTTCGCGGCGCTGACGATGCGGGCGTCCGCGCCTTCGCCGACGAAGTAGTGAATGCCCTTGTCGCCCCAGGCGAACATGGTCGCCCGGATGCCCCGCTTGTAGCTGGACGTGCCGAGGACCATGTCGTTCTCCAACTGGCCCATGACCTTCAGGCACCACCGGGCCGAGGCGTTCGCGCTGATACCCGTGGGCAGGGCCTTCGCGTCCGGCCGCTGCGTGGCGAGCAGCAGCACGATCCCGGTGGCTGGGCCGCGCTTGACGAGGTCGGTGCAGATCTCTTCGAACTCCGCCCCGTACTTGGGGTGTTCGAACCACTTCTGGCACTCGTCGACCCCGATCACGATCGGGTGCAGCCCGAGCTTGCGTTTGCTCGCGAGCTCGGATGTCACCTTGGACTCGGGGCAGAGATCACGGGGCAGGGAGCGGATCAACTTCGCCCGCTGCCGCAGCACCTCACGTACTTCCCGCAGGTCGGCCAGGGCGTATTCGAAGTCCTCTTCCTCTTCCCCCGCGCGGTGCCGGTGCGAGACCGGATCGCCCACGGGATCAAGGTCGCCGGTGCCTTTCAAATCGTAGGTGTGCAGCTCAGCACGCACATCCAACGCGGCGATCAGCAGCAGCAACCTCAGCAGGAACGTCTTGCCCATACGCGGGATCGCCCCGATGACACCGGCGATGTACATGAGGGTGATCTCCACCCACCGCCCGCGCTGGTCGGTGCCGAAGGCGACCGGCTTGAACAGGTCGACCGCACCGCCCTTGACCAGCGGCCACGTGGGCTTGACTGCCTTGGACATGTCCTGATCACCCACCCACAACACCAACCGGCCGGTGTGCTCGTCCGGCACCGCTTCGGGCCACACACACCCCAGCGGGCGGCGCAATCCGGACGCGAGCCGGTCACGGCGCTCGATGACATCGGTGACCGTGACCCCGTACGGGAGGTTCCCCTCCGCACGCCACCCGGGCCCGTCTCGGGTGATCGGCGCGGTGAACTGGAAACCGTCCCGGCCCTTGCTCTGCGCCTGGTTGATGGCGGGGACGCCGAGCGACCCGAGGGCCCGCAGCACGATGTCACTGGTCAACTTCGGCGCGGTCGGCAACTCGACCGCGCGGGTCACGACCGGCGCATCGGCCCGTGTGCCGGCCGCACCCAAAGCGAGCACCACCGCCCCGACGGACAGGGCCTGCAACCAACCGGGCGCTAGCACGTAGACGGCGAGTGCCGCACCGAGCCCGACGAAGATCGCCAACGCCGTGACCAGCGTACGCATCCGTACCCGACCATCCCGCTGACGGGACAGCTTCAGGTACTCGGCAGCATCCTCGCGGCGGACCGACGCGAGCCTGACCGGCTCGCCCTCACGGTCGGCAACCCACCGCATCGACCCACCCAGGAACGTCGCAGCCCCACGCGGCGACTGCAACGCCAGTCGGCCCGCGTAGTACGGGGAACGCAACGCGTGGTACCCGACCAGGTGGCCGTAGTGCCCGGCCGCCCACCGGGTAGCCGTCTTCAGTTCAGCGCTGGAGCGCAGCCACACCGGGATCGTGTCCCGCCGCTTCGCCCCCATCAGCCGACCCAGGTAACCCGGGCCGACCGGCGCCGGACCGTCGACCATCACGGTCGCCGACGGGTCGCGCGACTCCGGGACTGACCCGTCGGCAGACCCGCTGCCCGACTGCCCAGCAGCCGATTCGGGCGACGGGTCGGCCAAATCGTTGCGGGCCGACCGTGCCTTGTCCAGGTCGACCACATCCGCCCCCGAGTCGCCCCCGGAATCGGGCGACGGGTCGGGGGTGAAGTCGGCCACGAGGTCGGCTTCGAGTTGGTTGAGGTGTTCGTTCTCTTCCTCGTGATTCACTGAATGTCCTCCCCGGACACAAGGGGTTGGAAGGGGTCTGGACGGCGGTCTTGCGAGAACCCGCTGGGGGTGTGGTGGTCTTGGTCGGGGGTGCCGCGCGGGTTCGGTTTCGGTGTCTGCGTCAAGATGGGGCCTCCGATCGGTGGAGGGGGCATTGGGATGGGTTACGACCTGCGAGCAGTGATTGCTGACGGGGAAGTGCTGCGCGGCACGGCGCTTGACGTGCCGGATGCGCGGCTGGCATCGATCGGTCAGGGGCTGTCGCTGATGCCTATGACAGACGTCTTCTTTGATTCCTTCGCAGACGGCAGCGACGTGGGCACTTTGGGGTTCTGGCGGCTGCCGGAAGAGTTCGGAAAAACTCTGGCTGACTGGTCTACCGCTGGGCCAGTGGCCTACGTGGAAGCCGAGTACTTCGGCGGTGTGGGCGAGCAGCAGGCTGCCGTCTGGGACGCCGGCACCATCGTGCTGGGACCCCTCCATGTGCAGGAGGGCGAGCCGTTTCCGCCTGCTGGCAGTCCCATCTCTCAGGCACTTCGGCGGTTGGGCGTAGTGGCAAGCGCCAGCGAGGACGAGTTCTCAGCCGTGGGGTTGGACCGGCATCGACACGGCGAGGCATGGATCGCTTGAGGAGCGAGTTCCGAATCCCCGGATGAACAGGCAAGTTCCTGGCTGTACTCGCAAATCTGCTCGTGATTGCGAGAACCTGGTGCGCTTGTCGGATTATCCGGCGGCAGGTGCTCACCTGCGCACTTGGGCCGATGCAGCCGCCGGACGTCTTGGGGGACCCGGGTGAACTCCAGTTGGGATGCCGTAGCGCGCCCCGTCCGGGTCGAAGAAACGACCACCCACTACGCGGCGTCAACCTCAGTACCGTCGGCCTCGCCACGCTCCGCCCTGAGCGTGTCGCGGAGCTTCCGGGCCTTGTCCGGAGCGGTCCGCAGCGCCTTCCGGATCGCCTCACCCGTCAGCGCACTGTCCGACCAATCAGCAGTCAACTCACGTGCCTCAAGAAGGAGTTGATCCATCGTGCGGCGCGGCCGACTCGATCGGGCAGCCGAGGGAACCGGACCCGTCGGGCGACGCACGGAACCACGCCGCACCCGATCGACCGGAGCGGACTCCACGGGAATCGACTCAACCGGCCCGGGAAGAGCCGGTGCGGAGTCGACCTCCACAGCAGCCGATGAGCCGGTATCCGGCTCGGTGGGCGTTGGGGTCGATACCGGCAGATCAGACCCCGACTGATTTGTTGCACTGAACGGTGTTTCCTCCTGGTTTACGACCGGAGTGATTGGGGCCGGCGAATCGGGGGTCAGTTCCCCCAGTTTCAACAGCACCCGCTCACGGTGCGGGGTCTTCGACCGCCAGCGTCGACCGTGCCGCTCCCGCAGATCGGCCCGCGCCAACTGCCGTTCCCGCTCCCGATCGAGAGCGACCGCGTAGGCAGTGATCTCCCACAGCGTCATCCTGCGCCACAAGGCGAACGTCGACAGCGGCGCGAGCAGCCATCGACTCTTGCGGATCTTCTCCATCCGCTTACCGGTCGCCGCACCGATCCGCACCGCGTAGACGTGCGCGGTGATCTCGGAGAACACCACCCACAGCAACGGCATGGTCCCGTGCGCCGCCTTCGCCGACGCCGACGTGCCAGCCGCGACATTCAGGTAACACGTCACGAGCGTCAGTACCCACGGCACGAACCGCACCCACCCCAACGCCATATCCGTACGGATGAGCAGCAGGTTGGCCCCGGTGAACACCGGGATCGCGATGTCGATACCGATCGGCAGCATCCACGGTGAAGAGAACTCCCACCGCGCCGCCGCCTCCGAAACCGCGCTGAAGGACGACGCCAGACCGAGCGCACCGACACCGGCCGCAGCAAGCGCCACCGAGCCCATGAGACCTAGTTCCGGGCGAGTCAGGGGCGGAACCCCGCGCAGTTCCATCTCAGAAGAACTCATGACGTGGGCCCCGTTCCGGGTGCTCATGCCACCGCTCCCTTCCGGACCGGACGGCGCCGAGCCGCAGCGCAGGACAGCGGGATGACGTTGAACAGGTTCGGGGCAAACGCCTCGATCGCCTCAGCAGCGACCACGCTCACCCGGTCCAGGAGCTCCAGCTCCTCCGCGAGGATGTCGCGGGCCGCGTCCATACGGGCCGCCCGCTCCATCTCGCTCTCGCCCTCGACGCCCAGCCACAGATCCAGCGGGGTACCGAGGGCCAGTTCTACAAATTCATCGGCCGAAACGGCCACATGACCAGACACAATGTTCTTCATGGGTCGTGCTCTCCTCAGAAGGCAGGCGGCCCTACAGCGGTCCCGGTGCTCGAACACCGGGGCCGCTGGCCGTTGGGTGGTAGGTGGGTCAGACGGTGGTGGAGAAAAAATGGCGCTCAGACGCGGAAGCGTCGAGGGCCGGTGAGGCGGGGTGCCCATCGGTATGCGGTCATCACCGCGGTGAAGCCGCAGAGGCCCGACAGGAACATCAGGGGCCAGTCGGTGCCGAGCGCGCGGGCGGACTGACTGGCCGACGAGACCGCTCGTCAGGAGACGAGTGGTCATGACCTCCGACGCCCTGACCACTGCCCTTGTGTGGAGGTGGCCGGGTGCCGGAGATCAAAAGCACTCGTGCTTTCAGCACACTGTTCAGTTCGCAAGGAGCAAGCGCTTCCCTCGGACCCGTTTCACGGGGCCCTCAGGGCGCGATGAACTCTTCAAGAGATCTTGTCTTCAAGACCTCTTTAGGAGTTGCCCTGACTATGACTCAGCTCTCCTCTAGTCGTCAAGACCTCTTTAGGAGTCGTATGCTGTCGCCGTCACGAAAACAGGACGGTGAACACTCATGGCCAAGGCGTACGAGCGGATCGCAGACGCGCTCCGACAGTCCATCCGCGCAGGTGAGCTACGGCCTGGCGACCGCTTGCCCTCGGAGGCGCAGCTCGCCGAGGACCACCGGCGGAGCGTGCCGACAATCCGTGACGCGCTCCGGGTTTTGCAGGACGAGGGCTTGGTCGAGAAGCAGCACGGCCGAGGCACCTTCGTCCGCAAGGCACGTACGAGGGTGCTGCGCACGAACGACCGCCACCAGTGGGAAAAGGACCGGGCACGCGAGCCGGAGAGCGAGCGGCTGAGGACGGGCTCGACGGAGCACGACACCGGGCTCCAGGTGGACGATCTCGTCTTCCACGCGTCCTACCGGGAGGGCAAGGCAGAGAAGGACATCGCGGAGGCCTTCGGCGTCCCGGAGGGGACCGGAGTCGTGGTCCGTACGTACCGGACTCGGTACGCGGTCGAGAGCGCACCGTTCACGCTGGTCACCTCGTACCTCGTCCGCACGATGGTGGAAGCCAACCCGGACCTCCTGGACGAGACCAAGGAGCCATGGCCGGGCGGCACGCAGAGTCAACTGCACACGGTCGGCGTCGAGTTGGACCGTGTTGAAGAACGTGTCACCGCCCGCCCTCCGACCCCGGAGGAAGCGGAGGAACTGGAACTGCCGCCAGGCACCTCGGTCCTGGTACTGCGGAAGACGTCGTACGACATTCGTGACCGCGTCGTAGAGATGTCCGACGTGACATTCCCCGGTGACCGCACCGAACTGCACTTCACCACTCCCCTGGAAAAGTGGTGAACGCCGTGAGCCGGCGCATCATCGTCATCACCGCCGTACACGGGCCGTCCGCTCACTTCCTGCAGGAGGCGTACAAGTCGCTGTGCGCGCAGGAGTTGCCCGACGGCTGGGAGTGGCACTGGCTGGTCCAGGAGGACGGCAAGGGCGAGGAAGTCGCTCCGCATGTGCCCGACGACCCGCGCGTGACGTTCAAGCAGGGGCGCCACGGTGGTCCTGGTACCGCCCGTACGTTGGCTTTGGCGCACGCGGACGGTGAGTACATCAAGGTCCTGGACGCCGACGACCAGCTGCCCGCAGGCGCGTTGGCCCGAGACCTGGCCGCGCTCGAAGGTGACCCCACGCTCGGCTGGGCGACCTCACGCGTACTGGATCTGCTGCCCGACGGCACGACGGTCGGCTTCGAAGGGGACCCGGACCACGGCCCGTTGGAACGCGGGACGGTATCGGAGTATTGGACAGCCCACGATTTCCGGGCGCCGGTCCACCCGGCGACCCTCTTCGCCCGCCGGGACCTGGTGGTCGCGCT
This sequence comes from Streptomyces sp. AK02-01A, assembly GCF_033795305.1. NCBI lineage: Bacteria > Bacillati > Actinomycetota > Actinomycetes > Kitasatosporales > Streptomycetaceae > Streptomyces > Streptomyces sp. AK02-01A. Next base: position 43,692 of record NZ_JARBAE010000050.1, read on the forward strand.
CGGCGGCTGGATGGCGCTGCCGGCCTCGGAGGATACGGGCCTTCTCCTCGCGCTGGACTCGGTCAGCCGCGGCTGGTTCTCAGCCGATGTGGGTCTGCTGTATCGCAAGTGGCCAGGCCAGGCGACCGGCCAGGCGGCGCACACTGATCCATCCGAACGCGATGCCCGCATGGCGGTGGTGGAGGCCAGAACACGAGCGCTCTCGTGCCTTCGTTGGACCTATCCGGGAGCGTGAGGCGTAATGGGCCCGTGGCAATCAGGTGAATAGCCAGATGCTGGCCGCACTGGTCTGCCTTAGCCGCACGTACGTGCGTCATGGTCCGGGGTTGCTCGGGAAAATGCAGCTTTCCGCAGAGTTCTTGAATCCGCAGTTGCGCGACCATCCGCTTCAGCGGGTCGTCCGATCTCAGTTCGGGGCCCGGTTCGCCGTTGACACTCAGGACCTCATTCAGCGCTACCTCTACCTCTTCGGCGTGTGGGAACCGCACATGACGAGATGGCTTCAGAGTCGGCTACGTCCTGGGGATACGTTCATCGACGTCGGCGCGAACATCGGGTACTACAGCGTGTTGGCGTCGCGGCTCGTCGGGGACTCGGGGCGGGTGGTCTCGCTTGAGGCGTCACCGGCGTTCCATCAGACGCTGCTACAGCAGGTGCGGCTCAATCAGTGCCGCAATGTGCGTGCGGTCAATGCCGCTGTTGCCGACAGTCGGAAGAATCTGAAGTTCGTGTTGGCCAGTTCAGCGAATATGGGCGCGAATAGCATCGTGCCATACGACGGACCCGCAGAGTCCTCATTCGAGATCGAGGCCCGCCCGCTCCCGGAGCTTCTAGAACCGGCGGAAATCGCCAGCGCACGGGTGATCAAGATTGATGTCGAGGGCGCTGAGTGGCCAGTCGTGCGAGGGATGGCGCCCATGCTCGACATGCTTAGACCCGACGCAGAGATCACTGTCGAGGTGACTCCCGATCGAATGGCCCGAATTGGCGATTCAGCTGATGATTTGCTTAAGACGATGCGAAGCCATGGGTTTCACGTCTATCGGCTCACAAACGACTACGCACCGGAGAGTTATCCGTTGGCATTGCGTGGGGAATCTGTCGCCCCTGTCCGGTGGCGTGGACCGGTTGTCGACGAAAGTGATCTGATCTTTTCCCGGGTGGATGCGGAGACGCTCGGCTGACCTTTTCACGTATGTGCTATGGCCCGGCCCCTCGGTACGAGGAGTCGGGCCATAGTTGGTGATGGCGTTCTTCACCACCTGATCGGGTTGTGGGTCCCGTTCGCGCAGACAGGACAGGGAACCCGGTACGTTCGATGGCACGTCAGGCAACCTTCGAAGCCGCAGCAGTCCGGGCACCAGATGACCCGGTGTCCAGCGCAGGACCCGCAGTGAGTCCCGGGCGGTGCTGCCCTCACACGGGTTTGGGTAGAGCCAGTCATCCGAAAGTTTCCGCCGGCTGTTGGGGGCCTCCATTCTCGAATTCCGGCGTTGGCAAGCGTGCGCCTCGGCTCTCTGCCACTCGCAGCACGTCGCCGAGTGCCTCGGCTGCGTGGGTAAGGGCGGACCGGAGCTCACGCCGATCTGTCTGAGGATTCGCAAGGACGGCCTTGACCATTTCAAGCACGTCGGCCCCCAGGTCGGTCTGCTCCCTTTCCGCCGCATCGGCGAGCCGGGACATGAAACCGTCGTTGTCGTCAGTGCTCAAAAAACACGGGTTTCCATCCGAGTTGGTCCATGGCAGCAAGCGAAGAATGCTTTCGTGTTCGGTCATCCTGCCACCGCCAACTTCTTGACCGCCGAACCAGTGGTGAAGAGAATCTCAGTGCGGTCCCCGGGCATAACCAAGAGAGTTCCTTCCACGACACGCTCGTTGACGTCGATCGACACGCGCTGCACAGCCAGTACGGGTGTGCGGCTCGTGATGTGCAGCGTCTGGGCCTCGTCCGCCGTCGGGAATCGGGCGGTGACCCGCTCGGTGGTACTCATCACCTGGACTCCGGCCGCAGCCAACAAGTTCCGGACGCCGTTGCCCCAGGGGGACCCGTTCTCTTCGAGCGTGCCGAGCTGCGCCACGGCGTGTGGCACGTAGACGCGGGTCAAACTGCGCGGCGAGGTTCCCAGATGGCTGATGAAGACGTACTCGGTCAGCGGACTGCCCGCTTGCACGTCCAAGAGCAGAGACAGCCGGCCGTCGGCCGCCACCATGGCGGTTTCGAAACTGACGTCGACAGCCACGCTGGTCACCGCACTCTGTTCCGCTCCACATCCGTCGACCACGTACGTCATCCGTTGTCCGGGCCGACGGACATAGTTACCGCTACCGTGGCGCTTCTCCACCAGGCACTCGCTCTGAAGTACTTCGAGAGCGTTCCGCAGGGTCGGGGTGCTGACCCTGTAGCGCGCGGCAAGTTCAAGCTCCGAGGGCAGGCGCTCGCCCACCAGCCACGTACCCATTGCAATGAGGCGCCGCAGGTCATCCGCGATGCGCTCGTAGCGGTTAGCCATGGATTTCTCCTTTGCCGGAGGTGTCGAGTCGGCTCTGATGGCACGGGCACGCGCACGTCTCGTAGATCAGCGGCAGTTCGGCCAGCGGGTGCCTGGGGACGGCTTCTTTGCACTCAGCGTGCGCGCCCAACCGGCAGCGGATTGAGCGATAGGGCACTGCGTTGGCACGACCTGGTGGTCGTCGCGGATAGCTGATGGACATCAGCAGAGCTCCGCAGCATCGAAGTGCGGACTGACCAGCAGAATGCGCCGCTTGACCGCGCTTCGCTGTTGCGCGCGTTCTTCTGCCGTCAGTACATACGGACGGACCAGGGCCTTGTCTTCGGCGCGGATCGGCTCGCCGTGGCGGTGTGGCAGCAACTGAGATGCAAGTGCGGGCCCCGCGTAGCGCGCCTCAGGCCCGTTTGTCGTCTCCCGGCGCCGGTGCTCGCCCTTCGGAGTAGGCATGAGCTGACGTCTTGCCCCTGCCGCAGCACACCACATACGCGCGATCACGCCGATCTTGCGATGTTGCCCGTACTCCCGGTTCAGAGCGCACCCGTCCGGGGGCTCATCCGAGTGGGCGAGGGTCTCAGTAGGATTGGCCATGTCGTCGCTCCTTCGAAGCGATCGTCCACACCCCCGGGCCGTGCCATCGGCTGCGGGGGTCTTTGGTTCACCCATATAGACTGTACTACCCCCTACTACCCACGTGGCTAGCTATGGCAAGCCGTCGCCCCCTGCCTAGTTTCGATTCGTGACCATCGACCGCGAGGGGCCCATCCCGCCGTACCAGCAAATCGCCGCGATCCTGCGCCTCCGCATCTCTGACGGGTCGATCCCTGTGGGCAGGCGGATTCCCTCGCTCGTCGAGTTGGAGCAGGAATACGGCGTCGCGCGGGACACCCTCCGCAAAGCGGTGAAGGTGCTGAAGGATGAGGGCCTGGTCGAGACGGTGAAAGGCATGGGCGTATACGTCATCGCTCAGCCAGCCGACGAGGGGTGACGCTGGGCCTGCCGCCGCCACAGCTTCATTGCACCTGACCGGCCGTGCTGCCGTGTTTCAGGCATCCCCTGGTCTACTTGGCGGGCCGACTCCTAAGATTCTCCAGAGCTGTAGATGACTTGATCTCTGGGGGACGAGTTGGGTACCGGCGAACAACTCGTCACGATCGCTGCTGTGTTGCTGGGCGCGCTCACCACGCACCTGACCAACTACGCGATGGAGCGGAGTCGTCATCAGCGGGAGTTGGTGACTCGGTGGGACAACCGGAAGTTGGACGCCTACGGAGGTTACGTCGACCGGGTGCGGGCTGGGATCTTCCTCGCTGTACAGCTCTATGAGCATCGGGAGGGGCTTCGCCGTAGCGAGCACTCCGAGGTGGAGATGGTTGCGGAGATGGCCGAGGCCGAGCGATACCGCGGGCGGGCTTTCGAGCAAGTCATGCTGCTCGGGGGCGATGACGTGGTCGAGGCCGCGCACGAGTTGAACGCCGCGACGGTGGCGATCGAGTGGCAGGCCACCGGGAAAACCGTGGGCACCTTAGAAGAATGGCGCGAGCGCAACCGCGCCGGGTTCCGGGGCATCAACGCCTTCCACGAAGCCGCCCGGGTGGATCTCGGCGTGCAGGGGAACGTCAGCGGCGAGAAGCACCCCGAGCGCGACCTTCTGCTGCCGGCCGCTCGTCGTGAGGACGACGGTCAGGCCACGTAACCCCTGCCGAGGTCGGCCCACTTGGCCAGGTTTCATGGCTGCCCCGCATCGGAGCAACACGGCGAACCGCTTGTTCGTGCGCCTCGGCCGGAGCAGGCATGTGGGCCATGCGTGGCCTGACGTTGAACGGACCTGAACGGTCACGAACCGCGGCGTATTGGACTGAACGGAGCAAGATCCTAACCTCGCCGTTTCAGTTGCGGCTGATGGCTGGCTGAGCGGGGTCGTTTGGAGCGGTGTCGGTCGGTGGGCATGGTGAGGGCCCGGCGCGGTGGGCCGGGT
>NZ_JARBAE010000051.1:0-47943 GCF_033795305.1 Streptomyces sp. AK02-01A
CGATGCGGGCGGGGCCCCAGCGGCGCAGGACGCGGACCTTGATGATTCTGCGTTCGGTGCGGGTCGGGGTCCGGCGGGGGCTGTGGTGGGGGCGCGAGGAATGGTCGGCCATGCCCGCCTCGCCCAGCTCGCGATAGCGGGCGGCCCAGCGCTGGGCCGTGGTCGGCGAAACCTGGAAGCGTTCGGCCGCCCGCCGCAGGGGCCACCGGTCCTCGACCACGCAACGGGCCAGGCGCAGACGACCGGTCTCGGCCAGGGGTGCATTACGGTGGGGCATGAGGGCCTTCTGATCGTTCGGGTAGATGTCGCAATCCAGACCGAACCCGGAAGGCCCTCACTCGTTCAAGATCACCCAGCCGTGATTGCTGTCACCAACCTCCGTGGACAGAACACCTAGGAGGTCCGGTCGATTACGTGGCATCCACGCTCGCCGAGCAGGTAGCTGGAGAGATCGCAGACTCAGTGGCCAGGACGATCAGCTCATTGAGCCGGTCGTGTGCCCTGGCCAGGTCGTCGATCTGAGTCCGGATACGGTCGCGTTCGTCTTTGAGTCGCTGTGTCATCCGTGGGGTCGCGACGAGGGTGTCCAGGAAGGGCAGGACCTGCAGGATCGCTTTGCTGCCGAGCCCGGCCGTGTAGAGGAGCTGGATGAACTTCACCCGCTCAACAGCGGACTCGGGATACTGCCGGTGGCCACTGGGGCTGCGGTCGGCGACGACGAGCCCCTGCTCTTCGTAGTACCGCAATGCACGGACGCTGACCCCAGCGCCTTCGGCCACCTTGCCGATACGCATGGCACCTCCGGGGAAGTTTGGACTTGATCCTCACGTTGGCGTGAGGTTTTAGCGTACGCGTCATGGACATCAACGGAGCCACTGCGCTCGTCACCGGAGCCAACCGCGGCATCGGCCGTCATCTCGCCGCCCAGCTCGTCGAGCGGGGTGCGAAGGTCTACGCGACAGCCCGCCGACCCGAGTCCGTCGACCTCGACGGTGTCGAGGTTCTCGCCCTGGACATCTCCGACCCGGACGCCGTCGTGGCGGCAGCCCGCGCAGCGGGCGACGTGAACCTGCTTGTCAACAACGCCGGGATCGGAGGCAGCGACCTGCTCGGCGATCTGGACGCCGTCCGCACCGCACTGGACATAAACTTCTGGGGCACGTTGTCCATGGCTCGCGCCTTCGCGCCGGTCCTCGCGGCGAACGGCGGGGGAGCGATAGTGAACATCGCTTCGTCGGCGTCCTGGTTCGTCTTCCCCGGCAGCAGCGCCTACGCGGTCTCGAAGGCCGCCGTGTGGAGCATGAGTAAGGCGCTCCGTCAGGAACTGGCCGGGCAGGGCACGAGCGTCACCTCGGTGCACCTCGGAGCAGCGGACACCGACATGATGAAGGGCTACGACGTGCCCAAAATGGACCCGGCCGATGTCGCCCGTATCACCCTTGACGGTCTTGAGGCCGATGCGTTCGAGGTTGTCGTCGACGAGTTCACCGCGATGGTCAAGTCGTCGCTGAGCAAGGACCCTCGCGACTTCGACATGCAGTTCCAGCAGTTCTTGAACTCCTGAGCTTGAGATTTAACCCGTAGGAGCCTTTGGTGCTTGGCTCGCATACTGGTCCGATGAGTCCGACCGTCACACACCATCGGTTCCGGGACCCGCGCAGTACGAAGTACGACTTCCTCGCGTCTGTCCTGGTGCACTGTCCCACCTGCGAGAATGCCGCGCACGTTGGGACAGCGCCAGATCCGGCCGGAGTGCACGACCGGGGTCTCTTCTTGCCAAGGCGTCTCGTCTGCCGGAATTGCGGGACGGCGAAGGAATGGAGCCGTGGATGTGTGGCCTTGCACCGGGACCGGTACGAGCCGGCCACAGACCCGTACTTCGGCGTCCGTCTGTGGCTGCAGACCGAGACCCGGCACGGGTGGGTATGGGCCTACAACCTGGAACATCTCGACCTGATCAGACGATTCGTACGGGCGCCGCTGCGTGAGGGGATTCCCTGGCACGGCCACGGCCGAAGGATGACCGTGGTGGCCCGCCTGCCCGCATGGATGCAGCAGGCCAAGAATCGCGACGAGGTGCTGCGGGCCATCGCCCGCATCCACGCCTCACTGCTCAGCACCTGATCCAGGAACACTGCACTTGTCGCTCATCCCGTGACGCGTCTGGGCTTGGTGCCTTTCTTGTAATGGCTGGGGCGTGATCACCTCACTCGGCCACGAACACCTGCGCCGCCACGATCTCCGCCACACCGGCCTCACCTGGTTCGCCGGCGTCCCCGCCCACGTCCTCCGCAAGATCGCCGGACACGGCTCCCCGCTCACCACCCAGCGCTACCTCCACCCCGACATGACCCAGATCACCAACGCCGGCAACACCCTCACCGCACACCTCAACCCCGTCCGCGCACCATCACCCTCGCCGTCCAGCCCACCCCAGGACCCCGCCAGACCGGCTGGTCCCCAACCGGTCCCCAAGAAACACGGAAAGGCGGCACCGGATTTCTCCGATACCGCCTGCGACCTGCGAAAACGCTGGTCGGGACGACAGGATTTGAACCTGCGACCCCTTGACCCCCAGTGAACGAAACACCGTCCACAGGGGTCTGTGAGATCCAGGGAGTACGGAAACGTCCAGGTCAGCGCCACAATTTCCGTGTCAGTCCGTGCAGTCCGTGAGATCTGTGTGAGACGGACGTGAGAGGCGAAGCCCCGGCTCGGTGGAGTTCACCGGCCGGGGCTTCGTCGTGTCTCAGCGCTGCCGCGATTCCAGCAGAGTCAGCCGCTCGGGGTGCTCCGAGGTCCACCACCGGCCCGGACCGAGTTCCGGCCGCAGCACCCACACGGCGCCGCCTTGTACGTCCGTGACGATTCCGCGCCGGTCGGCGTCCTCGTCGTGGATCAGATCGCCCACCCAAGGCGTTCGTTCGCCGCTCATCCGTGTTCCTTCCCGTGCAGCTCTGCCCACACCCGCTTGCCCCACGGCAGCGGATCGGTTCCCCAGTGATCAGCCAGCTCATTCACGAGCGCGAGACCGCGACCGCCTTCGTCCTCGTCATCCGCTTCCTTGGGCTCCGGAGGCACCTTCGAGAAGTCCACGACGCCGATGCGCACGCACGCCGCTCCCGGGCGGTCGATGACGACCCGGATCGACTCCCGCCGCGCGTGCTGGACGGCATTGGACACCAGCTCGGAGACGATCAGCGCGCCGTCCTCGGTCAGCTCCTCCAGCTCCCAGGCCGCGCAGGCGGTGCGCACCAGGCGCCGGGCGGTCGCGGCGCTCTCCGGCTCGCGCGGCAGGGTCTCGCTGTAGCCGGGGTGCCCGGTCGGCCTGGAGGTGGTGGTCACGGTCATCAGGACCCCTCGTAGGTGAGCGGGAGGCACAGCCCGCCCCCGACGGGGGCCAGGGGCGGGCCTCTCTGACCTGCCACCGGGCTGTCCTTTCCGGTGGCGGCCTGTCACTCAGTCAACGACGCCTTGTGACTGCCCGTGAGGAAATGTCAGGCCGCCGTGCATCGCGGGCAACCGGAAATTTCGGCGCCGCTCCGGCGCCGCGACCCTGCTACCTCGCTACCTTGAAGACGTGGAGGAGAACAGGCACCTGGCGGACGCGCTCAAAGAAGCAGGGCTGACCCAGGCCGAGTTGGCGGAGTCGGTGAACGATTACCTCCGGTCCGTCGGCAGGGAGGGCACGGTCAGTGATCGCACGGTGCGCCACTGGCTGACCGGGAAGACCCGCTGGCCCCACTCTCGGCAGCGCGAAGCCCTGGAGGCAGTATTCGGCTGTACTGCCGGGGAACTCGGCTTCACACCCCCAGCGGGCAGACCTAGCCCTACCAGGACGGAGGACCCTGTGCACCGCAGGAACTTCCTCACCGCAGCCACCGGGACGACGGCCGCCGTCGTGCCCCTGATCGCCGCCAGGCCGCACGCTGTCGGCACCACCGACGTGATCCGCCTCCGCAGCGGCCTGGACGCCCTGACGGCCCTGGACGCCTCCAGAGGCGGGCATGAGGCCCTGGAGCGGGCCGCGCTCGCGGGTGCTGCGGAGGCCCTGGACCTCCAGAAGCGCGCGGCCTCCCAACGCATCCGGCAGCGCCTCTTCAGCTTGGCCGCGAACTACACCGCGTCGGCGGCGTGGTCGGCCGTGGACGCCCGCCAGAGCGACCGCGCACAGAGCCACCTGAACCGCGCCCTGTACTTGGCGGGCATGGGGAAGGACCCGGTGGCGGAACTGCGCGTGTGGAACTCACACGCCATGCTCGCTGTCCATCGCGGCGAGTTCTCACAAGCCGTGGACGCGGGCCAGGCCGCGCAGGCGACCGCCGTCACACGCCGCGATCCCCTGTTCGCCTCCCTGGCGCACGCACGGACGGCCATCGGGCATTCGGTGGTCGGGGACCGCCGGGGCGCCCTGCGGTCGCTGGGGCACGCGGAAGACGCTCTGGCGAAGGCGTCCCTGGAGGAGTTCCGACCGTCATGGGTGGCGTTCTACGGGCCTGCGGAGCTACTGGCCATCACCGCCATCGTCCGGGACGACATCGGGGACGCAGCGGGCGCGGAGGCAGCCTCACACCGCGCCCTGGCCGCCATCCCGAAGCAGTTCCGCCGGAACCGCGCGCTCGCCACCCTTCAGCTCGCCCTGACGCAGCTTCACCAACGGGACATCGACCAGGCGTGCGGCACGGCGGCGAAGGTGTTCGCGCTGATGGCTGGTGACCCCCTGCCGGGCCGGATGCGCTCGTTCCTCGGGGACTTCCACCGTGACCTGATCACTCTGGCGCCGGACTCCGGCACTGCGCGAGAGTGGGAAGACCGCTACCGATCAGAATGGAGCCAGGCCCGATGACCTCCGCCTTGGAGCTGCGCCACTACAGCCACGACGACCTGTCGGAGATCCGACAGACGTTGATCGACGTGCACGCGGACGTACACGCCGACCGGATGGCGGACGACGACTTCCGGCAGAAGTTCCCCTGGTTCGTGGACCACTGGGGCGGGAACCCCGGCTTCTCGTGCGTGATCGCGTACGACGGCGCCGACGTGGTGGGCTTCGCGTATGGCGCCCCCGGCGCGGAGGGTCGCGAGTGGTGGCGGGAGCACTTGGACCCGGTGCCGGATAAGGGCCGCACGTTCCACTTCTCGGAGCTGATGGTGCGCGAGCAGTGGCGGAAGACGGGCGCGGCCGAGCGCCTTCACAGAGCGCTGATGGACGCCAGGAACGAAGATCTCGCTGTGCTGCTGGTGGACGTGACGCACCCGAAGGTGGAGGCCCTGTACGAGTCCTGGGGGTATCGGAGGGTCGGGGAGGACCAGCCATTCCCGGACTCCCCGGTGTACGCCGTGATGCTCGTGGATCTCCCACTGTCCTAACGCCTCGCTCCCGGACCCGGGGCCCGGGGCGTTGCGGCGATCGAACATCATGCACGCATGGACTCAGGACTTGCAGCGGTGCTTGGCGCCGGGATCACCGGCGCCGTAGCGTCGTTGGGCGCGTTTCTCACCTACCGACAGACGAAGGTCCAGATCAGGAGCAACGCGAAACTGGCGCTTCGTGAGCCGAGGCGGAAGGTCTACAGCGACTTCCTGACTGCCTGCCGAGGAGCGGTTACGGCCGTACTGGATCTCGTAGATGAGGACACAGGAGGGATCGACCTCGGACCTCTCTGTCTCGCGCTTGACGAGCACTTCCCGGCCTTGATGCATCTGCTTGCCGAAGTGGACCTGGAGGGGCCGCAAGCAGTGAGTGACGCGGCAAACAAGGTGATCAACGCACTCTCGGACCTGCATACGACCGCTTACAGCGCGGACCTTTCCGGGCTGGTTGACGATGACGGTCGCCCTGTTCAGATCAGCGGCGACTTCATGGCCGAAGCCCGCACAGCGATGAAGGAGTTCGTGGCGACGGGGCGCAAGGCACTCCAGACGGACGCGGACCAAGCGCAGTAGCTGGGCAGCTTGGCAGCACGCCGGCTCGCGTGTAAACGGCAGAAAGCCGCAGCTCTGACCGGGCTGCGGCTTCCTCGCGTTCAGACTGCCGCTGCCAGGCCATCCCGGATGCGCTGAGCACGGGCCTGCCCGATCGCGTACCGGGTTTTCAGTTCCCGCACCGAGGGGTACCCGTCGGCGTACTCGCGCCGTAGAGGCCACCGCCAGCAACTACGACAACGCCCTACGGCCCGTGCGGAAGTACCTCGGGCACAAGCCCGTTCAGGAGTTGAGCGAAGAGGACGTGGAAGCGTTCATCGACTGGATGGTGACCGAGGGGCGCCAGCGTGGCGGGAAGCCCGGGACGGGCCTCGGCATACGGTCGGTGCGGCTCACCCTCGGGCGGTTCCGTGCGGCGCTGAACCTCGCGGTGCGGCGCGGGGTGGTGGTCCGCAACGTGGCGGAGCACGTGACCATCTCAAAGCAGGCGAAGGAGAAGGCGAAGAAGGCCACCGCCGTACACAAGCCGTGGAATCAGGAAGAGGTGAAGAGGTTCCTGGAGGGCATCCAGGGCCACCGCTCGTACGCACCCATGCTGCTCGCCCTGATCGCGGAGCGTCCGGCGGAGGTGTGCGGCGCCCGCTGGAGCCAGGACGTGGACCTGACGGCCGGGACGATCGCAGTCGGCACGAACACGCGGACGATCGTCTACGACCGCACGGCCGAGCGCGGGCAGCGGAACAAGGTGGTGGAGAAGGGCGCCAAGACCGACGCGGGGAAGCGCACCTTGCCCCTGCCGAAGCCCGTCCTGCGGGCGCTGAAGGCGTTCCGGGCGCAGCAGGCAGCGGAGAAGCTGGCCGCCGGGGAGGCGTACACGGACAGCGGGTACGTGCTCGTGGACGATCTGGGACAGCCGTGGAAGACGGACAAGCTCCGGCGCGAGGCGCACAAGCTGATGGCCACCACGGGCGTACGGAAGGTGCGGTTGTACGACGCGCGGCACGCCTGCCTGTCGTGGATGGCGAACAACGGGGTGCCGGACACGGAGGTCTCCGCGTGGGCGGGTCACTCGGACCTCGGGTTCACGAAGCGGACCTACGTCCACCCCGACCCGCAGTCGTTGAAGGCGGGTTCGGAGAAGCTGGCCGAACTGCTCGGCTGACCTTGATCAACAGCGTTTGTGAGAAATTGTGAGACGGCGCCTCTGGAAACGATCAAGAGGGGCCCCGAAGGACCCCTCTGACCTGCTTCTATACCGTCGGGACGACAGGATTTGAACCTGCGACCCCTTGACCCCCAGTCAAGTGCGCTACCAAGCTGCGCCACGTCCCGATGCCCATCTGACCTGCGGTTTCCCTTGGCCCAACGTGCATGAGAACAATACCGCACTCGGACCGGTGGTCACGAACCGCTTTCCGGGCTCAGGACGGCGCTTGACCTCAAGCCCGGTTGAAGTTGCACCGTGGTTCCCATGACGAAGACTGCTGCGACCGCCGCACCGGGCCACCGCGACCTGAACCGTCTGATGGCCCTGATGACAGGTGACGAGAAGCACGGACCCGCCGCGACCTCCACCCTGGACGCGCTCTGGGTGCTCTACGACCGGGTGCTGCGGGTGTCGCCCGAGACCGCCGAGGCCCCGGCGCGTGACCGCTTTCTGCTCTCGAAGGGACACGGACCGATGGCGTACTACGCCGTCCTCGCCGCCAAGGGCTTCTTCGCCGAGGACCTGCTGCCGGCCTTCGGCTCGTACGACTCCCCTCTCGGCCATCACCCCGACCGCACGCTGCTGCCAGGCGTGGAGATCAGCAGCGGCTCGCTCGGACACGGGCTGCCGCTCGCCGTGGGAAGTGTGCTCGGCCTGCGGGCACAGGGACTGGTCGAACCGCGCGTGTGGGTGCTGATCGGCGATGCCGAACTCGACGAGGGCAGCAATCACGAGGCGATCGCCTTCGCGGGCCCGGCCGGACTCGAACAGCTCCACACGCTGGTGATCGACAACGCGTCCGCGACCCATGGCTGGCCCGGCGGTATCGCCTCGCGGTTCGAGGCGGCCGGCTGGTCGGCCGAGACCGTCGACGGCCGGGATCACACCGCGATGTACGCGGCCTTCACCGCGCCGCACGCGGGACGGCCACGCGCCGTGGTGGCACGTGTCGAGCCCAAGTCCTGACCACGGAATCAGTCCTGACCACGGACATCGCCGGCGACATCTTCAGGAGGGACACTCTCATGGACACCATGCGTGACCGCTTCATCTCCACCACGGCGGAGCTGCTGGACGAGGACCCGCGGATCGCGGTCGTGCTTGCCGAGATCAGCGGCGACGGCTTCGAGCGGGCCGGACAGCGTCATCCGGACCGGGTCGTCAATGTCGGGATTCGCGAGCAGCTTCTGGTCGGCGTCGGCGGCGGCATCGCGCTCACCGGTCTGCGCCCGATCGTGCACACCTTCGCGAGCTTTCTGGTGGAGCGGCCGTTCGAGCAGGTGAAGCTGGACTTCGGCCACCAGGGCGTCGGCGGAGTGCTGGTGAGTGCCGGGGCGTCGTACGACTGGCCCGCGGCCGGGCTCACCCATATGTCGCCGGGCGATGTAGCGCTGATGGACACGCTCGACGGCTGGTCCGTGCATGTCCCGGGACATCCCGACGAGGCCGAGGCGCTGCTGCGGCACTCCGCCGCCGGAGACGGCCGGGACTATCTGCGGCTGTCGCTGCAGAGCAACGAGCGGCCACGTCCGGTGACCGGGTCCGGCTTTCTCTCCGTACGCCAGGGACGGGCCGGAGTGGTGATCGCCGTCGGGCCGATGCTGGACAGCGTGCTGTCGGCGACGGAAGACCTGGACACGACGGTGCTCTACGCGACGACCGTGCGGCCCTTCGACGCCGCGTCGGTACGCCGGGCCGTCGCGGACGGAGCCACGGCGGATGTCGTGATCGTCGAGCCGTATCTCGCCGGTACGTCCACGGCCGCCGCGAACGACGCCCTGGCCGAGATCCCGCACCGGGTGCTGGGCCTCGGTGTGGCGCGGCGGGAGCTGCGCCGGTACGGGCGGATCGAGGAGCATCTGGCCGCGCAGAAGCTCGACCCGGAGTCGCTGCGCGAGCGGATCTCCGTGTTCCTGGCGCGCTGATCGGAGAGCATCGCCGGGCCGCACGGGGGAACCTGGACTGGATGTGCGGTCGCCTCCCGGGTGTGTCCCGCCGTGGTACGCCGAGGCGCGCCCGGGAGCCGCCCGTACGGACATCAGTGGTGCCGAAACTGGAAGGGAGCCCGCCATGAGCGCGAGCGATGACCTGCTCATCGACGCCTTCGGCCGTATCCGTGAGGTCGTCCACGAGGCGGTCGACGGCCTCACCCCCGATGAGCTGGCCGTCCGCCTGGACGACGGAGCGAACTCGATCGCCTGGCTCGTCTGGCATCTCACCCGGATCCAGGACGACCACATCGCCGACGCGGCCGGGACCGAGCAGGTGTGGTTCTCGCAGGACTGGTCGAAGCGGTTCGAGCTGCCGTTCTCATGCCGCGCGACCGGCTACGGCCACTCCGCCAAGGACGTGTCCGCTCTCGCCGGGATCCCGGCCGGGCTTCTCACCGGGTACCACGACGCCGTCCACGACCGGACGGCCGAGTATCTCGGGACGCTGAAGGTCGCGGATCTCGAACGGGTCGTCGACGCCTCGTGGAGTCCTCCGGTCACCCTTGCCGTCCGGCTGGTCAGCGTGATCTCCGACGATCTCCAGCACGCCGGGCAGGCGGCGTTTGTCAGGGGTGTGCTGGAGCGGCGGTAGCCGGCGCGGTCCCTCGTCCGGTGTCCGGCAGATACGAGAGCAGCCGGCGGGCGGCCGGACCGGTGCGCTGGTCCTCCGGCAGTGCGGCCGAGACCTCCCACAGATGGTCTTCCGCACCGGCGAGCGGCACGGTCACCAGGTCGGCGGCCTGTTTCTTGCGGGCGATCGGACGGGGCACCACCGCGATACCGAGCCCGTGGCCCACCAGCTCGATGAGGCTGTGCACATCGTTGACCTCCAGGGCGACCCGACGTTCCGTCCGGGCGGCCTCGAAGGCCCGGTCGGTGAGGCCACGGGCTCCCCAGTCCTGGTGAAAGTCGACAAAGACCTCCCCGCCCAGCTCGGCCCACTCGGCCTTGGCCGCCCCGGCCAGCGGGTGCCCGGGATGGCAGAGCAGCACCATCGGCTCCCGCGCGAGCGGTATCAGCCGGACGCCTTCGGGCACGGTGCCGGACACGGCGACAAACGCCAGATCGAGCCGCCCGGCCGCCACATCGTCGACGAGTGACGCCGATCCGGCCTGCCGCAGCCGCACCTCGACCTCGGGATGCTCGGCCCTGAACCGTGCGAGCAGACCGGGGACATGTACGCCGGTGACGCACTGCTCGGTGCCGACCGACAAGGTGCCGCGCAGCAGCCCCTGGACCGCCGCGACCGCCTCCTTGGCGGCCCGTACGCTCGCCAGCGCGCGGCACGCCTCGGTGAGCAGTGCGCTGCCCGCGCTGGTCAGCTCGACCCTGCGGGTGCTGCGGACGAAGAGCGGTGCGCCCAATTCGTGCTCCAGAGCGCGGATGGACGCCGAGAGTCCCGACTGCGAGACCATCAGTCGCTGCGCCGCCCGCGTGAAGTGACGCTCCTCGGCGACCGCGACAAAGTACTCAAGATGCCGGAGTTCCATGATTAAGAAGCGTAGTCGCTCAATGCGTTCGCTTTCTTCTATTGGACGCCCAGCGGACCAGGGACAAAGCTGGACAGTGCCCTGTCGGCACCGGCCGGGCACCACAGCAGGAAGGGCGCACCACACCATGAAGACTCGCCGCATCGGGACCGTCGAAGTCAGCGCGATCGGTCTGGGCGGTATGCCGATGTCGATCGAGGGACGGCCCGACGAAGCCCGTTCCGTCGCCACCATCCACGCGGCTCTGGATGCCGGGGTGACACTGATCGACACGGCGGACGCCTATCACTGGCACGCCGACGAGGTCGGCCACAACGAGTCCCTGATCGCCAAGGCGCTGGCGTCCCACGACCGTGGTTCGGATGTCCTGGTCGCCACCAAGGGCGGCCATCTCCGTCCGGGCGACGGCTCCTGGACGCTGGACGGCTCTCCCGAGCACCTCAAGGCCGCCTGCGAGGCGTCGCTGAGCCGGCTCGGAGTGGAGGCCATCGGGCTGTACCAGTTCCACCGGCCCGACCCGAAGGTGCCGTACGAGGAGTCCATCGGCGCCATCCGCGATCTGCTCGACGAGGGCAAGATCCAGCAGGCCGGTATCTCCAACGCGACCCCGGAGCGGATCCGGCTGGCCAATGAGATCCTCGGCGGCCGGCTCGTCTCCGTACAGAACCAGTTCTCGCCGGCCTTCCGGTCCAGCGAGCCGGAGCTGGAGCTGTGCACGGAGCTGGGTATCGCGTTCCTGCCGTGGAGCCCGTTCGGCGGCATCAAGGCCGCCGGTGACCTGGGATCCTCCTTCGCTCCGTACGCCCGGATCGCCGAGGCGCACGGAGTGACCCCGCAGCGCGTCTGCCTGGCCTGGCTGCTGGCGAAGTCGCCTTCGGTGGTGCCGATCCCGGGCTCCAGCCGCCCGGAGACCATCCGCGACTCGGTCGGCGCGGTGGACCTCGTGCTCGACGCCGCCGAGCTGGCGGAGCTGGACGCGGCCTGACAGACAGCCGCGCGGCCGCCGGGCCGCCTGCCGAGACCGACCCGTCCGGGGCGCACTTCCCGGGCGGGTCGCTCGCGTTGAAGGAGCGCGTCGCAGGAGCGGGCCGGGACAGCACCCGGCGCCGGCTCTCCCGTCGCAGAGCTCGCTTCCGGCCCATTGACCCCCCGAACACGGGAACCTACGCTGTGCGACATACTTCAGAAAGCGCTTTCTAAACCCGCAGCCGGCTCAACCGACACCGGGAGCGCCCATGAGTCATCGCCCCGCACACGGCGGCCCGCCGGGCCGCCCGCCGACATACGGCCGCCCGGCGCACAGTCGCCGCCCGCACAACCGCCCGTACGGCCGTCCGCCGCGAAGAACCCTTTCGCCGTTCCTCGTCATCACCTCATTACTGGCTCTCGTGCTGGGGCTCGGGATGGCCTCACCGCCGCGCGCCGACGCGGCGCCCTTCCGTGTCCTGGTCTTCTCCAAGGTCACCAACTTCGCGCACGACTCGATCCCGGCCGGTGTCGAGGCCGTCGAACGGCTCGGCAGCGAGAACGGCTTCGAGGTCGAGGCCACCACCGACGCCACGGCCTTCACCGAGGAGAATCTCGCCCGCTTCCAGGCGGTCGTCTTCAACAACACCAACTCCACTCCGGAGAGCGGTGATCTGCTCGACGCCGAACAGCGCTCCGCGCTCCAGACCTTCATCCGCGGCGGCGGTGGCTGGGTCGGTCTGCACTCGGCCTCCGCCAGCGAGCGCGACTGGGACTGGTACGAGGGACTGGTCGGCGCGATCTTCGACAAGCACCCGGCCGTCCAGACGGGCCGGGTGAAGGTGCTCGACCAGACGCATCCCTCCACCCAGGGCCTTCCTCAGCTCTGGGAGCGCACGGAGGAGTGGTACAACTGGC
Source organism: Streptomyces sp. AK02-01A (assembly GCF_033795305.1). NCBI lineage: Bacteria > Bacillati > Actinomycetota > Actinomycetes > Kitasatosporales > Streptomycetaceae > Streptomyces > Streptomyces sp. AK02-01A. Next base: position 12,498 of record NZ_JARBAE010000051.1, read on the forward strand.
GCGTCAACCCGACCGGCAAGGTGCACACACTCGCCCAGATCAAGGTGAACGACGGCATCGACGGTCTGGACGAGGGCGTCGACCATCCGTGGTCCTGGTGCCAGAACTACGACGGCGGACGCTCCTGGTTCACCGCCGGCGGGCACGACGCGGCCGCCTTCCAGGAGGAGGCGTTCCGCAGTCATCTGCTCGGCGGCATCCAGTGGGCGGCGGGCAACAAACCCGGCGACTGCAGCGCCACCAGGACCACCGCTTTCCAGCGCACTCCGCTGGCCACCAGCGATCTCGCCGACCCCTTCGAGCTGGCCGTCGCTCCGGACCGCCGGGTGTTCTTCGCGGAGCGCACCGGCAAGCTGAAGGTGATCGACCAGGAGACGCTCGACGTCTCGACCGCGCTGGACTTCGCCTACACGCCGGAGATGACAAGCCAGTCCGACGGCCTGCTCGGACTGACACTCGACCCGGACTTCGCGGAGAACAACTGGCTCTATCTGCTGCACTCCGACAAGACCGAGAAACGCCTCAATCTGTCCCGCTTCACCGTCACCGGCGACACCGTCGACCCGGCCTCCGAGAAGCGGCTGCTGACCGTCCCGACCCTGCGCGGAGAGGGCCGGGCCAATTCGCACATGGCCGGTTCGATCACCTTCGACAAGAACGGTGATCTGTACGTCGCGACCGGCGACAACACCGATCCCTTCGCCTCCGACGGCTTCGCCCCGATCGACGAGCGCGAGGGCCGCCGCGCCTGGGACGCCCAGACCACCGCGGGCAATACCAACGATCTGCGCGGAAAGATCCTGCGGATCACCCCGCAGGACGACGGCACCTACACGGTCCCGGCGGGCAATCTCTTCGCACCGGATACGGAGAAGACCCGTCCCGAGGTCTACGCGATGGGGATGCGCAATCCGTTCCGGATCACCACCGATCCGCTGAGCGGAGCGCTGATGGTGGCCGACTACGGACCCGACGCCCGGGAGGCGGTGCCGGGCCGAGGTCCCGAGGGCACGGTCGAATACACCCGGATCACCGAGGCGGGCAACTTCGGCTGGCCGTACTGCACCGGGAACAACACTCCCTTCAACGACTACGACTTCGCCACCGGGACCTCGGGAGCGGTGTTCGACTGCGCGGCGCTGGTCAATGACTCGCCGAACAACACCGGTCTGCGCGAACTCCCCCCGGCCAAGCCCGCGACCGTCTGGTACCAGTACTCCGCCTCGGCCGAATTCCCGGAGCTGGGCACCGGCGGCGCCGGACCGATGAGCGGTCCCGTCTACGACTACGACCCGGAGAACACCTATCCGTCCAAATTCCCCGAGTACTTCGAAGGGAAGTGGCTCACCTACGAGCTGACCAGGACGTACTTCAAGACCTTCGCGTTCCAGCAGCAGGACCAGACATTCACCGACCCGCGCTTCGACCCGGTGCGTGCGGGTGATCTCCACTCCATCAACGGTGTGTTCGGCGACATGGAGTGGAACCAGCCCTTCGACGCCGATTTCGGTCCCGACGGAGCGCTGTACGTCATCGACTTCGGCCTCGGCAGCGGCACCGGCCGGGGCGGCAGCAACGAGGGCGCGGGCATCTACCGCATCGACTATGTCGCCGACGGCCGGCTGCCCGACGCCAAGGCGACGGCGAGCCCGGACAGCGGCGCCGCCCCGCTGACCGTGAAGTTCTCCAGCGAAGGATCCGGGCTGCCCGACGGCAGGCCGGTGACCTACGCCTGGGACTTCGACGGCGACGGCACCACCGACTCCACACAGCCGGATCCGTCCCATGTCTACCGGGACAAGGGCCGGTTCACGGCCAGGCTGACGGTCACCGGTCCCGGCGGGCTGACCGCGCTCTCCGTCCAGGAGATCACCGTCGGCAACACCAGACCGGTGGTCACGGTCCAGCAGCCGCCGGACGGCGGGATGTTCAGCTTCGGCGACACCATCCCGTTCACCGTGAAGGTGAAGGACCGCGAGGACGGGAAGACCGGCGCCGGCGGGACCATCGACTGCTCCCGGGTGGTCGTACAGTCCCAGCTCGGCCATGACAGCCATCTGCATCCGCTGGACAACTACACCGGCTGCTCCGGTGAGATCGTCACCGACGCCGGAGACAGCCATGGCCCCGGCCAGAATCTCTACTACGGCATCACCGCGCGGTACGAGGACAAGGGCGCCGAGGGCGTGCCGGCCCTGACCGGTTCGTCGTCGCTGACACTGCGGACCACATTCCGTGAGGCGGAGCACCACAGCGCCACCGGCGGTGCGCAGGGCGGTGTGGTGATCGCCGACCGCGCCGACGCGTCCGGCGGCAAGCGGCTCACGGAGATCGAGAACGGCGACTGGATCTCGTTCGACCCCGTGCATCTCAAGGGCATTTCGTCCGTCTCGGTCGGCGCGGCCTCGGGCGGGATCGGCGGAGACATCGAGTTCCGGAACGGCTCTCCGACCGGACCGCTGCTGGGCAGAGTGACCATCCCCACCACCGGTGGCTGGGGCAATGTCGTCTCGCCGGGCGTCTCGCTCAAGAGCCCCGGTGGCTCGGTGAAGCTGTACGCGGTGTTCACCAACCCGGCCTGGTCGGCGGAGAAGCCGGATCTCTTCGCCGTGGACTGGCTGCACTTCGACGGTCCCGGCGTCGAGAAGAAACCGGCGGCGAAGGTCTCGCTCAAGGCCGCGCCCGCCAAGGGTGACGCGCCACTGGCCGTGGAGTTCGGCGGCACGGTCAAACCACTGCCCGGGCGCGCGACCGTCTCGTACCACTGGGACTTCGGTGACAACAGCGGGCCCGCGGACACGGCGGGCCCGGACACGGCTCACACCTACGCCAGGCCGGGCGTGTACACGGCCAGGCTGACCGTCACCGACGACCGCGGCGACACCACGACGGGCACGGTCCGGATCAATGCGCGCTGAGAGGAGAGTGAAGATGAACGGCACTCGACGAGCGTTCCTCGGCACGGCCGTGGGTCTGGCCGCGCTGGGCGTGAGTACAACGGCGGCGTCGGCGCGGACGGGCCCGGTGGCGGACGCCGGGCGCCGCCCGCGGCGCGTCCCGCCGTCCGGGATCGGTATGCACCTCTACACCATGCGCACTCCGCTCGCGGTCGACTTCAAGGGAACGCTGGAACGCCTCGCGGAGATCGGTTACGCGACGGTCGGTGTCAGTGGCAGGCACGGCCAGAGCGCGGCCGGCATCCGGCGCATGCTGGACGAGACCCGGCTCAAAGCGGTGCTCGAACATGTCGCGTACACCACGGTCGCCGGCAGCGGTCTGCCACAGGCGATCGAGGACGTCCGCACACTGGGCGGGAAGTGGGTCGTGGTACCGAGTCTGCCGGCCGAGATGCACTCACCGGCCGGATACCGGGAAGCGGCGCGGCAGTTCAACAAGGCGGGGCGGCTCGCCCGGAAGTCCGGGCTCAAGGTGCTCTTCCACAATCATGACGGCGACCACGATGTGGTCGGCGGCGAGAGTCTGTACGGCATCCTGCTCAAGGAGACCGATCCCGAGCTGGTCGGCTTCGAGCTGGATGTGTACTGGGCGGCGAAGGGCGGTGACGATCCCCGGCGGCTGTTCGTGGAGCACCGCCGCAGATTCCCCGTGCTGCATGTGAAGGACATGGCGCCGGACGGAGGCTTCGAGGATGTCGGCTCGGGTGTCCTCGACTTTCCGGCGATGTTCGACACGGCGCGCGCCGGCGGCGTACGGCAGTGGCTGGTGGAGCACGACACACCGGCCGATCCGTTTGCCACCGCGCTGAACAGCTACCGGTATCTGTCCCGGCTGCGGTACTGAACGGCCGGTCCCGGCCACCGTACGACGGTGGCCGGGACCGGCGGTGCGGCCGCGTGAGCGGCCGTCAGTCCTGCGCGGAGGCCGCGCCCAGCAGTCCCCGGACATGAGCGGCGGCCTCGCGGAACTCGGACCGGCCGAGCGTCGCCGTATAGTCCCGCTCGGCCGGCAGTCCGACATCGATGATCTCGGTGATGGTGCCGGGCCGTTGGCTCATCACCACCACCCGGTCGGCCAGATACACCGCCTCGGAGATGGAGTGGGTCACCAGCAGCACGGTGGTGCCGGTCTCCCGCCAGATGCGGTTCAGCTCCATGTTCATCTGTTCGCGGGTGAGCGCGTCGAGCGCGCCGAACGGCTCGTCCATCAGCAGGACCGGCGGCTCGTGCAGCAGCGCCCGGCAGAGCGCGACACGCTGCTGCATGCCGCCGGACAGCTCATGCGGATACGCGTCCTCGAAGCCGGTGAGTCCGGTCATCGCGATCAGCGCGTCCGCCCGAGCGCGGGCCGTTCCCGGCGGCATCCGGCGCATCTCCGCCTGGAGAAGGATATTGCGCCGGGCGGTACGCCATTCCAGCAGCGCCGCCCGCTGGAAGACATATCCGATGTCGGGCCGGGGCCCGTCGATCTGTTCACCGTGCAGCCGGACGGTCCCCGAGGACGGTTCGAGGAGTCCGGCGACCAGCTTCAGCAAGGTCGACTTGCCGCAGCCCGAGGGGCCGACGATGGCGACGAACTCACCCGGCGCCACATCGAGCGAGACCTCGCGCAGGGCCGTGACATCGCGTTTCCTCGTACGGAACCGGACGGCCACATCCGTCAGCCCGACCGCCGCCGTCGCGCCCTGTCCACCGGCCGGCCCTGACTTCGGTGCGCCGGTGCCTTTGTCGGTCATGGCGGGCTCCCGGAGCGTCGCGTCCCTGGCCATCGTCATCCCTTCAGTGCCGTGCCGCTGTCCCAGTACTCGGAGACCGGCTTCGGGCTCTTCACCAGCCCGGCCTCGGCGAACACATCGATGGTCCGCTGCCAGTCGCCCTCGGTGTTGACACCCGGCGGCCTGCCTCGCGTCGCGTCGGTGTGCAGCAGTGTGAGTGTCGTCTTGAACTGCTCCGACAGGACATTCCTGGGCGGGAGTTGCTCCGATGCGCCCGCCATGGCGGCCACCGCCGGTTCCGGTGCCTTCTCGGCCGCCGTCCAGGACTCACTGACGGCCCGCGCCATACGCCGGGCGAGCTCGCCCCTGCTGGAGAGGATCTTCTGTCCCGTCACCAGGCCGTTGGAGTAGAAGTTGAGGCCGTGCTCCGAGAAGCGCAGATACGACACCTGCCTCTTGGCCTTGTCCTGCATGGTCGGACCCTGGTCACTGGCGTAGCCGAGCAGCGCGTCCGTCTTCCCGGAGATCACCGCGGCGATCTTGCCGGCGGGATCGGTGTTCTGGATCCTGACGTCCGACTCCTTGAGATTGTTCTTCTGAAGGAAGATCGGAAAGGTCTTGGTGAGTGCGTCACCGGCCGTGCCGGCGATGGTCTTGCCCTTGAGATCAGCGGGCGTGCTGACCTTCTGGTCGGTGAAGAACTGCACGGAGGACGGTGTGGTCTGCAGAAAGACACCGAGGCTCTTCACCTGGACACCCTGGTCCACGCCGCTGAGCACGGCGGGCGTGTCGGCCCAGCCGAAGTCGGTCCGGCCCGCGGCGGTCGCCTGCACGGTCTTCTGCGAGCCCTGGCCCGCCCGGATCGTCAGATCGATGCCGTGCTTCTCGAAGATCTTCTGCTGCTTGCCGTAGTAGAAGGGCGCGTGTTCGCCGTACGGATACCAGTTGAGGGTCAGCGTCACTCTGTCGAGCTTCTTGCCGGAGTCGCTGGTGGTCGTCCCGGAGCCGTCCTCACCGCAGGCCGTGGCGACCAGGAGCAGCGGTACGAGGCCGGGGAGGAATCTGCGCGCATGCATGGCTGGCCCTTCCCTGAGCGGGATCGAGTCGGTCAGTACGAGGTGATGACGCCGGTGTCCCGGCGGCCGGCGTGCCAGGGCAGCAGCAGCTTCTCGGCCAGTTCGACAAGGACGAAGAGGACAACGCCGATCAGCGACATGACGAGCAGTCCCGCGAAGAGCATCGGAGTGTCGAGATTGCCGTTCGCCTGGAGGATCACATAGCCGAGACCTTCGTCCGCGCCGACGAACTCGCCGACGACCGCGCCGGTCACCGCGAGTGTCACGGCGACCTTGAGACCGGAGAAGAGATGAGGCAGCGAGGCCGGGAAGCGGATCTTGGCAAAGGTCCCCCAGGGTTTCGCGCCCATCGTCGCGGAGAGCTGGAGCATCTCCGGGTCGACCGCCTTCAGTCCGGTGACCATCGAAATCACCACCGGAAAGAAGGCGATGAGCACGGCGATCAGGATCTTCGGCGCGATACCGAAGCCCAGCCAGACCACGAACAGCGGCGCGACGGCGATTTTGGGAACGACCTGCGCGAACAGCAGAACGGGATAGAGCGTCTTCTCGACGGTCGACGAGTAGACCATCACCACCGCCGCCAGCACACCCACCGCGACGGCGATCACCAGGCCGAGCAGCGTCTCATAGGTCGTCACCCAGGTGTGCTGCCAGAGATAGCCCGCCTTGCCCGTGAGCACATCGAGTGTCGCACCGGGCGAAGGGACGAGATACGGCTCCACCAGCTCGGTGGCGGCGATGATCCACCAGACGCCGAAACAGGCGACCAGCAGGACGACGGGCCGCCAGCCGCCGTGGACGGCGCGCGCGAGCCACTCCCCCGCTCCCGGCCTGTTCCGCTCGGCGACACCCGCCGCTTCTCCGGCCGGGGCCGGCATGACGCTCTGGCTCACAGTGAACTCCTCGGGAATCCGGGCAGTTTCAAGAGCGCTGCTCTCCGACAGGCACTTTCAGAAAGCGCTTTCTGGCAGGGTGATCGCCACGCTAATGACTGGCCGTCCGTACGGTCAATAGGTCGTTCCGAAGTTCACGCCGGACATCCGCCGTCCCGCGCCCTCACCGGCCGGCGAGCGGCTCCCGCTCAGAGCAGACCGTCCTCCCTCCGGTAGATCTGCGACATCAGCTCCGCGGCGAACGACTTGATGGTGTCGAGTCCCGGCCGGCCCCAGCGACGCGGCTCGGTGTCGGCCACGCACACCGTGCCGAGTGCCATGCCGGTGCGGTCGATGAGCGGCGCGCCGAGATACGAGCGGATACCGATCTCGTCGACCAGGGCGTTCCCGGCGAACCGCGGGAAGTCCCGGACGTCCTCCAGGACCAGCGCCTTGCGCCGTACGACCACATGCGGGCAGTAGCCGTGGTCTCGGTCCATGGACCGCTCGTCGCCCGCGCCCGGCGGAGTGTGGAGCCCGGCGGAGAACTGCCGGTTCTCGTCAATGAAGTTGACCATCGCGTACGGAGCGCCGGTGAGCCGCGCGAGCTGCTGGGCAAAGGCGTCGAAGGCGGGCTCGGCACGCTCGCCGAGACCGAGTTGGCGCAGCCGCAGGACCCGGGCCGGTGCCTCCTCGTCGACGGGCGTGAGCAGCAGACGGCCGATGGGGTCGTACTTCATGCGCGCGCTCCGTCGCTCCGGGTTTTCCGGTTCATTCGGCGTGCTCGGAGGCCGGAGGCGGCGCCGAGGTGAGCAGATGCTGGACAAGTGTGACCAGGGTCTGGATTCCGGAACTGGCGATACGCGCGTCGCAGAGCACGATCGGCACTCCCGGCTCAAGGTCTATCGCGGCCCGCACCTCCTCCGGCTCATAGCGGTAGGAGCCCTCGAACTCATTGACGGCGACGACGAATCCGATACCGCGCCGCTCGAAGAAATCCACCGCCGAGAAGGAGTAGTCCAGCCGACGGGTGTCGGCGAGCACGATCGCGCCGAGCGCTCCTCTGGACAGCTCGTCCCACATGAACCAGAACCGCTCCTGACCGGGCGTGCCGAAGAGATAGAGCACATGCTGTTCGTCGAGTGTTATCCGGCCGAAGTCCATGGCGACCGTTGTCGACGTCTTGGCCTCGACGCCCGTCAGATCGTCGGTCGCCGCACTGACCTGTGTGAGCAGCTCCTCGGTACTCAGTGGCGCGATCTCGCTGACCGCTCCCACGAAGGTCGTCTTGCCGACCCCGAAACCGCCCGCGACCAGGATCTTGAGTGCGGTGGGGAAGGACTCAGAGCTGTCGTCGTAGGCCATCGAGCACTGCCTCCAGCAGGAAACGGTCGGTGGGATGGTCGAAGCTGTCGGGCGGCCTTGCGGTGACCGCCCCGCAGTCCACCAGGTCGGACAGCAGGACTTTGGTGACCGTCGCCGGGAGTCCGAGATGCGCCGCGATCTCCGCGACCGAGGTCGGCCCCTGGCAGAGGCCGAGGGCCTGGCTGTGCTCCGGGTCGAGATGCGTCCGGGGCACGTCTCCCGTGGACATCACCAGCGTCAGCAGATCGAGGTCCGTTGTCGGCCTGGTCCTGCCTCCGCTCACGGTGTACGGGCGGATGAGCCGGCCGGCCGCCTCATCGAGCCACGGCCCGTCCGTCGGGACCGGCACGGTCAGCGGCCCGTGGGACTCGGCACGGAGCCGGCCACGTGTCTGACCGGCGTGACCAGATAGGGCCGTACGCTCTTGACCAGCATCGCCATCTCGTAGCCGAGGACGCCGGCGTCCGCCTCCCGGCCCGCCAGCACGGCGAGACAGGTTCCTGAGCCGGCGGTGGAGACAAAGAGCAGCGTGGCGTCGAGTTCCACCACGACCTGACGGACCTCGCCGCCCTCTCCGAAGCGCAGCCCGGCGCTGCGGCCCAGGGAGTACAGGCCGCAGGCGAGGGCCGCCATGTGGTCGGCGCTGTCGCAGTCCATGCCGTGCATGGACCTCACCAGGCCGTCGGAGGAGAGCAGCACCGCGCTGCGGGTGTACGGGACACGCTGGACCAGACCGCTCAACAGCCAGTCGAGGTCCGGGACATGGCCGGTCGGCACATCGCTCACCATGGTGCATCTACTCCTTGAGGGGGATGTCGTCGCGCCGCGGCTCCGGCAACGGGTCCGCGGGCCGGTCCTTCGACGGGCCGGCCGATGAGAGACCCGTCTCGGCGGGCCTCGGATCGGGCTGTGCAGCGGGCAGCGGGACGGGCTGGGACTCCGCGAGGCCGATGCCCCGGCGGAAGGCGGCCATCAGACCGGGGTCGTGGAGCGCGGGCTCGCCCGTTGAAGGCGCGCCCGGCAGGTCCCGAAGCTGCGGGACCAGATGCTCCTGGCCCCGGCGCCTGGGCAGTTGGGGCCGGTTCGCGGCGCCGCCGATCGTGCCGTCGGACGGGTCGGCCGAGGCTTGCGTGGTGTGGCCCTGGCCGGCCGCGGAGTGCCGCCGCTCGCCGTGGCCGGCGCCCGGCAGCGCGCCCGCGGGCGCCCGGCGGTCGGAGTGCTCGTCACGGACGGGCAGTGGAACGGAGTCGCCGTGCGCCGGGTACGGCCGCGGCGGTGTCTCGTACGGCTGAGGCTGAGACGGGATCCGCTGGTGCGGCCGCGGTACGGGCACGGCGGCGGACGACTGCGAGCTGTCGAGTTCCGCCCGGTCCGAGCCCAGCAGCGCCTGCGGCAGGATCAGTACGGCTTGGACTCCGCCGTAGATGTTGGACTGCAGACGCACCGCGATACCGTGCCTGCGGGCCAGCGCCGACACCACGAAGAGTCCGATCCGCCCGTCCTGCAGCAGACGCGCGACATTGACCTGGTCCGGATCGATGAGCAGTTCGTTCATCCGCTGCTGCTCGTCGAGCGGCATCCCGAGGCCGCGGTCCTCCACCTCGATGGCGAGACCGGCCGTCACCCGCTGGGCCCGTAGCAGCACTTGGGTGTGCGGGGAGGAGAACAGCGTCGCGTTCTCGACCAGTTCGGCCAGCAGATGGATGACATCGGCGACGGCGTGGCCGCGCACGGAGCCGTCGATGGGCGGTACGAGTTTGATCCGCGGGTACTGCTCCACTTCGGCGATGGCGGCGCGCAGGACCTCGGTCGTGGTGACCGGCTTGCTCCACTGGCGACGGGAGACCGCTCCGCCGAGCACCGCGAGATTCTCGGCGTGTCTGCGGATTCGGGTCGCGAGATGGTCGACGTGAAAGAGACCTTTCAGCAGTTCTGGGTCCTCGACCTCGTTCTCCAGATCGTCGAGGAGCTGGATCTCGCGGTGGACCAGGGACTGGAGCCGGCGGGCCAGATTGACGAAGACCTCCACCTTCTGTTCGTTGCCGACGCTGGTGGACAGCCGGGACGCCTGCACCACGGCGCCGATCGCGGCCGCGCGCGAGCGGCCCAACTCCTCGGCCAGCAGATCGAATTCGTCTCCTCCCGGGACCGTCGGCGGAGGCGGACCACCGCGCCCGGACACCCGTTCGCCGCGTCCGATCCGCTCGACGGCGGCGCGCAGGTCGTCCTGTCCGCGCGCGCTGGCGCGGCGCAGCTCGGCGCAGCGGTCGAGGACGGATTTCGCGGTGCGTTCCGCTCCCAGCGCCGCCGCGGCGACGGCGGCGAAGGCGAGCAGCGCCGTCCCGACGAGTGCGGCCCAGACCTCGCTGGTCGGTTCCGCCGACGCGGAGCGGAGCAGGAGTACGACGGCGACGGCGCCGCTCAGTGCGGCGACCGTGGTCGGCAGCACGGCGGTACGCAGCAGTCGAGGGCGTATACGGGCGTCCGGCGGCACCGGTGTGTTCGCCCTGCCCGTGGATGGCAGCGAGCGGGCGCCCGGCCGGCCGTGCCGCCCGCCCTCACGGCGCTCCGGCCGCGCGACGGGTACGCGAAGTTGAGACATTTTTGTCCTCGGTACGTGGGCCCCAGGAATCGGCATGGTCTGTTCAAGCTGTGGTGCGACGGCGGGGAGCGGCGTGCCGCATGAGCCCTCCGTTATTCACTGAGCACACACAGTAGTTGCCGGATGTTCCGGTGTGGTGGGCAGTTGATGAACTTGCCCGCCGAGCGTCCCGCTCTGGTATGAGGCGTCGCACGCCAGCGCGAAATACCGCGTTCGCGCCGGGTCCTCGCCACCGGGAGACCGGTGCTTCGGACAACGGCCGGAACCGCACCGGTGGATACGGCCTCCACGTGGCCGTATCCACCGGAGACGACTGCTCCCGGTACCTTCTGACGGCGCCTCAGCCGGAGCCTGGCCCGCCGTCCGCGCAGGCGAGGACGAACGCGGCGAAGCGATCGAGGCCCTCGTCGATCTCGTCCGGAGTGAGCGCGCTGCGGGACAGCCGCAGACAGCGCAGCGGCGTGCCGCCGTCGTAGAAGTGGTGCGGCGGTCGAGCAGTTCGCGTCGCACCGTGAGCGGGACGCGCAGTCCGGACGGGTTGGCGAAGTCCGGTACGGGATAGCAGGCCCGGGGCCGGCGCCCGGCGGACCGGGCCTGCCGGATCCGCCGTTCGAGGTCGGCGAGATCGACTCCGTCCGGACCTTCGGCGACCGGGTGGAGCCGCCGGAAGCCCAGGAGGCGGCCGCCGGGGACACCGAGGCGACCGGCGCCGAACAGCGAAAGTCCGGCCCGGCGCTGTAGCACGGGGCGGCGGGATTACCGCGCCTACGGCGTGAGTATCACGGAACGGCTGAGATGGCGCGGGCGGTCCGGGTCGAGGCCTCGCTTGTCCGCCAGAGCGAGCGCGAGCCGCTGGATCCGGACCAGTTCGGCCAGTGGGTCCAGCTCTCCTTCCACCCACAGCCCGCCGGTCGCCCGGACCTGCTCTCCAAGTCCCTCCGGCGCGGGCCCGAGCGCCCAAGTCGCCCTGCCCTCGGTCGTGATGCTGATCGGACCGTGGCGGTACTCCATCGCCGGATACGCCTCTGTCCAGGACAGCGACGCCTCCCGCATCTTGAGCGCGGCCTCCTCCGCGAGGCCGACGCTCCAGCCCCGGCCGAGAAAGGTGAACTGGCCGCATTCGGTGACACCGGCGGGCAGCGGATCCGCGAGGGCCGTCTCCGCGTCCGTGACCACGGCATCGGAGTGCAGTCCGAGATGAGCGCGCAGCAGCGTGAGGGCCGTGGTGGCGAACCGCGTCTGGACGACGGAGCGTTCGTCGGCGAAGTCCAGGACGATCAGACCGTCGGCGGCCGAACTCACCGGAGTGGCCGGGTCCGCGGTGATCGCGGTCGTACGGGTCGTGTCCCGGAGGTCCGCGAGCAGGCGCAGGACCTCGGTGGTCGTGCCGGACCGGGTCAGCGCCACCACCCGGTCGTACTGACGCCCGGCAGGGAACTCGGAGGCGGCGAAGGCGTCGGTCTCACCAAGGCCGGCGCCTTCCCGGAGCCGGGCGTAGGCGCGGGCCATGAAGAAAGAGGTGCCGCAGCCGATGACGGCCGTACGCTCACCGGGCTCGGGCAGTTCGTGCCGTACCTCCTTGGCCAGTCCCGCCGCCCGGCGCCAGCATTCCGGCTGGCTGGCCAGTTCCGTCCCCACATGCGTCACGCGCGTCTCCAGTCCCCTGAGGCAGCATGATTACCCGCTCATGCTAAGGGCTGTCCCGTGATCCCAGGCGGGCGCGCGACGACAGCTACGGCGCCTCGCCGCGTTGTCGGAACGCCCGGATACACGCAGTGTGCGAGCGCACCTCCGCCTTGCGATCCACCGCATCCGACGCCGCGCGCGGATCCACCAGGGATCACAGGACAGCCCTTGGGGCTGTCCCGTAAAGGAGCGCCGTCGGCCCGGAGGACGCTCCTTTCGCAACACGCCGCAGACGGACGGACATCGCCGGTCGCGGCGCTGGAGCACGCGGACGGGACGGGCGACCCGTCCCGTCCGCCGAGGCGGCGTTACGCGGAAGAGGCGGTCTCAGCCGTCTCCTCCGTCTTTCCCCGGCCGGCGTCCGTCCCGGCGGTGGTCTCCAGGACCGCCGGCGCGGGGGCCTGCGGCCAGCCGCCGGGCGGCGTGGCGGCCACGGCGCGCCACCAAGGAGCGACGGGAACATCGTCTCCGGTGGGTTCGAAGGGCTGGCCGGGACGCGGCAGCGCGATCCCGGCGCCCGCCTCGGCGGCGGCCGAGACCGTACCCTCGCCGGGCTCGGCCCACGGATGCGGGGCGAGGTTGAACGTGCCCCAGTGGATCGGCAGCATCACGCCCGACGGCCGGCCGCCCTGGAGATCAAGATGCGCGCGCATGCCTTCGGCCGGTGTCATATGGATGTCGGGCCAGTAGTCGCTGTAGGCACCGATCTGGATCATGGTGGCGTCGAACGGGCCGTGTTCGGCGCCGATGTCCCGGAAGCCGGGAAAGTAGCCGGTGTCGCCGCTGTGGTAGATCCGGTGTTCGGGGCCGGCGACCGCCCAGGACGCCCAGAGCGTGTGCTGCTGGTTGCGCAGGCCCCGGCCGCAGAAGTGCCGCGCGGGAGTGGCGGTCAGCCGCAGGCCCGCGACCTCGGTGGACTCGTTCCAGTCGAGTTCGCGGAGCCGGGACTCGGGCACGCCCCAGCGCTCCAGATGCGCGCCGACACCGAGCGGCACGGCGAAGACGGTGTCCGTGGCTGCGAGGGCCCTGATCGTGGGCAGATCGAGGTGGTCGTAGTGGTCGTGGGAGATCACGACGACATCGACGGGGCCGAGCGACGCGAGCGGTACGGGCGCGGGATGCAGCCGCTTCGGGCCGACGAAGGCGAAGGGTGAACAGCGCTCGCCCCACACCGGGTCGAAGAGCACACGGTGGCCGTCGATCTCGGCGAGGACGCTCGAATGCCCCATCCAGGTGAGCCGCAGACCCGAAGCGGGAGGTGTGGCCAGCTCCGCGAGGGTGGTGGCGTGCACGGGAATCGGACCGGCCGGGACCCGCCGCGCCCGCGCTTCCTTCTGGAAGTAGACCTTCGCGAACTCCAGACCGGAGCCGGAGGGTCTTGTCCTGGCGCTCACGGGGTTCTGGAACACCCCGTCCACGAAGTTCGGCGAGCGATGGATCCGCTCCAGCCTCTCCCCGGCCGAGTCGGCCCCGAAGGCCGCGGTTCGCAGCGAGCGCAGCCGGGAGCGCAAGGAAAGGGGGGAACCAGCGCCTGTCACAGCACCTCCTGGAGGTTCGATGTCGTCCTTATTATGACCAAGGACCCACGTCGGTGCGGGCCGCGCCCGAACAAGGGCGACCCGCACCGAGTACGCCGGTGGCAACATCGCCTCTTCCCACCGGATTCCCGGATACGCGCCCGGTCCGCGGAGAACTCTTTGACAACGGCGATCACGCTTCCGATACTGACTCGTGGTTCAGTAAGACGGTCGCGCGGACATATACGCATCGGTCCGGTGTTGTCCCTTCCCTGGAGGTCCCATGTCCGAGCCACTCGGCGAGCCCGCCCCGACGGCCGCGCCGTCGTACGGGCCCGCGGCCGCGATGACCGGCGGCAAGGCGCTGGTGCGCGCGCTCGCCGTCCATGGGACACGGACGGCCTTCGGCATCCCCGGGACCCACAATCTGGAGATCTACCGGCATCTCGACCGCTATGGGATCGCGCATGTGACGCCACGCCACGAGCAGGGAGCCGGGTACGCGGCCGACGCGTACGCGCGGGTCAGCGGCCGCGCCGGGGTCGCGATCACCACGACCGGCCCGGCTCTGCTGAACATCGCCGCCGCCGTCGGCCAGGCACACTCGGACAGTGTGCCGCTGCTGGTCGTCTCTCCCGGGATGCCGCTGCGCCATCCGCGCCTGCCGACCGGGCTGCTGCATGAGATGCGTGGCCAGAGCGAGGCGATGCGCGGCGTCGCCGCCTTCAGCCACCGGGTCTCGTCGGTCGAGGAGATCGGCGCCGCGGTGGCGCGGGCCTTCGTCCTCTTCGACACGGAGCGACCGCGGCCCGCGCACATCGAGATCCCGCTCGATCTGCTGGAAGCGGCGGAACCGGTGGGCCAGACACAGCTCCGCCCGCCGTCCGTGCCCCGGGCGCCGCACTCCGCCATGATCGACCAGGCCGTACAGGCGCTGCGCGCCGCGCGGCGTCCCGTGCTCGTCCTGGGCGGCGGCGCCCGGCGCGCGGCCGCGTACTGTCTGGCGCTGGCCGAGGAACTGAGCGCGCCGGTCGTCACCACGGCCAACGGCAAGGGCATCGTCGCCGAGACCCATCCGCTCTCGATCGGCGTCTCGCTGCACAGCCCGTCCGTACAGAGATGGCTGGCGGACCGGGACGTGGTCCTGGCCGTCGGTACCGAGCTCGCCGAATCGGACCTGTGGTCAACCGGGCCGCCCGTGCTGAACGGCACACTGATCCGGGTCGACCTCGATCCGGCACAGATGTACGCGGGCCTCCAGGCCGATATCCCGCTGGTGGCAGACGCCCGCCTCGCTCTGGAGGCCCTGCTCGCCGGCTGCCGCGAGCGAGACGACCACACTGTCTCCCTCCCGGAGCACGATGTCCCGGAGCACGATGTCCCGGAGCACGGCGCCTCGGAACGCGCCGGCGCGGCGCGCGTCGACGCCGTACGGCTCCGGGGGCTGCGTGGCGCGGAGACGGCCGGCCGGGACGCGCGCTGGGTGCCGTACCTGCATGCCGTACGGTCCGTCCTGGACGCGGACGCGGTCATCACGTCCGACAGCGCGCAGTGCTGCTACTACGGCGCCCTCCCTCATCTGCCCGTCGGTCCCGAGGGCCGCTATCTCCACCCGACCGGCTTCGGCACGCTCGGCTACGCCCTGCCCGCGGCCGTCGGCGCGAAGACCGCCGCGCCCGGCCGCCAGGTGGTCGCGCTGAGCGGCGACGGCGGTCTGCAGTTCTCCGTACAGGAGCTGGCCACCGCCGTGCGGCTGCGGCTTCCGTTGCCCGTCGTGGTGTTCGACAACGGCGGCTACGGCGAGATCCGCGACGAGATGGCGGCGCGGGGCGACACTCCGGTCGCCGTGGATCTCACTCCCGTCGACCTGTCGGCGCTCGCCCGCGCCTACGGCGGCCGCGGCGAACGGGCGGAAACGCCGGCGGCGCTCGCCGACGCGCTGACCCGGGCGCTGGCCGTCTCCGTACCCACCGTGATCACCGTCCCCGAGGAGACCGTCCGATGACATCGCCGACCCCACCGTCTCCGACCCCACCGTCTCCGACCCCACCGGCTCCGGCCTCGCCGGCTCCGGAAACCATGAGCGCTCCGCTGATCTCGCTCACCTGGACCGACCATGTCACCGGCCGGCAGGGCTTTCTGGTGGTGGACCGGCTTGTCCGCGGAGTCGCCAGTGGTGGTCTGCGCATGCGGCCGGGCTGCACGCTGGACGAGGTGACCGGCCTGGCCCGCGGGATGACCATGAAGGAGGCCCTGCACTTCGACGCCGACGACCCGACGGTCCGTTATATCCCGCTCGGCGGGGCCAAGGGCGGCATCGACTGCGATCCGCGGGACCCCGAGGCGTACGGTGTGCTGGTCCGTTTCCTGCGCGCCACGCGGCCGTACATCGAGCGGTTCTGGACCACCGGCGAGGATCTGGGGCTGACCCAGGACACGGTGGACAGAGCCGCCGCCGAGGCTGGTCTTGTCTCGACCGTCCAGGCCGTCCATCCGCTGCTGGACGACGAGAAGGAGGCGCGTGAACGCCTCGCCGCCGCCTTCGCCGTACGGGTCGACGGCATCGGCCTGGACGAACTCGTCGGCGGCTGCGGAGTCGCGGAATCGGTGCTCGCGGCGCTCGACCGGGCCGGGGTGGCGTACGAGGGCACACGGGTCTCCGTCCAGGGGCTCGGCACCATGGGCGGCGCGACCGCCCGTTTTCTGTCCCGGGCCGGGCTGAGGATCGTCGCGGTGGCCGACATCAAGGGGACCATCGCCCATCCGGACGGTCTCGATGTCGAGTCGCTGCTCGCGGCGCGTGACGCGCACGGCACCGTCGACCGTGCCGCTCTGAGGCCCGGCGACAGCGAACTGCCGGGCGACGCCTGGCTGTCCGTCGACGCGGAGGTGCTGGTGCCCGCCGCTGTCTCGTATGCCGTGGACGCCGACAACCAGGCCCGGATAACCGCTCGTTGGATCGCCGAGGCGGCGAACATGCCGGTGCTGCCCGAGGCCGAGGAACCGCTGACGCGGCGCGGTGTCATGGTGCTGCCGGATGTCGTGGTCAACTCCGGTACGAACGCGTGGTGGTGGTGGACGCTCTTCGGCGACATCGGCCCGGACGCCGACGAGGCGTTCGCCCACACCCGGCGCGCGATGCGCCGGCTGATGGACACGATGCTGGAGCGCGCCGAGGCCGACGGTACGACTCCGCGGGCCGCCGCGCACGCCATGGTCGCCGACCGGCTGCCGGTCATCGCGCGACGGTACGGCTGGTACGCCGCCCGTCCTTCGTGACCCGCCGTCGGACACCGGGACGGCGGTGGCTCAGTCGTCCGGCTCGTCGGAGCGTCGCCAGCGTGGGCTCGTTGGCTCGTTGGCCTGGGCCTTTCAGGAGCAGGTCCAGGTAACGCTGTTGGTGTCCAGTGTCACGGAGCCGGTCCGGGCCATCGTCCGGCCCTGGACAGTCGCTCCGGTCGTCACGGTGATCGTCGTCAGAGCCAGGATGCTGCCCACGAAGGTGGAGTCGGTGCCCAGCGTGGCGGCGTCCGCGACCTGCCAGACGACATTGCACGACGACGCTCCGTTGATGAGGAGGACCTCGCTGGCGGAGGCCGTCGACAGAGTCGTGCCGATCTGGAACACCCAGACGGCGTCGGGGTCTCCCGCCGCGTCAAGGGTGAGCGTGCCGGTGATACCGATGGAAGTGGGAGCGTTGTAGACGCCCGGAGCCAGCGTCTGGCCACCGATGTCCCCGGAGATGCCGGCGTCCGGAGTGAGGGCCGCCGCGTTGTCGTACTCCGTGGTCAGTTCGGTCTGGCCCTGAAGAGCGGCGGCGTCCGCGACATGGGTGTCGCCGTTCACCACGCCGGGCGGGAACCCGCTGATCGTGGTGCCCGGGCTGATGCCGAGGTCGCCGGTGATCACCGACGGGCCGGTGTTGGTGATCGACTGGCCCGCCAGGACCGCGAAGTTCGCACGGTAGGTGTAGGCGCCCGGAGCGGTCGCGGTACCGCCGAGAGTGGTGACGACCACATCGGCCGGTCCCGGTGCGCCCGGCGGCACTCCGATCTGCAGCTCGGTGTCCGACGCGATCCGGTAGGCGATCACAGGAGTGCCACCGACGGTGACGCTCGTGGTGTGGAGGAAGGCGGTGCCGGTGATGACGACATACCGGTCGCCGTCCAACGGCCCGGAGTCCGGGGCGATATCGGTGACAGTGGGCGAATCAAGGTACGTATAGGTGACTCCGCCTCCGACACCGCCCGCCGTGAGGACGGTGACGGCCACCGTCCCGGCGGCGGCGGCCACGGGGACGGTCACGGTGAGCTCGCTGTCGGACACCACCGTCGGCTGGACGGCCGCGGCGCCGAAGCGGACCTCCGTGGCGGTGAAGAGGCCGCTGCCCAGGAGTGTGACGGCGTCGCCGCCGGCGGTCGGACCCACGGGAGGCGTGACGGAACTCAGAGTCGCCGGAGGCAGATAGTAGAAGGTGCCGACAGCGCCGGTTCCTCCGGGATTGGTCGCGGTGACCGGAGCGGCGCCGGCGCCGGACGGAGTGACCGCGTCGACCTGCGTGGGCGACACGTTGACGACGCCGGTGGCCGGCCTGGAGGCGAAGCGGACCGCGGTGGTGCCGGTCAAGTTGGCGCCCGTGACGGCGACGGCGGTCCCGCCTCCGGTGGATCCCTGGTTCGGGCTGATGGGCATGGCCGTCCTCCTGATCTGTACTGCCCGCCTGGAGCGGGCACTGCTCCGGTAGTCGGTTGTGTCCGGGCCGGCGCCGTCACATCGGACGTGATCGTCCGGGCGGGGCCGGCCCGGGCGCAGCCGCGGCCCTTCCGATGAGGTCGCGGCGGCGGCGCTCACGGGTGCTGATTCACTTGTGGCAGGACGTCCGCACCGCCTGTCCCGGAAACAGCGGCGAGATCGCGGCCGGAGGAGGTAGCGGAGCGGGCGGGCTCGGCGCACCAATGGAGGCGCCGCACCAGCCGGTGCCGGACGGCGGCGTCGGCCGACGGTCCAGAGGCCCCGGTGGCTGTTCCGTCGGGCGTCGTTGAACGCCGTCGGGTCCTGGTGGACAGGGACGGTCGGCGGTCGGGCCGGTTGTCCTCGGCGAGGGATGGGCGGCCCACCGGCTCGGACATCTCAGTGACACATCCGGGCGGCCGGCAGACAATGCCTTTTGCGCGGCATCACTCGAATGGCGGGGCGCGGACATGAGTATGGCCGGAGTCCGGCACACGCGTAGCGCGCTCCCTCTGTGTCCTCGCGCGCTCCGTCGAGGAACCGGGCGCCGGAGCCGATGGGACGCTCGATAGGGTGACGGCGTGGCGAGAGTGCGGCTGAGCGTGGCGGAACGGCGCGAGGAACTCCTGCGGGCTGCCGTCGGCCAGATCGAGGCACGGGGCGTCGCCGCGCTGCGGATCTCGGATGTCGCCGCCGTGCTCGGTGTCAGCAACGCGCTGGTGCTCTATCACTTCTCCACGAAGGAGAGGCTGGTCGCGGCCGCCTTCGCCCATGCCGCGCAGGACGATCTGGCGAAGCTGCGCACTCTGCTCGGACAGCGGGCGCCGGCGCTGACGCGGCTGCGCGGCGCGGTCCGCTGGTACGCGCCGACCGGCGAGGCGAAGGGCTGGAAGCTGTGGATCGAGGGCTGGGCCGCGGCCCTGCGTGAACCCGCGCTCCGGGATGTGGTCCGCGAGCTCGACCAGGAGTGGAAGGCCGCTCTCACCGAGGTTGTCGCGGAGGGCTCGGCGGCGGGCGAATTCCGTTGCACGGACCCGGAGTCGGCGGCCTGGCGACTCACCGCGCTGCTGGACGGGCTGGCCGTCCAGATGACGTCGTACGCGGGGTCGCTGCCGCGCGCCACCATGGTGACGTGGGCGGACGAGGCGCTCGCCCGCGAACTGGGACTTGACCCGGCGGAGCTCGACGGACCCGAAGGGCCCGCGGCGCTCGACGGACCTGGAAGGTAGGCGGGGCGCGGTGCCCTCGGCCCTACCGAACTCATCAGCCACACAGGACAGCGATGAAAGGGAGACCGTGACCCAGCAGCAGACCGACCGGCTCGATCACGATGTGCTGGTCGTCGGGGGCAGCGGGGTGGATACCGTTGTCCGGGTCGACTCGCTGCCGGTGCCGCTCGCGGACTCGGTCGGCGTGGGGCCGATCCGCGAATGGGCCGGGCACACCGGCGGCAATGTGGCACTCGGCTGCCGGACCCTTGGTCTCACGGTCAAGTTCCTCGACTACATCGGCGACGACTGGACCGGCGGACAGGTCCGCGAGCGGCTCGCGAAGGGCGGGGTCGACTTCGAGGCGCTGATCTCACCGGCCGGCACCCGGCGCGCGGTCAATCTGGTCGAGAAGACGGGCCGCCGGATGTCCTTCTACGACGCCCGGGATCCGGATGATCTGCGCATGCCGCGCGACTTCTATCTGCCTCATCTCAAGCGCGCCCGCCATGTCCATCTGTCGATCACCAACTTCACCCGGTTCCTGTACGACGACATCGAGGAGCTCGGTGTCCCGGTCTCGACCGATCTGCATGACTGGAACGGACTCACCGATTACCACAGGGAGTTCGCGTTCCGCTCCGATCTGGTGTTTCTCAGCGCGGCCGGAGCCGGCGAGCGGATCGCCTCGGTGATGCGGGAGATCCTGCGCGAGGGCCGCGCGGAGGCGGTGATCGCGACGGCGGGCGCCGGCGGCTCCTATCTGATGACCCGTGAGGGAAGCCGGGCGCCACGCCCGATCCGGGCGACCGTCCCGCCCGCGCCGGTGGTGGACTCCAACGGTGCGGGCGACGCGTATGTCTGCGGTTTTCTGTATGGACGGCTGGCCGGCCGGGACCTCGAAGAGTGCGCCAGGCTCGGCGCGCTGGCAGGTGCCTATGCCTGTACGGGCGAGGGTGGTACGGCGCTGATCGGCCCCGGCGACCTGCTGGCGGACCGGGCCTGATCGACGGCGGCCGGCTCCGGACCTCCAGGGCTCCGCACCGCCACGGCTCCGGCCGCTCAGGTCTGCCGCATCGGCTCATACACCTCCGCTTCGAGCCCGAAGGTCCAGGCGACCCCTTCCTTCGCCGTCGTGGCCGTGGGCGGCACCCGCAGCCAGTAGGTACGGTGCGTACCGTCCGGCTCCGGTGTCGAATTGACCACCTCGACCATCACGACGTCCTCGTCACCCTCCAGTGCGATCCGCCACAGAACGCCGGTCTCGTCGCGGTGCACGGGCTGTGCGCCCGACTCGCTCAGATAGCGGTCGTAGCCGTAGTACTCCAGCATCACCCGGCGCAGCTCCGCGTTGGCCTCGGCACGGATCCGACCGGGCGTCAGATCTCCCAGCCCGGCCAGGAATCGCGCCGGAACCGGCATCCCGCGCCAGGCGTAGAGGGCGAAGCCGTCCGGATAGGCGACCGCGGGACCGTCCCCGCGGTCGAGCCGGCCGGCTTCGTCGCGGTGCAGCGCGGCAGGACGCTCACAGATCACGACGGCGCGCTCGTACGGCCACCACCAGCCCGCGTGCCGCGCGACCTCCGCGAGTCCTTCGAGCCGCTCGCTGCGGCCGTCGAACGCGGCGAGCCAGGCCGCGTCATGCTGCCCGAGCACGGCGTCCAGCAGCACCGTACGGATCTCGGCCGCCTCGGCCGGCTTCCCGGCGAGCGTCTCGACCACGCCGGTGCGTATCCGCTCGGAGAGCGTGCGGGTGGTGTCCCAGAGCCGCGCGCCGGTGGCGCTCCAGTGCTCGGCCCAGCCCGCCGGACCCAACGCGTCATGCACCCTGCGCCGTTCCTCGGCCCAGGGATATGTACGGACCTCGTCGCGCACCGAAAGCCCCGCGTCGGCGAGCGACCGCGCGGCCCGCGCGCCGGCCAGTGGTGACTCCGCCCAGATGACCCGCTCCGGCTCCGCCAGGCCCGCGCTCCGGTAGGCGAGCCGCACGCCGCGCTCGGCGGCCGGCCGGTCCGCCGCACCCGTCGCCGCCGCGACGGCCCGCCATGTGTCCACGTCACTCATGTCTGAAGCCCCGTTCCCTGTCATCCCTGACCCGCCTGTCCTGGCTTTCCGTACAACCGCGCTCTCCGTACAACCGGTCCTGCGCGACCGGTCCCGCGCGACCGCTCAGTCCGCGACGATCCGCACCGCGCCCGGCAGGTATTCGCGCTGGCGCACCACCCGGAACCAGCCGCCGGGCAGCGGTATCGCCGCGTGTTCCTCAT
Organism: Streptomyces sp. AK02-01A; assembly: GCF_033795305.1. NCBI lineage: Bacteria > Bacillati > Actinomycetota > Actinomycetes > Kitasatosporales > Streptomycetaceae > Streptomyces > Streptomyces sp. AK02-01A. Next base: position 34,497 of record NZ_JARBAE010000051.1, read on the forward strand.
GCACCACCCGTCCGCCGGCCGGGAGATGGAGGAGCATCGGTCCGGTCTGGTCCGCCGGGTCACGGATCAGCCGGCCGGGTCCGGTCACCGCGTGGGCGTGGCCCGTGACCTCGCCGAGCGCCAGGACAAGCCGGCCCCGCGCGTCTCTCGGCTCACCGGACGCCGTCTCGGCGTCCACGAGATGCGACGGCACCGTCTCCTCCGCGACGGGCACGATGAGCACGTCTCCCTGCCGGTACATGGCTCTCCCCTCCACCGGCGGCGCCGAGTGCGCCGACCCGTGAAAGACGCTAGGGCCCGGGTCTGACAATCCGCCCCGACGACGGGCGTTGTCAGTAGCCCTTGGTAGAACTTCTGTCCGTCAGCCGATCAATGTCACCCGGTGTCTGGAGCATTCGCCATGACCATCTCGGACCACTTGCAGGAGCTGTACGGCCTGCCCGCGTTCGACTTCCCCGTCGCCGGAGCGAAGACGGAGCTCCCGGACGCGGCTTCCGTGGCCTGGCGCGTCTCCGTCGACTCCTACGAGGCGTGGGAGAAGGAGTTCGCCCGCTTCACCGAGAGCGTGGACACCTCCCGGGTCCGGGCCCTGATCGTCGGCTCGTGGAGCGACGCGTACGAGACGGGCCCCGAGGATCTGATCGAGGCCCTCGTCGCGGCGCGCGATGAACTCCCTGGGCTGCGTGCCCTCTTCCTCGGTGACATCACCTTCATGGAGTGCGAGATCTCCTGGATCAACCAGGGTCTGGTGACACCGCTGCTCGACGCCTTCCCCGCGCTGCGTGCGTTCGGCGTCCGCGGCGGTCAGGATCTGGAGTTTCCCGCCGTCCGCCATGACCGGCTCCGCTCGCTCACCATCGAGGCGGGCGGTCTGGATGTCGCGGTGGTGCGAGGTGTCGGCGCGAGTGACCTGCCGGCGCTCGAACACCTCGACCTCTGGCTCGGCACCTCGTGGTACGGCGCGAACGCCCAGGTGGCCGATCTGGCGCCGATCCTGTCCGGGTCCCGGCTGCCCAAGCTGCGGTATCTGGCGCTGCGCAACAGCGAGATACAGGACGAGATCGCGACCGCGCTGGCCGGCGCCCCGGTCGTCGCCGGTCTGGAGACCCTCGACCTCTCGATGGGCACCCTCGGCGACGAGGGCGCCGAGGCCCTGCTCGGCGGCCAGCCGCTCACCCACCTCAAGAAGCTGGATCTGCACCACAACTACCTCGGCGAAGCGATGCGGGAGCGGCTCGTCAGCACGCTCGGCGCGGCCGGCGTCGAGTTGGACCTCTCCGAGAGCGGTGACGTGGACCATGGGAGCGACGGCACGGAGCACCGCTACACCGCGGTGGCGGAGTGACGCGATGCCGCCGACCCTGAGCAGTCGAGTTCCCGCCACTGCGGCGGACGCGCGCGGCGCCGCCCCGGACCTCGTCGTGGTCGGGAATCCGGCCAACCGCCGCGTCGCCCTGTTCCAGGACGCCGTCCGCGCCGCCGGGCTGCCCGCGGCCCGGGTGGTGGCCTGGCGCGACGCGCTGCGCGGCCGGGCCGAGTTCAGGGCCGGGGAGACGGTACGGATCGACTCACCGGGCGAGGACGCCGAAGTGGACCGTCTGCTGCGCGGCACGGACGACTCCACCAGAGTCGAGGGCACCGCCCGCTGGTACGAGCGGTTCACCGCCACCGTCCAGGAGCTCAGGCGCGCGGCGGCGGCCGGCGGAGCGGATCTTCTCGACGATCCGGACGACCTGGCCGTGCTCTTCGACAAGCGGCTGTGCCATGGCGTCCTGCACCGGGCCGGAGTGCCCGTCCCGGTGTCACCGACGTCCGGCGCCGACGCACCGGCGGTGACCGGCTGGGACGATGTACGCGCGCTGATGGCCGGAGCCGGGCTGCGCCGCGCGTTCGTCAAGCTCGCCCACGGCTCGTCGGCTTCCGGGGTCCTCGCGGTCGAGACGGCGGGCCCCGGCCGGGTGCGCGCCATCACCTCCGTGGAGCGTGACCCGGCGGGCCGTCTCTTCAACTCGCTGCGAGTGCGCCGCTACACCGGCGAGCGTGAGGTGGCGGCGATCGTCGACACCCTCGCTCCCGACGGACTGCACATCGAACGCTGGCTGCCCAAGGCCGTGCAGCGGGGCCGCTCGGCCGATCTGCGAGTCGTGGTCGTCGCGGGCCGCGCCACGCACGCCGTCGTCAGGACCAGCCACTCGCCCATGACCAATCTCCATCTCGGCGGGGCCCGAGGAGATCTCGGTGAGGCCCGCGCCGCGATCGAGGCCGCCGGCGGAAGCTGGGCCGCCGCACTGGCCGTCGCCGAGCAGGCGGCGGACCGCTTCCCCGGCACCCACTGTGTGGGCGTCGATCTGCTGCCCGTCACCGGCTGGCGGGGATTCGCCGTCGGAGAGGTCAACGCGTTCGGCGACCTGCTGCCCGGTCTCACCGGACTGCCCGGCAGCGGCGCCGAGGGCCTCGACACCTACGCGGCCCAGCTCGCCGCCGTACCGCGTCGCGCGGGACATCCCCGAGGGAGGACCGATCGTGCGGTCACCTGATATGAACGACATCGTCGGCCGGGACGATCTGCTCCTTGTCACCCTCGACACCCTCCGCTTCGATGTCGCCGAGGAACTCGCCGCCGCGGGCCGGACGCCGCGGCTCAGCCGCCGTCTCCCGGACGGCCGCTGGGAGAAACGGCACGCGCCCGGCAGCTTCACCTACGCCTCGCACCAGGCGATCTTCGCCGGGTTCCTGCCCACGCCGGCCTCGCGCGGCCCGCATCCCCGGCTCTTCGCCGCGCGCTTCGAGGGCAGCGAGACCACGGCCGACCGGACCTTTGTCTTCGACACGCCCGATCTGGTCTCGGGCCTGGCGGACGCCGGTTATCGCACGGTGTGCCTCGGCGGCGTCGGCTTCTTCAACCAGCGGGCCGCGCTCGGCTCCGTCCTGCCCGGCATGTTCCAGGAAAGCCACTGGGAGGAGGAGTTCGGCGTGACCTCCCCGGCCTCCTTCGAGGCCCAGATCGACCGGGCGGAGCGGATCGTCGCGGAGCTCCCGCGTGAGCAGCGGCTTTTCCTCTTCGTCAATGTGTCCGCGCTGCACCAGCCCAACTGGTTCCATCTGCCCGGTGCCACCCGGGAGGCGGGCGACTCACGCGCCACACACGCCGCGGCCCTCGAATATGTCGACCGGCACATCGACCGGCTCTTCGCCGCCATGAGCAGCCGCCGCCGCTGCTTCGCGATCGTCTGTTCCGACCATGGCACGGCCTACGGCGACGACGGCTGGACGGGGCACCGTCTGGGCCACGAGGCCGTCTGGACCGTGCCGTACGCGCATTTCTTCCTGGAGCCCGGGGCCGCCAAATGACCGACACCACCAACACAACCAACACCGCCGGCGCGCACAGCGCCGACGCGCTCCGTCCGTACGAGAGCTATGTCTACGCCTATCCGCACAAGACGGCCTACCGCCCGCTCAAGGACCGGCCGGCGCTGCGCGATGCCTGGGCCGGCGAACCGACGGACGCCCTCTCCCTCTATCTGCACCTACCGTTCTGCGAGGTCCGCTGCGGCTTCTGCAATCTCTTCACCCGGATCGGCGCGCCCGACGAGCTGACATCGCGCTATCTCGATGCCCTCGACCGGCAGGCGACGGCCGTACGCGACGCGCTCGCCGGAACCGGCGACGGCGGCGCCGGTCCCGTGCGGTTCGCCGCCGCCGCGTTCGGCGGCGGCACGCCCACCTTCCTCGACGCCGGTGAGCTGGACCGGCTGTGCGACATCGCGGAGAAACGGATGGGCGCCGATCTGCGGGCTGTGCCGCTCTCCGTGGAGACATCGCCCGCCACGGCCACCGCCGACCGGCTGGCCGTCCTCGCCGACCGCGGCGCCACCCGCCTCAGCATCGGTGTGCAGAGCTTCGTCGACGCGGAGGCGAAGGCCGCCGTACGCCCGCAGCGCCGCGCCGACGTCGAGACGGCGCTCGGCCGGATACGTGACGCCCGGATCCCGGTCCTCAACATCGACCTCATCTATGGCATCGACGGCCAGACCGAGGAGAGCTGGCGCCACTCCCTGGACGCCGCGCTCGCCTGGAGCCCCGAGGAGCTGTATCTCTATCCTTTGTACATACGGCCACTGACCGGTCTCGGCCGGCTCGGAGCCGGAGGCGACGCCGCCTGGGACGCCCAGCGGCTGCGGCTGTACCGGCAGGGCCGCGACCATCTCCTCGACCGGGGCTACGAGCAGGTGTCCATGCGGATGTTCCGCCGTCCGGGCTCCGCGTCCGAGGGAGCCGACGACTACGCGTGCCAGACCGACGGCATGATCGGTCTCGGCTGCGGAGCCCGCTCGTACACCTCCCGCCTCCACTACTCCTTCGACTACGCCGTCGGCACCCACGAGATACGGCACATCATCGACCGGTACACGGCGACGGAGGACTTCTCCCGGGCGGAGGTGGGCCATCGGATCGACGAGGACGAGGCGCGGCGCCGCCATCTCCTCCAGTCGGTCCTCCAGGCGCGCGGCATGGAGGTGGCCGGCTATCGCGAGCGGTTCGGTGGCGGACCGGCCGAGGACTTCCCCGCCGAGCTGGACCTGTTCGCGGCGCTCGGCTGGCTCGACGAGAGCGCGGAGCCCGGCCTGCTGCGTCTCTCCTCCGAGGGGCTCGCCCACTCGGACGCCCTGGGCCCGGCGCTCTTCTCCCCCGCCGTACGGGCCGCGATGGCCGCGTACGAGCAGAAATGAGTCCATTGTGGACCTGACGATCCTCTACCGCGGTCCGCTCGCGTCCTGCGACTACGACTGTCCGTACTGCCCGTTCGCCAAGCGGCGGGACACCACTGACCAGCTACGTGCCGACCGGGCGGCGCTGGAGCGCTTCGCCGCGTGGGCGTCCGCGCAGTCCGGCGACCGGCTGTCGCTCCTGTTCACGCCGTGGGGCGAAGGGCTGGTCCGCTCCTGGTACCGCGGGACACTCGCCGAGCTGTCCCGGCTGCCGCACATCCGCCGGGTGGCCATCCAGACGAACCTCAGCGGTCGCACCGACTGGGTCGAGGACGCCGATCCCGGGACGCTGGCGCTGTGGTGCACGTACCACCCGGGACAGACACCGTACGACCGCTTCCTCGGAAAGTGCCACGACCTCGCGCGCCGGAGCGTCCGGTTCAGTGTGGGCGTCGTCGGTCTGCCCGGCCATCTTGAGCACGCGCTCCGGCTGCGCGCCGAGCTGCCGGCGGACGTCTATCTCTGGATCAACGCGGCCGAGGGCCACAGTTATACGGACGAGGAGGCCGCCCGGTGGACGGACCTCGATCCGCTGTTCCCGTACAGCCGCCATCCGCACCGCTCGGCCGGTCTGCCGTGCCGTACGGGCGAGTCGGTGATCTCGGTGGACGGCGACGGCACCGTGCGGCGCTGCCATTTCGTCCGTGCCGAGCTGGGCAATCTCTACGACGGGTCGTACCGGCGGGCCCTCGGTCCCCGGGCCTGCCCGCTGGCTCTGTGCGACTGCCATATCGGCTATGTGCACCTGGAGACGCTGCCGTTGTACGACGTGTTCGCCGGCGGAGTGCTGGAGCGGATCCCGGCGGCGATGTAGGGCCGCCTCGCCGTCAGTGCTTCAGCGGCAGCAGATCGGGCCGCTTGGCCGCCACATGGTCGCCGGAGGACTCGCCGCGCAGCCGGCGTCCGATCCAGGGCACCAGATATTCGCGCGCCCAGTGGATGTCGTCGCGCCGGACCTCGAACGTGCCGCGCGGCGGCTGCGGCGGCCATGCCTGGTCCGGATCGGCCGGCACATCGAGGCCCAGCACCTGCGCGGCGCGCAGCGCGACGCGGGTGTGTCCCTCGGGTGACAGATGCAGCCGGTCGCCGTCCCAGGCCCGTCGGTCCTGGACGGACTTGAGGGACCAGAGATCGAGTACGGGGCAGTCGTAGCGGTCGGCGATGGACCGCACATGGGCGGTGTACGTGGCGATCTTGCCGCGCAGATGGCGCAGGACAGGGACCCCGCGGGTGTCGAATCCGGTGGTCACCATGACCGTGCCGACGGCGCCCGTGAGGTCGGCCACGGCCCGCTCGAAGCGCTCGGCGACATCGTCCGGGTCGGTACCGGGACGGATGATGTCGTTGCCGCCGGCGCAGAAGGTCACCAGGTCCGGGGCGAGTTCCTTCGCCCGTGGGATCTGTTCGTCGACGATCTGGTCGAGGAGCCGGCCGCGTACCGCGAGATTGGCGTACCGGAAATCGCCGTGCACGGTATCCACTATTTCGCCGGAGACCGGCAGTTGGTCGGCCAGCAGGACCGCGAGCCGGTCGGCCCAGCCGACATACAGCCCGTCGGGTCCCAGATCTCCCACGCCCTCGGTGAAGCTGTCACCGATCGCTGCGTACGACGTGAATACGCCGCTTCTTCTGGATCTCGAATCGTCTGCCACAACCGGTCATCTTTCACTCGCAGATGTGACCTACGCGACCGTAAGAAGCCGTTGACGGCGGTGAGATATGCCATCGGTCAAGTTTCGTCCAAGCGGGAATAGGCGCAATGGCCTCCGCCCGGCACTTTCGGTGCCGGGCGGAGGTGTTGACCCACCGGTCCTTCGGACGGAATACCGGTTCGGTACGGGGCGTTCGGGATCAGACGGAGACGCCGTGCTCGCGGAGGAAGGCCAGCGGGTCGATGTCCGAGCCGTAGTCGGGGCCCGTACGGATCTCGAAGTGCAGGTGCGGTCCTGTGACATTGCCGGTGGCGCCGGAGAGTCCTATCTGCTGACCCTCGCTGACGCTGTCGCCCTCGGAGACGGAGATGGAGGACAGGTGGCCGTACTGGGAGTAGTGGCCGTCCTCGTGCTGGATGACGACCTGGTTGCCGTACGAGCCGCCCCAGCCGGCCGAGACGACGGTGCCCGCGCCGACCGCCTTCACGACGGTGCCCGAGGGAGCCAGGAAGTCCACACCGGTGTGGTAGCCGCTGGACCAGTTGCTGCCACTGGCCTGGTACGGCGTGCCGATGGCTATGCCGTCGACCGGCAGTGTGAAGCCGGAGCCGCTGTTGTCGTCCACCGGGTCGGCGGCGGGAGTCTCGGTCTTGACGGGAGCGGGATCCTCCGAGGGCTTGGCCGGAGCGTTGCCGCCGGGCTTCGAGTGATTGCCGCCGGGCTTCGAGTGGCTGCCGCCGGGCTTGGAGTGGTTGCCCTTCGACGTGGCGCCGATGGTGAGCTTCAGGCCCGGGTGGATGAGCGACGGGTCGGACCCGACGGCCTCACGGTTGTCGGCGTACAGCTTGTGCCAGCCGCCCCGGACGTGCTGTTCGGCGGCGATCTTGGAGAGGTAGTCACCGGCGACCACGGAGTAGATCTTCGGAGCCTTGGCGGCGGTCTTCTTGGCGGACGCCTGCTGAATGGTCTGCGCGGCAGCGGAGACGGCGTGCGGTTCGGTGGCGGGCGCGGCCTTCTCGGCGGCGTGCGCGCCGGTGGCGCCGATGAGCGGAAGAGCGATGGCGGCGCCGCCCGTACCGGCGGCGAGAAGGCCACGGCTGAACGGGCTGGTCCTGGTGCGGCGGTGCTTACCCTTCGCGGGCATGGTCAATTCCTCTCCGGCGCCTGCGAGGTGAGCTGTCGGGTTAGGGCTGGAGATGCCCTGCCGCGCGTACTGCGCGACTTCACCCCGAGCCGTCCGATAATCCGGAACGGCGTACTACCTGGGTCCCCCGCTCCTGCCACACGTGGATGGGTGAGTGCGAATTCCAAGCGGCGGCAGGATTCGGCGGTCCGCCTGGATTGAGGCTGAACGTAGGCGAGCCGGGAGGGCATTAACAAGCCGCTTATTCCCTACGGTGGCACACGCTCCGATATCACCCTGGATTTCCGGTCACCCTGCGTGGATTACGATCTTCGAATTCCGTGCGTCGCGGCAATTCCGATTCGCGCCGCCGCCACGGACCGTCACGGATATGATCCTGCTCACCAGCCGAAACCCATCTCCCCCTGGACCGGGGCACGTTATGCGAAACATACCAATCCGGACAGATGCACATTTGGGCGATTTGTATCTTCGTGCGATGTCCGAATAGTTCGCATTCGCTCCCGAGATGGCGAACTCGAATGTCCTGAGAACTGATGTCGTAGTGTCAGAAGACGAAATCGTCGGCGAGCGGCGCCGACGTCAGACACGGAGGAGCAGGCCGTGACGCAGCAGGTCCCGTCGACCGAGCCCGAGCTGACCGGAGTACGCAACTTCCGCGACGTGGGCGGACTGCCGACCACGGACGGCCGGCAGGTGCGGCACGGGCGGCTCTTCCGCAGCGGCCATCTCGCCAACGCCACCTCGGCCGACTCCGCCTTCCTCTCGTCGCTGGGACTGCACACCGTCTTCGACTTCCGCAATGCCGCCGACCTCAAGCTCGACGGTGCGGACGTGGAACTGGCAGGTGTACGCAATGTGAACATCCCGCTCACCGATCCGGCGGACGGCGCGGAGTTCTGGCTGATGGTTCGGGACGGCGATCTCGACCAGCTCCGCTCGCTCCTCGCGGACGGCAAGGCCGCGGCTCGGATGACCGACTCGTACCGCGCGATCATCACGGACCGCACCGCCGAGCACAGCCGGGTGCTGCACGCTCTGGCCGAGGACAGCGTCCCGGCCCTCATGCACTGCGCGGCGGGCAAGGACCGGGCCGGCCTCTCCATAGCGGTGTCGCTGCTGGCCGTCGGCGTCGAGCGCGAGGCGATAGAGGCGGACTACCTGAAGTCGAACGAACCGCGGCGGCGCTATCCGATCCGCCGCAGCGACAATTCGCCCGCCGCGATGTCCGCCGAGGTGATGGAGCTGCTCAGCCCGCTCTTCGACGCCAGGTCCGAATACCTCGCCGCGGCCTTCGAGACCATCGAGAAGACCTGGGGCAGCACCGATCGTTATCTGTCGGCGGGCCTCGGACTCACTCCCGAGACCCGCGAGCGGCTGCGCGCCCGCCTGCTTTCCTGAGGCGCGCCGCCGTCAGGCCGGCGCCGACCGCTACTGACCGCGCGCGCCCAGCTCGAAGAGCAGATAGAGGAAGCCCGCGAAGAGATGACCGGCCACCAGATAGGCGAAAAGCCGGATGACGAGCCCTCTGGGAAACTTCTTCTCCTGATTCATCGCGCGTGCCGGCAGGTCTTCCCGGCCGGCCGGCGTACCGGCGGGGTCCGGAACGGGATTCTCTGACATGGTGACAGACCTCTCTGACGGATCAGCCGCGATGCGCCCCGCCGCCGAGGCACAGCTCGGCGGCGGGGCTCTGCAGCAGGGTGTGGACGAAGAGCAGCTCGGTCCCGGCGGGTCCGGCCGCCGCGATCCGGTGCGGAGTGAGCGAGTCGAAGTGCGCGCTGTCTCCCGGGTCGAGCACATGCACGGCGTCTCCGAGACTCAGCCGCAGCCGCCCTTCGAGGACATAGAGCCACTCCTCTCCCGGGTGCACACGCACGAGATCGCCCTGGGCTCCGTACGGCACCTGGACCCGGAGCGGCTGCATGGCCCGGCCCGAGCCGCCCGCCTGGTGGTACGTCCAGCCGTCGGCCTCGACGGGCTCCGCCCGGCCGGCCCGGACAATGGGGTCGCGCTCCGGCGGCACTTCGCCGAGCAGCTCGGAGACGGTCGTACCGTAGATACGGGCGAGGGCCAGCAGCATGGGCAGCGAGGGCTGGCGGCGGCCCGTCTCCAGCCGGGAGAGATGAGCGGGAGAGAGCCCGGCCCGCCGGGCGGCGGACTCCAGGGTGAGCCGTTGGTCGCGGCGCAGCTCGCGCAGTCGCGGCGCGACATCGGGCAGCTCGTCGGAGAGCCGGCCGGGCGCTTCGTCGGCCGGCTCTCCGGCGGGAGGTGTACGCATGCCTCTATTGCGCCAGGATATTTCCTCTGGGGCAAATTTCTTACCTCAGAGGCAAACTCCACCGGCTCGGCGCCGACCCGGGAGCGCCGTACCGATCACCGGTTGGCGACGGCCTGCTTCACCAGTGTCCGCCCGAAGTCCCACATCAGTCCGCCGCCGCCATGGGCGTCGTCCATGACGGCCGTGAAGGCGTCGACAAAGCGCTCGACCTCTCGCTCTCCGATGGTCAGCGGCGGAATCAGCTTGATCACTTCGAGATGGTCGCCGGAGACCTGAGTGAGGATGCGGTGCTTCTGGAGCAGCGGTACGACCACCATCTGCGCGAAGAGCCCCTTGCGGGCGGCCTGGAGCATCGTCCACCGGCCACGCAGCTTGATCGAGTTCGGCCGGCCGAACTCGATGCCGATCATCAGGCCCCGGCCTCGCACCTCGTGCAGCAGTTCATAGCGGTCGACGAGCGCGGCCAGCCGTGACCTGAGCAGATCTCCGGTCGTCCGCGCATTGGCGACGATCTTCTCGTCCTCCATCACCGACAGTACGGCGAGGCCCGCGGCCATGGCCTGCGCGTTGGAGCCGAAGCTCGCCGAATGCACCAGCACCCGGTCCATCGACGAGTAGACCTTCTTGAAGATCCAGTCCTTGCCGAGGGTCGCGCCGACGGGGACATAGCCGCCGGAGAGCGCCTTCGCCACACAGACGAGATCCGGCTCCACTCCTTCCTCGTGCTGGTAGGCGTAGAAGTCGCCGGTCCGGCCGAGACCGGTCTGCACCTCGTCGGCGATGAGCAGCGCCTTGTGCCGGTGGAGCAGTTCCTGGGCCGCGAGCAGAAAGCCCGGCGGCGCCGCGTGCACCCCCTTGCCCTGGATCGGCTCGACGACGAACGCGGCCACATCGCCGCGTTTCAGCTCCCTCTCCAGCGCGTCCAGATCACCGAGCTCGATCGCCGTGTCGGGCAGCAGCGGAGCGAAGCCGTCCCGGAACCCGTCCTCGCCGTTGACCGACAGCGAGCCGGTGGTCAGCCCGTGGAAGGCGTGCGAGCAGTACAGGATCCTGGGCCTGCCGGTCGCGTAGCGGGCGAACTTCAGGGCCGTCTCGACCGCTTCCGTACCGCTGTTGCCGAAGAACACCCGGTCGAGATGCGGGCTGTGCGCCAGCAGCTTCTCGGCGAGCAGTCCGGGCAGCGGCTGGCAGTCGAAGCGGGTGAGGTCGGCGAGCGACGCGTCGAGCACATCGTGCAGCGCCTTGCGTACGACGGCGTGGTGCCGGCCGAGGCCCATCACACCGAAGCCCGCGAGCATGTCCAGATAGTCGTTGCCGTCCTCGTCCCAGAAGTAGGCGCCCTCGGCCCGCTCGTAGACCCGGTCGAAGCCGATGGTGTGCAGCATGCGCGGAAGCTGGTGGTTGAGGTACTTGGTGTGCAGCTCGTAGCGCTCGGCACCGCGCTCCGAGAGAAGCCGGGCGAGGTCGAAACCCTTCGGCGCCTTGAGCTCCTTGACCTCGTTGAGGACCTCGTTGGGCTCCGAGGGCTTCTTGGGATGGGTCATTCCGTGCTCTCCTTGTGTGCCAGGGCGGCACTGATCCGTCCTGCGATCTCCACCGGTGTCAGGCCGATGTCGGCCAGCACCTCACTCCGTTTGGCATGGGCCAGAAACCGCTCGGGGACGCCGTAGGTCCGCAGCGGTACGTCCACCCCGGCGTCGCGCAGCGCCTGTCCGACGGCCGAACCCACGCCGCCGCTACGGCTGTTGTCCTCCACTACCGCGACCAGACGGTGCCGGGCCGCGAGCGGCGCGAGCTGTTCGTCGACGGGCTTGACCCAGCGCGGGTCGACCACGGTGCAGCGGATCCCGCGCTCGTCGAGCAGCTCGGCCGCCCGGAGGCAGACAGCGGCGAGCACACCGACCGACACCAGCAGCACCTCGGCGTCCTCCGCGCGGCGCAGGATGTCCATGCCACCCGCGCGTCCCACGGCCGGCAGCGTCTCGCCGACGGACGCCTTGGGAAAGCGCACCACGGTCGGCGCGTCGTCCACGGCGACGGCCTCGCGGAGCTGGGCCCGTAGCTGTTCCGCGTCGCGCGGCGCCGCGATCCGCAGGCCCGGTACACACTGCAGGACCGACATGTCCCACATGCCGTTGTGCGAGGGGCCGTCGGCGCCGGTGATCCCGGCCCTGTCCAGGACGAAGGTGACTCCGCACCGGTGCAGCGCGACATCCATCAGAAGCTGGTCGAAGGCACGGTTGAGAAAGGTGGCGTAGACGGCGACGACGGGATGCAGGCCGGCGGTGGCGAGCCCGGCCGCGGAGACCACCGCGTGCTGCTCGGCGATACCCACGTCCCAGATCCGGTCCGGAAAGCGCTCGGCGAAGGTGGCCAGCCCGACAGGACGCAGCATGGCCGCCGTGATCGCCACGACATCCGGCCGCTCCTGGCCGATCGCGGCGATCTCGTCACCGAACACCGTGGTCCAGGACGGGCCGCCGGCCGGTACGAGCGGCTCGCAGGTCAGCGGATCCATCACGCCGACCGTATGGAAGCGGTCCGCCTCGTGTTCCAGCGCCGGCCGGTAACCGCGGCCCTTCTCCGTCAGACAGTGCACCAGTACGGGACCGCCGAAGCGTTTCGCCTTCGCCAGCGCCGATTCCACGGCGGCGATGTCGTGCCCGTCGACCGGTCCGACGTATTTGAGGCCGAGATCCTCGAACATGCCCTGTGGCGCGAAGGCGTCCTTGAAGCCCTTCTTGGCGCCGTGCAGCGACCCGTACAGCGGCCGGCCCACGACAGGCGTCTGCTGGAGCACTTCCCTGCCCCAGGCCAGGAACCTCTCATAACCGTCGGTGGTACGGAGTGTGGCGAGATGGTTCGCCAGGCCGCCTATCGTCGGTCCGTAGGACCGTTCGTTGTCATTGACGACGATGATCAGCGGGCGGTCCCTCGCCGCCGCGATGTTGTTGAGCGCCTCCCAGGCCATGCCGCCGGTGAGGGCCCCGTCGCCGATGACCGCGACCACATGGCTGTCGCCTCCCCGTACGTCACGGGCCTTGGCCAGTCCGTCGGCCCAGCCGAGCACGGTGGAGGCGTGCGAGTTCTCGATGACATCGTGCTCGGACTCCTCCCGCGACGGATAGCCGGAGAGGCCGCCCTTGCCGCGCAGCTTGGAGAAGTCCTGCCTGCCGGTGAGGAGTTTATGGACGTAGCTCTGGTGGCCGGTGTCCCACAGAATGCGGTCGACGGGCGAGTCGAAGACCCGGTGCAGAGCGACGGTCAGCTCCACCACCCCCAGATTGGGCCCGAGGTGACCGCCGGTTCTGGCCACCGCCCGGACCAGGAATTCCCTGATGTCCCGGGCCAGTTCGTCGAGTTCGCTTTCGCTCAGCGCCTTGAGATCGCGCGGTCCCCGGATGTTCTCCAAGACAGACACGCTCGGGCCCCCTCTCAGACCAGTTCAGCTCACGGTGACGGCGGGAGCCCCCGAGGGCACCCCTGCGTCCTCCATCTCCTCGGCGATCTTCAACGCCTCTTCGATCAGGGTCTCCACGATCTTCGACTCCGGCACGGTCTTGATGACCTCACCCTTGACGAAGATCTGACCCTTGCC